>JBGUZD010000019.1:0-36522 GCA_045222695.1 Candidatus Limivicinus sp.
TGGTTTCCGAGCATTTTCAACGAAGCCCGGCGCGAAAAGTTCCTTTTGAGGCTGCTGTGTCCCTTTGTGAACGCGCCTTCCGGGAGAAGGTTCCGCAAAAAAGCGCGCTTTTTCCAAAAACAGACTTTTCAAAGAGTCGGCGATGGTGTATAGTGTGATTAACTATTAAAATTTTAAGTTTTCTGGAAACGGAGTGTCGTATTATGGCTAAACCGAAGAGAAGATGGGGCGACCGCCGCGACGGCCGCTGGGTCCGCGAGGTGACCGGACTGCAGTGCATCATGAGCAATCTCATGCCCAACAGGACCGACTGCGAGGTCTGCCTGCAGGACAAGATCGACGTGACCGAGCTGCTGCCGTATATCGAGAGGAAAAACGCGGAGCATCCCGACTACAAGACCACGATGTTCCACTGCATCCTTGCGGCGGTGAGCAAGATGGTCTACGAGAGGCCCCTCCTTAACCGCTTCATCCAGGGACGCCGCACCTATGAGCGATATGAGATCTCCCTGGGCTTCGTGGCCAAGCGCCGCTTCGCCGACGGCGCGGAGGAATCGCTGATGGTCCTCACGCCGACCGCTGAGGACTCGCTCGACACCATCAGCCGCAAGATCGTGAGCGACACGACCGAGATGCGCAAGAGCGAGCATTCCACCGGCGGCGTAGACTCCGCGATCGACGCCTTTGCCAAGATCCCCCGTCTGCTGCTGATGTTCGTCATCCGCTGCATCCGCTGGCTCGATTTCTGGGGCCTCGTGCCGAAATCGCTGACGGAAGGCGATCCGAACTTCACCTCCGTTTTCCTCAGCAATCTCGGAAGCATCAAGTGCCCGGCCGTGTATCACCATCTGAACAATTACGGCACGAACAGCTTCATGGTCACGATCGGCACGATCCATAAGGAAGAGGTCATCATGCCCGACGGCTCGAAGCAGATCCGCGACATGGTGGATTTCGGCGCCACGCTCGACGAGCGCATCGCCGACGGCTTCTATTTTGCCCGCAGCCTTAAGCTGGTCCGCCATCTTTTCGCGCACCCCGAGATGCTCGATCTCCCGATCGGCGAGCCGAGCGGCTTTGAATACAAATAATCCGTACATACAGGAGAAGAACAGTCAACCATGGAAGAGATCACCGCAAAAATGCCCTGGAAGGGGCACACCGAAGATATCCCCTTACATCTGGAGTATTTTGAAGGATCGATGTTCGACGCTGTCAAAAAGGCGGCCGATCAGTATCCGGATTATACGGCTTTTACCTTTATGGGGCGCGGCACCAGCTACCGTGAAATGATCCGCGAGATCGAGAAATGCGCCCGCGCGCTCAAAACCATCGGCGTACGCGAGAACGACAAGGTCACGATCGCCCTGCCGAACTGCCCGCAGGCGATTTATATGTTCTACGCCGTCAACCTCGTCGGCGCGATCGCGAACATGGTCCATCCGCTTTCCGCCGAGAAGGAGATCGAATTCTACCTCAACGAGTCGGACAGCGTGACGGCGATCACCCTCGACCAGTTTTACCATAAGTTCGAGAACGTCCGCAGCAACACCAAGGTCGTCAACATCATCATTGCCAGCGTGAAGGACGCGCTCTCCCAGCCGCTCAAGGCAGGCTATATGCTCACCGAGGGCCGCAAGATCAAGAAGATCCCCAAGGAAGCGCCCGTCATCCGCTGGAACGAATTCATGCGCCTCTCCCGCGCCTGCTTTTACAACTACAAGGTGGAGCGCAGGAGCGACGATCCCGCCGTCATCCTTTATTCCGGCGGCACGACTGGCAAGACCAAGGGCATCGTGCTGACGAACAAGAACTTCAACGCGCTCGGCGCGCAGATCGTCGCGACGAACCCGATGTACCGTCCCGGAGACAAGATGCTCTCGGCCATGCCGATGTTCCACGGCTTCGGGCTGGGCGTGTGCATCCACTCTATCCTTCAGTGCGGGGGCTGCTGCATCCTGATCCCGCGCGTCAATCCCAAGGATTACGCCAAACAGGTCGTCAAAAACCGCTGCAACTTCATCGCGGGCGTGCCGACGCTCTATGAAGCCATGCTGCGTATGAAGAGCATGGAAAACGCGGACCTCAGCTGTCTCAAGGGCGTGTTCTCGGGCGGCGATTCACTTTCCATTGAGCTGAAGAAAAAGTTCGACAAGTTCCTCTACGACCACAAGGCCGTCATCCAGGTGCGGGAGGGCTACGGAACGACCGAGACCGTCACGGCCTGCTGTCTGACGCCGCCGCATATGTTCAAGGAGGGCAGCATCGGCGTGCCCTTCCCGGACACCTATATCAAGATCGTCGAGCCCGATACCGACCGCGAGCTTCCCTACGGAGAGGAAGGCGAGATCCTGCTCGCCGGCCCGACCGTGATGAAGGAGTATATGAAGCATCCCGACGAGACCGCGCGCACGCTCCGCCATCACGCCGACGGGCTCACCTGGGTCTACACGGGAGATCTCGGCACGATGGACGACGAGGGCTTCATCTATTTCCGCGGACGCGCCAAGCGCATGATCATTTCATCCGGTTACAACATTTATCCGGGTCAGCTCGAGAATATTCTCGACGCACACGAGCTGGTGCAGATGAGCTGCGTGATCGGCGTGCCCGACCCGTATAAGATGCAGAAGGTCAAGGCCTTCGTAAAGCTCGTCGCCGGCGTTCCGGCCAACGACGAGACGAAGGAGACGCTCCTGGCGTACTGCCGGAAGAACATCGCCAAATTCGCCATGCCCTACGACATCGAGTTCCGCGAGGACATGCCCAAGACCCTCGTCGGCAAGGTCGCCTACCGACAGCTCGAGGAAGAGGAGCTCGCCAAGATCAAGGCCGCGGAAGAGGCCAAAGCAGAATAAAGAAGTTTTTTCGGAAAAGGCCGATGCGCAAGCATCGGCCTTTTCGTCGTTATCGGACGAGGCAGCGCGGAATAGGATGATAGAGAGGTGATGGAAATGATCGAGAGCGCTTTCTGGCTGCTGATGAACAGCCTGCTGCTGACGCTGCGCATCATGCCGGGAGACTCTTTTCCCAAGCCGCTCAGCCGCGCCGAGGAAGAGGAATGCCTCGCCCGCTGGGAGAAAGGGGACGTAGAGGCGCGCAACAAGCTTGTCGAGCACAATCTGCGTCTCGTCGCGCATATCATCAAGAAATACTACACGCAGACCGAGGACACGGACGATCTGATCTCGATCGGGACGATAGGCCTGATCAAGGGGATCAACACCTACCGGCGCGACAAGGGCGTGCGGCTGACCAGCTACGCCAGCCGCTGCATCGAAAACGAGATCCTGATGTTTTTCCGCAGCCGCCGAAAAAACGCCGGTGAACTAAGCTTATCCGAGGCGATCGAGACCGAGGACGACGGCGGCGGGCTGTCGCTGCTCGACGTCGTCTCCGAGGAGCAGGACCTCTCCGAGCGCGTCTGCGAAAAGGAGCTCTGCGCGCAGCTGCGGCGGGAAATGGAGCGCTCGCTCGACGAGCGGGAGAGACGCATCCTCACGCTTCGCTACGGCCTGGACGGAGAAAAATCGCATACCCAGCGCGAGACGGCGGAGCTGTGCGCGATCAGCCGCTCGTATGTTTCCCGTCTGGAAAAGCACGCGCTCGAAAAGCTGCGCCGCGCGCTGGAAGCTTGACAAACGCCGCGGCGGTGATAGAATACATAAAAAACAAAAAGGAGAGCGCTATCGATGAAGATCCTTGTGATCAACGGACCGAATCTCAACATGCTTGGCATCCGGGAAAAGGAGATCTACGGCGAGAAGAGCTATGCCGAGCTCTGCGCCTTCATCGAGGCCTGCTGCGCCGAGGAAGGCGCGGAATGTGAGATCTTCCAGTCCAATCACGAGGGCGAGATCGTCGACCGCATCCAGGCGGCTCTCGGCGTGGAGGACGCGATCGTCATCAACCCGGCGGCCTATACGCACACGAGCGTCGCCATCCTCGACGCGCTGCGCGCGGTCGCGCTTCCCGCCGTGGAAGTGCATCTGAGCCGCATCTCGGAGCGCGAGAGCTTCCGGCAGATCTCCTATACGTCCCTTGCCTGTGAAAAGACGATCGAGGGGAAAGGCTTTGAGGGCTACCGCGAGGCGATCCGCTTCCTGACACGGGAGAAAAAGTAAGACTGAAATGCAGCCGTGCGCCGTCCCGGCGCGTCGTCGGGGAACAACCGGGATGCGAGCACTTGTTTTGTTCATAATTTGGTGCTATAATCTCTCTCGCAAATTCTTTTGAAAGGCAGGTCGGGCGCTTATGAGAAGAAATAAGCTGGCATGGATCCTCCTCACAGGCGCATTGTGCCTGGTGCTGTATACCATCGTCGTCATGCGCAGCGACAACAAGACCACCGTCATCCTCGGCGGTCTCGACGGCGCATTCGTCGAATCCGACAGTCTCACCTTCGTCGATCCCAACGCCGCGGTCGAAACGCCGGAGCCGACCGTCGACATCTGGCCGCAGCTGGATATCGAGGATTTCGACAACCCGCAGTACATGATCGTCAATGCCGACAACTTCCTCAGCGCGGCCTATGCGCCGGCAGAATCCGGCAAGATCAGCGGCACCAACAACCAGCTTTTCGACGCCACGGCGCTGCCCTATCTCGAACAGATGCTGCAGGATTGCCGCGACGCCGGCTTCACGGTCTACGTCACGGCGGCGTTCCGCTCGTATTCTTATCAGAACAACCTCTTCAACAGCAAGGCCAGCCAGATCGCCGTGGGCATGGGTCTCACGGGCAAGGAGGCCTATCTGGACCCCGAATACCAGAAAGCGGCCGAGGAAGCCCGAAAGATCGTCATGGAGGCCGGCACGAGCGAGCATCAGCTGGGCCTGGCGGTCGATCTGATGGATAAGAACTATTCCCGCCTCGTCTATGAGGACATGGACCAGGAGATGTTCGCCTGGCTGGACGCGCACTGCGCCGAATACGGCTTCATCAAGCGCTATCCGACGCGCAAGCTGCTGCTGACCGGCTGGGATGAGCCCTGGCATTACCGCTACGTCGGCGTCGAGGCGGCGACCTTCATCATGGAGCACGGGATCTGCTACGAGGAGTTTTACGCCCATTATCATCCCGACTTCAAATACGGCTGATTTTCCTTGTGATGATGCGAAAAAAAGGCTTGCATTATCTTCCAAAAGGTAGTATACTGATACAGTAAGGATTATGGTTAGAAAAGAGTGGGTCGACGCCCACTCTTTTTTGTGAGAAAAAGCGGGCGGACTCCGCGAGGTGAAAACGTATGAGTAAAATAACCGAAAAAGTGACGGAACTTGCCGGACCGATCGTGGAAGAAGAGGGCTGCAGCCTCTGGGACGTGGAATATGTGCGCGAGGCGGGCACACGGTATCTTCGGATCTATATCGACAAGCCCGGCGGCGTCGAAATCGCCGACTGCGAGCGCATCAGCCGCCGCCTCGATCCCATTCTGGACGAGGCCGATCCGATCCCGGAAAGCTACGTTTTCGAAGTCTGCTCCGCAGGCATCGAGCGCGAGCTCAAACGCCCGGGCGACTTTGAAGCTTTCCTCGGCAGCGAGGTCGAGGTTAAGCTCTATCAGCCCGTGAACGGCCAGAAGGCCTTCGTCGGCACGCTCGTATCCTACGCCGACGGCGTCACGGAGATCGAGGTCAAGGGCAAGACTTACCGTTTCAACAAGCAGCAGACCGCGCAGGTAAGACTGCACGCAACGATATAAAAAGGGGTATATAACAATGAACGCAGAATTTTTCCAGGCTATCGAGGAGCTCGAAAAAGAAAAGGGCATTCCCCGCGAGTATATGTACGATAAGATCCGGCAGGCCATGCTGGCCGCTTTCCGCCGCGACAATCCCAACTGCGAGGACAACGTTGAGATCATCCTCGACGAGGATAAAAAGCGCATCGAGATGGTCGTGAACAAGATCGTCGTCGAGAACGTCGAGGATCCCGATCACGAGATCACGCTCGACGCTGCGAAGAAGGTCGTCAAACGTGCGAAAATGGGCGACACGGTCGCTATCCCGGTCGAGACGAAAAAGTTCGGGCGCATCGCCGCTCAGGCCGCCAAGCAGGTCATCATCCAGGGCATCCGCGAGGCTGAACGCGGCATCATCTACGAGGAGTTCACCTCCAAGGAGCACGAGATCCTCACGGGCGTCGTCTCCCACATCGAGCCGCGCAACGGCAGCGTTTCGATCCGCATTTCTTCCAACAGCGAGTTTACCGAGGCCATGCTGGCCCCGAACGAGAGGATCCGCACCGAGGCCCTGCGCGAGGGCGACCGCATCAAGGTCTACGTCGTCGAGGTCCGCAACTCCACCCGCGGCCCGCAGGTGCTCATCAGCCGGACCCATCCCGGCCTCGTCAAGCGCCTCTTCGAGCTGGAGGTCCCGGAGATCTACGACGGCACCGTCGAGATCAAGTCCATCGCCCGCGAGGCGGGCAGCCGCACGAAGATGGCCGTGCTCTCCAACGATCCCGACGTCGATCCCATCGGCGCCTGCGTCGGCCCCAAGGGCGGCCGCGTGGCGAGCATCGTCAACGAGCTCTGCGGCGAAAAGATCGACATCATCAAGTACAGCGAGATCCCCGAGGAGTATATCGCTGCGTCTCTTTCCCCGTCCGAGGTGCTGAGCGTCACGATGCTCGAGGACGGCAAGAGCTGCCGCGTCGTCGTGCCGGACAACCAGCTTTCCCTCGCCATCGGCAAGGAGGGCCAGAACGCCCGCCTGGCGGCCAAGCTAACCGGCTATAAGATCGATATCAAGAGCAAGTCCGAAGCATAATTTTTCAACGAAAGGCGGTGGCGGAGACCGTGCAGAAGAAAATACCGATGCGGCAGTGTCTCGGCTGCCGCGAGATGAAGCCGAAAAAGGAACTGATCCGCGTCGTGCGTTCGCCCGAAGGGACGATATCCCTGGATTTCAGGGGAAAGGCTCCGGGCAGGGGAGCATACCTCTGCCGCAGCGGCGAATGCCTGAAAAAGGCCGTGAAGAGCAAAGCGCTCGAGCGCGCTTTCTCCGCGCAGATCCCGCAGGACGTCTACGACAGACTGCAGCGGGAAATGGAGGTCGGAGATGACGGATAAAGCCTTGAAGCTGCTCGGTCTGATGCGCCCGGCGGGCGCGATCGAGATCGGGGCCGACCGCGCCGTCGATGCGGTGCGGGCCGGAAAGGCCAGAGCGCTGCTGCTCGCCTCCGATACCTCGGAGACGGCGCTGCGCAAGGCCGGATACGCGCTCGAAGGAAGGAGCGCACTGGATCTGAAGCTGCCCTTTACAAGAGAAGAGCTGTCCGAAGCGCTGGGCGTGGGCGACTGCACGATGGCGGCGATCACGGATATGGGATTTGCGGCGGCGTTCGTCAAGCTGCTTGCCGCAGAAGATCCGGAGAGATTCACCGACGCGGCCGCCGTCCTGGAAGCCAAGCAGGACAAGATGCGCCGACGCCGCAGCGAAAAAGGGACAAAAGGGCACGCGAAGACGAACGGAACGAGGAGGAAGAACAGATGAGTATGATCAAATACAGAGTGCACGAGGTCGCCAAGGATTTCGGCATGCCGACCAAGGCGGTCACCCAGATCCTGACGGACTACGTCGCCACTCCGAAAAACCATATGCAGGTGCTTGAGACCAACGAGCTGGACGTGATCTTCGAGTACATCACCCAGCACAATCAGGTCGAGAGCCTGGAGGAGATCTTCAAGGTCGAGCCCAAGAGCGCCTCTCCGCAGGAGGAGAAGAAGCCCGAAAGCGCTCCCGCCGCGAAGGCCGAGCCGGCAGCGAAGAGCGCGGCTCCCGCGCAGGGTGCGAAAGCGCCCGCTCCGACGCCTCCGAAGGCCGAGAAGAAGGACAAGCCGCACGTGCCGCGCCAGGTCGCGGAAAAGCGCGTCGTCGATACCAGAGGCGGCGCCGCGGTCAATATCGAGAAGTACAACGAGAAGTTCGAGGACCTCGCCGGCTCCCGCGGCGGCAAGAACCTCAAGAACGGCCAGAGCGGCAAGAAGGAAAAGATCGGCGGCAAGAACAAGCAGCGTCAGAACGCGCAGGTCACTTCCGCCAAGCGCCGCCAGGAGGAGCGCGACAAGATGCAGCGCCTCCAGCTCGAGATCGCCAAGAAGCAGCAGCTCAAGGTCGAGATCCCCGACGAGATCGCCGTGGGCGAGCTGGCCTCCCGCATGAAGAAGACCGCGGCCGAGGTCATCAAGCAGCTCTTCAAGCTGGGCGTGTTCGCCTCCGTCTCCGACGTGATCGACTACGACACCGCGGCGCTCGTCGCGATGGAGCTCGGCTGCAAGGTCGAGAAGGAGGTCATCGTCACGGTCGAGGAGCGTCTGATCGACGACCGCGCCGACACCGAAGAGGAGCTCGTTCCCCGCGCCCCCGTCGTGGTCGTCATGGGCCACGTCGACCACGGCAAGACCTCGCTGCTCGACTATATCCGCCATGCCAACGTCGCCTCCGGCGAGGCCGGCGGCATCACACAGCACATCGGCGCCTACACCGTTGAGATCAACGGCAGCCCGATCACCTTCCTCGATACCCCGGGTCACGAGGCCTTCACCTCGATGCGCGCCCGCGGCGCGATGGTCACGGACGTGGCGATCCTCGTCGTCGCGGCCGACGACGGCATCATGCCGCAGACCGTTGAGAGCATCAACCACGCGAAGGCGGCGGGCATCCCGATCGTCGTCGCGATCAACAAGATGGACAAGGTCGGCGCGAACCCCGACCGCATCAAGCAGCAGCTCACCGAGTACGACCTTGTCAGCGAGGAGTGGGGCGGCGAGACCATCGTCTGCCCGATCTCGGCCAAGACCGGCATGGGCGTGGACAATCTGCTGGAGAACCTCGTCCTGCAGGCCGAGGTGCTCGAACTGCGCGCCAACCCGAACCGCGCCGCGAAGGGCACCGTCATCGAGGCGCGCCTGGACAAGGGCCGCGGTCCGATCATGACCGTGCTCGTGCAGAACGGCACGCTCCGACTCGGCGATATCATCATCGCCGGCACCTGCGTGGGCCGCGTGCGCACGATGATCAACGACAAGGGCCAGCGCGTCACGGAGGCAGGCCCCTCCACGCCGGTGGAGATCTCCGGTCTGAACGAAGTGCCGAGCGCCGGCGATATCTTCAACGCCGTCGCCGACGAGCGCATGGCCAGAGAGCTTGCCGAGGAACGCCGCATCCAGCAGGCTTCCGGCTCGGCCGTCGCCAAGAAGGTCAGCCTGGAAGACCTTTTCAGCCAGATCCAGGCCGGCGAGATGAAGACGCTCAACCTCATCGTCAAGGCCGACGTGCAGGGCTCCGCCGAGGCGGTCAAGTCCTCGCTGGAGAAGATCTCCAACGAGGAGGTCCGCGTCAAGGTCATCCACAGCGCGGTAGGCGCGATCAACGAGAGCGACGTCATGCTCGCCGCCACCTCCGGCGCGATCATCGTCGGTTTCAACGTCCGTCCGGACAACGCCGCCCGCGACAGCGCCGCGCGCAGCAACGTCGACATGCGTATGTACCGCGTCATCTACGACTGCATCAACGAGATCGAGGCCGCCATGAAGGGCATGCTCGCGCCGAAGTTCCGCGAGAGCATCATCGGCCACGCCGAGGTGCGCGAGACCTACAAGGTCTCCAAGGTCGGCACGGTCTGCGGCTGCTACTGCCAGGACGGCAAGATCCAGCGCGGCTGCCAGGTGCGCGTGCTGCGCGACAACATCGTCATCCACGAGGGCGAGCTGGCTTCTCTGCGCCGCTTCAAGGACGACGTCAGGGAAGTCGCCGCAGGCTACGAATGCGGCATGCAGATCGAAAAGTTCAACGACGTCAAGGTCGGCGACATCATCGAATGCTTCGTGATGGAGCAGATCTGACAGTACGACAAGAGGTAAACCATGCCTTCCAACAAACTGGCAAGAACAAACGACGATATCCAATTCGTCATTTCCAAGCTGCTGCGCGAGGTCAAGGACCCGCGCGTGCAGCAGGGGATGATCAGCGTGACCCGCGTGGAGACGACGGGCGATCTGCGCTATTCGAAGATCTGGCTCTCCGTGCTCGGCATGAAGGACGAAAAGGAATTCCGGCGCGGGCTGCGCTCGGCATCCGGCTATCTGCGCCGCGAGCTCGGCAATTCCATGAAGCTGCGCTACACGCCCGAGCTGATCTTCGAGATCGACCACAGCATCGAATACGGCGCGCATATCAACGAGGTCATCAACAGCCTCGAGATCGATCACAGCGAGGATGAGGAGCATGAAGACCAGTGAAACGGCGAAGCTGTTCCGCACAAAGGACAACTTTCTGCTGCTGACACACAAAAACCCGGACGGAGATACACTGGGCAGCGCCGCGGCGCTGTGCAGCGCGCTTCGCCGTGCCGGAAAGACGGCCTTTCTCTTCCCCAACACCGAGATGACGGAGAAATATCGGCCCTTTGCCGAGCCTTTCCACGCTCCCGAGGGTTATGAATCCGCCTTCACCGTGGCAGTGGATATCGCGGCCGAGGGGCTTTTGCCTCCGGGCTTTTCCGGCAGGGTCGATTTTTGTATCGACCATCATCCCTCCAACACGCACTATGCGCCAAGAAACCTCATCGCGCCGAGCAAGGCCTCCTGCGGCGAGATCGTGCTGCAGCTCATAAAAGCGCTCAACGGCGATGTTTCCGAGGAAGAGGCAAACCTGCTTTACGTCGCGGTCTCCACCGACTGCGGATGTTTCGTTTACGCTAACACGAAGGCCGATACGCTGCGCGCCGCGGCCGAACTGCTCGATCTCGGCGCAGACAACCAAACGCTCAATATAAAGCTCTTTCGCAGGATCTCCCGCGCGAGGATGAAGATCGAGGGTATGATCCTCTCGGGCATGGAATTCTACCGCGGAGGAAAGATCTCGCTCGCCACGATCACGCAGGACATGCTGCGCGAAGCGGGGGCGACCGAGGAGGACCTCGACGATATCTCCGGGCTGGCCGGCAAGGCGGAGGGAGCGATCCTGAACATCACCGTGCGCGAGCAGCCCGGCGGCGAAAGCCGCATTTCCCTGCGCTCCTCACCGGAGGTGGACTGCAGCGAGATCTGCGCCGTCTTCGGCGGCGGCGGCCACGCGATGGCCGCCGGCTGCACGATCCAGTCGCCTCCCGAAAAGGCAAAACGCATGCTGCTCGACGTCATCGACGAGGTTTGGAAATGAACGGCATCCTGCTTGTCGACAAGCCGCGGGACTGGACCAGCTTCGACGTCGCCGCAAAGCTCAAGGGCCTTTGCAAAACGCGTCGGATCGGACATTCCGGCACGCTCGACCCGATGGCGACCGGACTGCTCGTGATGTTCCTCGGCCGCGCCACGCGCGCCGTTCCCTTTGCGGAGGAGCATGACAAACGCTATCTCGCCTCCCTCAGACCCGGCCTTGTCACCGACACGCAGGATGTGACGGGCAATGTGCTCGAACACAGCGCGTGCTCCGTGACGGCGGAGGAACTGGAGGAGGTTTTGCGCGCTTTTCGCGGCGATATCGAGCAGATCCCGCCGATGTACAGCGCGATCCGCGTGAACGGCAGACGGCTTTACGACATCGCCCGCCGCGGCGGCGAGGTGGAAAGAAAGCCGCGCCCGGTCACGATCCGCTCGCTCGAGCTGCTCGGAAGAGACGATAACGGGGATTTCGTGCTGGACGTCCGCTGCTCAAAGGGCACCTATGTCCGCACGCTGTGCCACGATATCGGGCGAAGCCTCGGCTGCGGGGCATGCCTGAGCTCTCTGCGGCGCACGGAGGTCGGCGGCTTTTCCGTAGAGGACGCGCATACGATGGACGAGCTGATCGCCGCCGCGGAAGCGGGGACGATCGAAGAGCTCCTTCTCGGGATCGACGCGCTCTTCCCCGGCATGAGGCGCGTCGTCGCGGATACGGAAAGCGAGAGAAAGATCCGCTGCGGCAATCCCGTCGAAACGGCGGAGGAGGACGGTCAGGCGCTTGTGTACGGATCGGATGGCTCCCTTTTAATGCTCGGGGAGATCCGGAACGGTATTATGTCAACCATTAAGAGCTTCTTTGAGGTATAGGATATGGCAGAGATCAAACGCGTCGTCGCCATCGGCTTTTTCGACGGCGTGCATATCGGTCACGCCGCGCTTCTGGAAAGAACGAAGCAGCGTGCGCTCGAGAGCGGTGCGTCGGCCTCGGTCGTCAGCTTTGACGTGCACCCGGACAATCTTGTTTTCGGCGACGAGGTCAAGCTCATCAACAGCGCGCTCGGCCGCGAGGACCTGATCCGGCGGCTCTTCGGCATCGACGACGTGGTGTTTCTGCACTTCAACCGTCATCTGATGACGATGCCCTGGGAGGATTTCATCCGCTCGCTGACGGAAGAATTGAATATCTCCCATATCGTGGTAGGACATGATTTCTGCTTCGGCTACAAGGGGGAGGGGACGGCGGAAAAACTCCAAGCTTACTGCGCCGCCCACGGTCTGGGCTGCGACGTGATCCCCGCCGTGACGCTCGACGGACGGATCGTCAGCTCGAGCTATATCCGCACGCTGATCGAAAACGGCGAGATGGAGCAGGCACGGCGCTATCTGGGACACCCGCACGTCCTCACCGACACGGTACACTCCGGCTGCCATCTGGGCAGTCAGCTCGGCGCGCCGACGATCAACATGGTCTTCCCCGAAGGCGTGCTCGTCCCGCGGCACGGCGTTTACGCCACGCGCGTCTGCCTCGGCAACGGCGAGAGCTACTGCGCCGTGACCAATGTCGGCGTTCGTCCCACGACGGGCAGCGGCAACACGCTGAGCGTCGAGAGCCATCTGCTGGACTACTCCGGCAATCTCTACGGCCGCAGGGTGCGGGTGGAGTTCTACGCCTTTCTGCGCGGCGAGATCAGGTTTGCGAGCTATGAAGAGCTCTCGTCGCAGATCGCCCGCGACGCCGAGACGGCGAGAGAATATTTTGAAAAGAACAAAGACGGACTCAACTGACGGTTGAGTTCGTTTTTTCAACCAAGAAGTTATTGGCAGAACGCGTTTTTTGTGCTTACAATCTTCCCAGAGCCGCGGACAAATCGACAGGAGGATCTGATATGAACAACACACTCGGCGAGAACATCGCCCGTTTGAGAAAAGAAAAGGGCATGACGCAGGAGGATCTGGCCAAAGAGCTGAATATCTCCTATCAGGCTGTGAGCAAGTGGGAAAACGGCATTTCATCCCCCGATATATCCAATATCAAACTTCTAGCGCAGTTTTTCGGCGTGAGCATCGACATGCTCTTCGGCCTTGAGCTCCTGCCCGAAAGGGAGTGGGAGACGCCTGCGGCGCCCTGCGAAGAAAAGACGGAAGAGCTCGAGGAGACAGTCGTGCCGCCGCAAGAAAAGAGCGCGGCCTTCGACGACGCCGACGCCTTTCTTCCCTGGGACGACGACAACACGCTGCGCGCCGTGCTCTTCCGCGGACGCAGGCTCGTCTCGGCGGAGGAGATCGAAAGAAAGCTCTTCGGCAGGGGAGTCACGCTGGAATACAGCGGAGAAGCGCTGAATGTGTTCAGCTTTTTCGACGTCAAATGCGAGGACGTTTCCGGGAACGTCGAGGCGGGCGGAGACGTGAACTGCGCCTGCGTCGGCGGAAATGTGAGCGCAGGGGACGACGTGAGCTGCGAAGAGGTCGGCTCGACGGTCAGCTGCGGAGGCGACGCGGACTGCGGAGACGTGGGCGGCGACGTCCGCGCGGGCGGAGACGTGAACTGCGGCTCCGTCATCGGGAGCGTCAACACAGGCGGCGACGTCAACTGCGGCAACGTCGGCGGAAGCGTTTCCACCGCCGGAGACGTAAACTGCGCGATCGTCGGAGGCGGCCTTTACCGCAGATAAAACGAAAACGGGCATCGGGTCGGACCGATGTCCGTTTTTATTTCCTCCGCCGGCGGCGGAGGTTTTTTGTTTTGCCGCGCCCGAAAAGCAAATCCCTCGTTGCCTTTGTTTTTCTTGCGTGATATAGTAATTTTGAGTGTGTATAACCCAAATTTCTTTCCGGAAAAAGAGATGACGGCGCTATGAAAAACTGGCACAAGCAGTTCCCGCCCTATGAGGGGAAGGAACCCTATCTGTATCTCGCCTTCGCGTCCGCCGATGAGAAGAAGGTCTGGAAGATCCTGCGCCCGCTTCTCGAGCGCGGCTGCCGTGTCTGGTACAGCTTCGGCCCCGCGGGAGGGGCAGACGAGCTGCTGCACGATCAGGAGCGCTCTTCCGGCGCGGCCCTGACGCTGCTGTATCTCACGGACGCCGCCTGCGCGGACAAGGACACCAAGAGCAACGTGCTCGTCAACCAGAAATACGGCAGGCAGATCCTCTGCCTCGATCCGGACGGGACTGACCGCCGCCTGCGAATGGGCCTGCGGGAGGACGTGAGGCATATCCCGCTGTACCGTCTGTCCGGCAGCGAAGAGATCGAAGACGCCATTATCCACGCGGAGGGCTTTTCTCAGGACATCATCGGCGAGCCCGTCAAGATCGCCGCGGGGAGCGCCCTCGGCAGGATCAGCGCGGTGCTGTGCGTGCTGGCGATCCTGCTTGCGGCCCTCGCGTTTGCGGGTTTTCGCTATTTCCACTGGTTCACGCCCGCGTTTCTCGACGAGGTGGCGCTGAACGATCCCGTGATCGTCTCCGCCGTGAGAAAGGCGGCGCGGGGCGGCTCGATCACGGAGGAGCTTGCAAACGAGCTCACCGAGCTGCGTCTTGACGCCATGCCGGAGAGCTGGGACGATCTGTCCTCGCTGCCGGCGCTCGAGCGCATCGAAATCCCGCAGCAGGCGCTCGTCGACGGAGGGGAGCTTCCGGAGGGCGACTATACGATCGAACTGAGCGGAGGTGACGGGGCATGAGCCGCTTTTTCAAGCCTTACGAGGGCACGCGCCCCTTCCTTTTCGTCAGCTATGCCCATCGGCAGTCGGACGCCGTGATCGATACGATCAGGATCCTTCACGAAAAGGGCTACCGCCTGTGGTACGACGAGGGCATCCCCGCGGGAAGCGACTGGCCGGCCAATATCGCCCAGCATATGCAGAACTGCGAGCGTGTGCTCTTCTTCCTGTCGCATCGCGCGATGGAATCGCAGAACTGTTACAGCGAGATGCGCACCGCCGTGCGTATGGGCAAGGATATCCTCGTGATCCGTCTCGAGGACGAACAGCCGGACGAGCGATGGCAGGAGCTCCTTCGTGAAAAGCCGGTCATCCCGCTGCTCGACACCGCGGAGGAGCGCGCCGACGCGATCCTGCGCTCCGGCTTCCTGCCGCGGCGCTATCACCGTTCTCTGCTCGAGGGCGTATCCTGGCAGGCCGTGGCTTTGGCCGCGTCGCTGCTGTTTTTCCTGGCGGCTGCGGGAGCGCTCGGAGCTCTGGCGAGCGGGAAATGGAATCCCGTGCCGGCGCCGGAGATCACGCAGGAGCTGCCGTCTGAAAGCTCCGCCCCGGTCACGCCGCCGCCCGTGGTCGACCTCGGCGAGGCCGAGCGCTTTTTCGCCATCAGCTTTCCGGACAAGCAAACAGAGCGCGGCGTACGCCGGGCGCTCGGGATACCGGACGAGGCGATCTACCGCTGGCAGCTCGCGCAGATCACACAGCTGCATTTCTGCGGGAACATGGTGACAGACGGCCTTGAAAACGTCGGCTTTGATGAAAAAGGCGCCTGCCGCGTCAACGGCGCGCAGGTGATCATGGGACAGGTCTCGGATCTGAGCCTTCTCGAGAGCGCGGCAAATTTGGAAAAACTCACGCTCGTCTGCCAGCCGCTGGGAAGCCTCTCTCCGATCAGCGGACATGTGCTGCTGCGCGAGCTCAGTCTTGCGGGCAGCACGGTAAAGGACATCGGATCGGTGAAGGAGCTCCCCAGCCTGGAGATCCTGCATCTGGAGCACACGCTGCTTCGCGATCTGAGCTCCCTCGAGGCCTTTCCCAATCTCAGGGCGGTGACGGTCAGCCGCGATATGCTGCCGCTCAACTGGAACGACAAAGCCGGTTTTCGTGTGATACTGGTCGATTGAGATAGAAAAAAAGGAGGATATGAGCATGGACAAAAAGATCAAACTGCTTTGCTCCGAAGCCGACCGCGAGGCGCTCGCGCCGGTGATCGCGCAGCTGAAGGAAAAGGGACTTCACGTTTCGGAGCTCGGCACTGGGGCGGACGGGAAAGATGTCGTGCTTGCCGTCTTGTCGGAGGGCTTTTTCGCCGAAGGCGCTCTGAAGGAAAGGCTGCTCGGCCTCATCGGCGCTGGCGCGGAGAACGTGCTGCCGCTGCAGCTCGACGACGCCGCGATCCCGGCCGAGATCAAAAACGCGCTGTATGCGCGCAACATCATCCCCGCGGCCGGAAGAGACGCCGCGCAGATCGCGGAGAGGATCGTGGCCGCGCTGCCGAAAAAGAAAAGCCGCCTGCCGCTCATCCTGGCCGCGGCCGGCGTGCTGCTGCTCGCCGTCGTCGGACTTCTGATCTGGAAAGGCGGACAGAAACCCGAAGCGCCGGCGGCGGAGCCCGTGGCCGAAGAGCTCACGATCGACTACGACCTGCCCGAGGGGATCTCGCCGGAGGATCTGGAAAAGGTCCGCTGCATCGTGATCATCGGCGAGCACATGAAGGTCTTCACGACTGCGGATAAAAACGACTACGTCTTTCACGGAGACACCCATTGGCCCGAGATGCTCTTCTGGCTCGGCAGCGACGACTACCGCGGCGAGGACGGTGCGGACTGGTACTGGAACGAGGACGGATCGCAGGCCTCGCTGACCTCGTACGATCTGCGTTTTCTCTCGCTGCTGCCCAATCTCGAGGAGCTGCACATGGCGCTCGTGGACGTGGCGGAAGCGCCCGATCTGAGCGAAATGGCCCATCTGCATGTCCTCTGGGCGAATGAGTGCCGACTCGGGGACATCGGGTGGCTGGCCGAATCCGAGATCGAAGAGATGAACCTGCGCTCGCACGTCGATCTCTCGCCGCTGGCGAGGGCCGCCTATCTCAAAAAGCTGAGCATCGACGCCTATCCGGATACCGGCGCGGACCTCTCCGACTTCTCCCCGCCGAACCTAGTGCACTTTGATCTCTGCTGCCACAACGTCAGGCAGGCGGATCTGTCCGGTCTTGTCCGCTGCGGAAAACTGCAGAGCATGGCCCTTTCAAACGTGCCGATCAGCGATCTTTCCTTTATCGGGAGCAGTCTGCTCAGAAGGGTGGAGATGCGCGGCCTGGATCGCCTGCGGGATATTTCCGCGCTGGGCGGCATCTCGGTCCTGGAAGAACTGGAGATCGAAGACTGCGACGCGATCGAAGATTTCTCTCCGCTCTCGAACTGCACGCGCCTGAAGCTTTTCAGCTACTGCACCTGGGGAAACAATGGCCTGTTCGACGCCTCCTTCCTGGAGCCGCTCGGCAAACTGGATGATCTCGTTCTGCAGAACGTCGCGATGCGGGATCTTGAATTCTTGCGTTCGATCGCCGCGGGGCGCGACAAGATCGGGAACTTCAGCATCACGGGCAACATCGGGGATTATTCCGGCCTGGATGCTTTCAAGCTGTATGAAAACCTCAACATCGACCCGGGCGACCACAGGCCGCTCGATCAGATCATGCCCTATCTTGCGGAGTCGACGGTCTACAATCTCTCGCTGCGCCGTTTCGCCGACCCGGATCTGTCGCTGCTCCCCAAGGTGATGTCAAGGCTGGAGCTTGACCGCTGCGGCATGACGGACCTTTCCTCTTTCGACGAGGGCCGCGCTTTCTCTCAGCTCCTCCTGAACAAGTGCTCAAAGCTCAGTTCGCTGGAGGGCATCCAAAAGCTCAAAGCCTTTACCGGCTACGGCGGAGCTTCCCTGGATGTCTATCTGTGCCCGAGGCTGACCGACTGGAGCGCGCTCGACGGCATGTATCTGCATTCGCTGAGGATCACGGGCGGCTATTCGCTGCCGGATTTCTCGACGCTCTGGCTGACCAACCTCCGACTCGACAGCGTGGCGGATGTCACGGATCTGGAATTCCTCAAGGACATGAACAACACCGACAACTGCAGCTTTGAGCTTGTCGGCCTGGATGAGCTTACTAGCCTCATGCCCCTCTACCGCTTCAAGGGCGAGGAGCTCGGCGTCCAGCCTCAGCTCGCCGAGCAGGCAGAGGATCTGGTAAAGGCGGGCAATTTCTGGAGCTATCATATCGAATATCCGCAGGGCGGCTGGGATATGGACCAGATGCAGGTCAGCCTGCAGAGCTTCGAAGAGCTCGAGACCCTGCCGCCGTCCCTGCTGCGGCACGTGACGAGCGTCACCGTGGCGGGCGACAGGATCATCGACCCGGAACGCTACGACGTCTGGACCGACTGGAGCGGCAGAGGCGGACCGAAGCTGATGATCACCGACCGGGAGACGGGTGAGCAGAGCGAACTTGAGAAGGGGACTTTAACCGATCTCGGCGTCTTCTCAGAGCTGACGGGCCTGCGCGAGCTGCACCTCTACGCTCAGCCGCTGAAGGATCTCAACGGGATCCAGGTCTTCTCGGAGCTGGAAACCTTCGATACCGAGCAGTGCACGGCGCTTTCCGACGTCTCGGCGCTCTTCACGCTGCAGGGGCTGAAGTACATCTTCCTGAACGACACAAAGATCGACTCGATCCAGGGCGTCCAGAACCTGCCGGAGCTGTGCCGGCTGCAAATAGACCGTACGAAGGTCAGCGACCTGACGCCGCTGGCGCAGGGCGATTTCTCGTATGCCTGTCAGAACGGCGGCTTTGACTTCAGCGCCAACGATCTGCGGTTCTCCGAGGAGGATTTCAGGGCGCTGGGATCGATCGGAGTATTCAACAACCTCAACTTTACCAACGCCGACCCGGCCGTCTGGATCCCCGCGCTGGCGGATTGCGAGATCCGCGGGATAGGCGCGGCGGGAGACTTCCGCACCAACGAGGATCTCGCAGCCTTCGCGGCGAATCATCCCGAACTGGAATCGATGTGGTTCGGCTGGGCGGATAAGGTCACGGATCTCACGCCGCTGCTCGGTCTGGAGAACCTGAGGTCCTTCACGATCGACAGGAGCATGACCAAGGCCATCGCAAGTATCGAGGGGCAGGAGTATCACTTCGATTTTCAGCTGAATTAATCATACCGGGACGGGGATCGACATGAACAAGAGCAAACACATCCGGCTGCTGCGCTGCGGCGCAGACGAAGAAGCGTTCAAACCGATCGAGGAACAGCTAATCCGCCGCGGCTTTCGCGTGGATGAGGGCGCGGCGGGGAAGGACGATATCGTCCTCGCGGTCCTTTCAAAGAGCTTCTTCGAGGATGAAGATCTGACAAAAAAGCTGCTGGACCTCATCGGCTCGGGGGCGGACAAGGTGCTGCCACTGCAGCTCGACGACGCGCCGATCCCCGATCGGCTCAAGAACGCGCTGTACGCGCGCAACATCATCCCCGCGGCCGGGCGCGACGCTTCTCTGATCGCCGAGCGCATCGTCTCGGCGCTGCCGCGGAAAAAGAGCCGCCTGCCGCTCGTCCTCGCCGCGGCGGGGCTCGCGCTGATCGCGCTCGTCGGCTTTCTGATCTGGCGCTCCGCCGCGGGAGGAGAAAAGCTCCCCGCCATGGAGACGGAGGGATCTCCCGTCGTGATCCCAGAAGGCTGGACCGCGGAGGATCTTGCGCTGATCGAGGACGCGGTCATCATCGGGGATCGGATGATCTTCCTCAACGGCGAAGAACTGGACGCCGCCATGAAAAGCGTGCAGGATTATTTCGATCCGGGCGAGGAGGCCCCGTTCATATTCTTTGACGCGGATCTGTACGCCGTTCTGGACCAGAATTCGCCCGACGGTCAGATCCGCTGGTACAGCATGGAAAACGGACAGGAGCTTGAAGCCGCCCATTTTGAAGATCTGCGTTTTTTGAGCCTGATGCCCAATCTGCGTTATCTGTCGCTGGTATTGGTCGACGTGCCGGCGGACGGACTTCCGGATTTGAGCGGAGCGGAAAAGCTGGAGGGCGTCGCGATCCTCAGCTGCGGCATCGACGGATTGAACTGGCTCGCCGGAGCGCCTGTCAGCCAGATGCAGATCCGCTTCACGCCGATCCGGGATTTCGGCGCGCTGACAGCGTGCGGGAAGCTCGGAACGCTGCATGTGGATATGCACGGAACCGATACCGAGGCTTCGTTTTCATTCTTTGCGCCGCCGGCTCTTCACAACTTCTCTCTGTGGAACGCGGCCTTTTCCGGGACGCAGGATCTCTCCTGTCTGTCCCCGCTCTCCGGTCTGCGCACGCTGCAGCTTCTCGAGCCGGAAGGCCTGAAGAGCCTGTCCGGGCTGGAGAGCCTGGAGCTTGAAGATTTTGAAGTCGTGAACGGCTTTCAGCTGGAGGATATCTCGGCGCTGTCCACACAGAAAAAACTGACCGCTCTCACGATCGACGATTGTCCCGCCGTGCGGGATTTCAGCCCCGTCGGAGGCTGCACGGCGCTTGAGAGCGTGATGCTCTACCCGGGCTGGGACGTGCGTCTGCGGGATGCCTCTTTCCTCGGGGGATTGAGTGAATTGCGGGATATCTCGCTCTACAGCATCGATCTGCCCGACCTGGGCTTCCTGACGCAGCTGGGACGGGTACGCGAATCGATCGACGCCCTGAATTTCTCCGGCGACGTCCGCGATTTTTCCGCGCTGGCCGATATCGGACACTATGACCGCCTCGGGATCGACCTCTACGGCGGGAGCATGGGGCAGCTTCCGGAGGGATTGAAGGATATCACCGTTTCCTATCTGTATCTGCGGCGTCTTTCCGGCTTGGATTTTTCCGCTATGCCCAAAGTGACGGAACGGCTGCTCGTATATGAGTGCGACTGCGGCGACCTCTCCTCTGTTCCGGAGGACTGGACGGCGCGGCGGATCCAGATCTATGAGTGTTCGCTATTCCGTTCGCTTGCGGGGCTTGAAAAGCTCTCCGCCTTTTGCGCACCGGGACAGGGCATGCTTGAGATCTACCACTGCCCGCGGCTTGCGGACTGGAGCGCGCTGAACGGATTGGATCTGAACTCCCTGAAAATCAACGGCAGCTTTTCGATCCCCTCGTTTCGCGATCTGCATCTGGAGCTTCTCCGCCTGGAAAACGTGGAGGATCTGACGGACCTTGACTTTCTCGGAGAAATGGACGCTTCCTCGCCCTGCAGCTTTGAGCTGACAGGCCTCGACGGAATAAGCAGTCTTGAGCCCCTGCGCCGCTTCCGCGGCGATCATCTCAGCGTCCCGCCGCAGCTCGCGGAGCAGGCGGAGGATCTCGTCGAAGCGGGCAATTTCGGCGAATACCGCGTGGAATATCCGAGCGGCGGCTGGCAGATCGACGACTCCGTGTTCGTGCTCAACGGCCTCGACGAGCTCGAGACGCTTCCGAAAGCGCTGCTGCGGCGCGTGAGCACGCTTTGTGTGGCAGGCGACAGGCTCATCGATCCCGAACGCTTTGAGGTCGCAGAGGACGCCGCGCACGGTCTCGTTTTATATGACCGGGACACGGGCGGCACAGAGGAGCTCGGGCAGGGAAGCATAAACGATCTTTCGATTTTCTCCGACTTGACCGGGCTCAGGGAACTCTCGCTCTGCGGTCAGCCCGTGCGGGATCTGGAGGGTGTTCAAATGCTGTCTTCGCTGGAAAGCTTCCGCGCGGAATACTGCGGCGAGCTGCGCGACGCCTCCGCGCTCTTCACGCTGCAGAGTCTGACGGAGCTCAGCCTGAAGGCCTCGCCGATCGAGTCGATCCAGGGCGTGCAGAATCTGTACGAGCTCCGAACGCTGGATATTTCCCACACAAAGGTGAGCGATCTGAAATGTCTTGCCGGACTTGAAAAGCTCGAATCCGTCACGCTCAGCCGCGATATGACAAAAGCGTCTTCGAGCCTTGACGGAACGGATTATTCCTTTACGCTGATCGTTACGGACTGATAAAGCGAGGGATCTGAATGAGAAAACATGCCGGGATGGATCTGCTGATCTCCCCGCAAGACAGGGAGGCGCTGCAGCCGCTTCTTGCTCAGCTGAAGGAAAGGGGCCTGCCTGTCTCGGAAGGGAACGGCGCGGCGGGGAAGGACGATATCGTTCTCGCGGTCCTTTCAAAGAGCTTCTTCGAGGATGAAGAACTGACAAAAAAACTGCTGGACCTCATCGGCTCGGGGGCGGACAAGGTGCTGCCGCTGCAGCTCGACGACGCGCCGATCCCCGATCGGCTCAAGAATGCGCTGTACGCGCGCAACATCATCCCCGCGGCCGGGCGCGACGCCTCTCTGATCGCAGAGCGCATCGTCTCGGCGCTTCCACGGAAAAAGAGCCGCCTGCCGCTCGTCCTCGCCGCGGCGGGGCTTGCGCTGATCGCGCTCGTCGGCTTTCTGATCTGGCGCTCCGCCGCGGGAGGAGAAAAGCTCCCCGCCATGGCGGGAGAGGGGCCGGTCGTCATTCCCGCAGCCCTCGGCATCACCGAGGAGGATCTCGCGTCCATCGAAAACGTGGTGATCGTGGGCGATCAGATCGCGTTCTTCAAAAACTACGAGATCAAGGGCTTCGCGACCAACGGCGACGTCATCTTCATGCCGGAGGACGCCTTCCAGTCCTGGGATCACTTCGCCTATCTCGACGAGTGGAACGACGTGCACTGGTACAGCAAGGAGACGGGGCAGGAGCTCTCCTCCGAGCGCTGGGACGATCTGCGCTTTATCGGATTGATGCCCAACCTGCGCAGCCTGACCATGGTCCTCGTCGACGCGGAGGAGTCCGCGCTTCCCGATCTGCGCGGAGCGGAGAAGCTCGAGCGCGTCGATATCGAAAGCTGCGGCTTTGAAAGCATCGACTGGATCGCGGGCTCTTTGGCGCAGGAGCTCACGCTGCGCTTTACGCCGGTGCATGCTTTCGGCGCGCTGACGGCCTGTGAAGCTTTGAGAAGAGTTTCGATCGACATGTTCGAGATCCCGGACGGAGCGGACTTTTCCGGCTTCGCGCCGCCGCGGCTGGAAGACCTCTGGCTCTGGCATGCGAACAGCGGAAGCGCTCTCGACCTGTCTTCGCTGCGCGGCTGCGGCGAGCTGTTCGACGTCACGCTGGGCGACCTGCCGCTGAAGGACCTCTCCTGCCTGGAGAAAGCGGAAAAGCTCTCGATGCTCAGGCTTTCCGAGATGAACGGCCTGACCGCTCTCAAAGGGATCGAAGGCCTGCCGGTCTCTTCTCTGGAGATCACGAACTGCAGCTCGCTGCGGGATATCCGCGCGGTCGGCGAGCTGAAAGGCCTCTGCTCGCTGTATATCGAAAGCTGCGGGAAGCTGAGAGATTTTTCTCCCGCCGCAGGCTGCGGTCAACTTGAACATTTTCATGTCTGGGGCATGCACGGGCAGGTCCGGGATCTGTCTTTCCTGGCCGGGCTGGACCATCTTCAGAGGCTTGAGCTCTATGACGTCGACCTGCCGAACACGAACTTTCTGAGCGGCTTTTCCGACAAAAGGAATTTCAACCTCGAGTTCTCCGGGGACATCCGGGATTACTCCGGCCTGCGCTTTGTGAAGGACTATGATTATCTCCACGTCAACCCTCACAACGGGGATCTCGACGCCGTCCTGCCTTATCTCGAGGGCGCAAAGGTCCGACATCTGCATCTTCACGAGTGCCGCGGCGTCGATCTGAGCCGTTTGCCGGAGGTGACGGAGTCGCTTGAGATCTGGTACGGCGATCTGCGGGATCTGAGCGCCATGCCGGCGCTGAAGATCCGGGATCTGGAGCTATACGACCTCCAGTACCTGGGAAGCCTTGACGGGATCCAAAACCTGCCGCTCTATGCGGACGAGGGACGTGACACCATCCTGCGCGTCACCGGCTGCCCGCGCCTGATCGACTGGAGCGCGATCGAGGGGATCCATCTGGACGCTCTGACGCTCGATCACGTCTACACGCTGCCCGATCTTGAGAGCGTGGATTTCAACACCCTGAGGATCGAGGGCGTCGAGGGGCTTCGCAATCTCGGTTTTCTCAACAGCAAGCCCGACGGCTGGCATTATCACTGGATCCGCCTCGTCGATGAGAGCGAGCTGCGCGACCTGTCGGCGCTCCGGCGTCTGAAGGGAGAGCGGCTCACGGTCGATCCCGCGCTCGCCGAGCAGGCCGTAGAGCTTGTGGAACAGGGACGGGTCGCTGAGTACAGCATCGAATACCCCGACGGGAGCTTCCGCCCTTTTGAAGGGAACGTGACGCTCCTGAGCCTCGAAGAGCTGGACACGCTGCCGGCGTCCATGCTGCGCAGAGTCGAACGCCTGTGCCTTGTCGGAGATCAGCTGATCGATTTGGACGTTTACGACGTCGACTGGCGCTGGGAGGACGGGGAAGACCGGCCGGTCATCACGCTTTTTGACCGCAGCAGCGGAGAGGAAAGCGTCCCGGAATACGCGGCGGGATCGCTGACGGACCTCGGCCTTTTCGCGCCGCTGAGCGGCCTGAACGAGCTGCGTCTGTTTTCTCAGCCGATCGAAGACCTCAACGGCATTCAGAGCCTGGGCGAGCTGCGATCCCTCTGCCTGTTCGACTGCCCGGTGCTCCAGGACGTTTCGCCCGCCTACGCCTGCCAGGAGCTCCGGTATCTGTGCTTTGACAGCTGCCCGATCGGGAGCATCGAGGGCGTGCAGAATCTCAGCGGACTTGTGGAGCTCAACCTCAACGGCACGCAGGTGAAGGACCTCTCGCCGCTGAAAGGCTGCGGCCTGACGGAGGCGATCGAGGAGCGCGGAGGCCTGGCGCTGTTTATCAGTGAAGCGCCGATCAAGGATTATGCGCCGCTCGCGGAGCTTCGGGCGCTGAGCAATCTCGATATCAACAACGTGGACGCGGCGCGCTACATCCCCTATCTGAAGGATACGCCGGTCCTGCGCCTCTCGGCCTGCGGGAGCTTTACCGGGAAGAGCGAGGCGGAGGACGTCAACGCCCTGTTCACCGACTTCGTTCACGCACATCCGGAGCTTCGGGAGCTGTGGATCCCCTGGAACCCGGGGATCAAGGATCTCACGCCTCTTCTTGAACTGGAGGAGCTGCAATACGTCCGCGTCTCGGCCGATATGAAGGAAGCGATCGCAAGCCTGGACGGGAAGGGTATTCATTTTGATTTTGAGATCGAGGGCCAATGAAAACAGATAAAAGTATTCCGATCATCGTGGGGGTAACGGCCCACCGGGCGATCCGCGAACAGGACAGGACGGCCATAGCCGCCTCCGTGCGGACGGAACTGAAAAAACTGCAGGAACTCTGCCCCCATTCGGAGCTCGTGATGCTTACCTCGCTTGCCGAGGGGGGAGATCTGCTGTGCGCGGACGCCGCAGAGGAACTGGGCATTCCCGTCCTGGCCGCGCTGCCGATGCCGCTCGAGCGCTTCGAAAAGGATTTCAGCGCCGAGGCACTGGAGCGTCTTCATCATCACTGCGGCCGCGCGGAGCAGGTCTTCGTCACGCCGCCGACGGAAGCCGTCCCGAAGGATGGCCCGACCAGGGACTTTTTGTTCCGACAGGCGGGGATCTATGTCAGCGCGCACAGCCACGTTCTGCTTGCGCTCTGGGACGGGGGCCCCGGAACGGAGGCGGCCTGCGGGACGGCGGAGACGGTGGATTTCGCGCTGCGGGGCAATTATCTGCCCGCGTCCGGGACCGCGGTGCGCACCGAGGCGAACGAGGCGGTGATCCACGTCTACACGCCGCGCCGCGACCGGCAGGCCGAGCCCGCGGGAACGGTGCATATCTTCGGCAATGCCGAAGCCGTGGGTGAGATCCTGCGAAGAAGCGACGAGTTCAACCGTCTTGCCGCAGATACGGATGTGGAAGGTGCGGCGAGGCTTCCGACAAAGGAAAGCGACCCGCTCCTCGTAAGGATGGAACGGATCGGGAAAGCGGCCGGAAGACTGAGCGCCATGAACGCGAAGCGCCTTCGTCTCACGCTGGGACTGATGGCGGTCGCCAGCGCGATGGTGACCTTTGCCTTTTTGATGTACGACGAGGCGCAGGCGACCTGGATGATCCTCGTCTGCGGTCTCATGCTGCTCGGCGCGTGGCTGTGTCAGCGCTATGCCGCGCGGTCGGACTGCCACAGGCGCTATATCGAATACCGGGCGCTGGCCGAGTGCCTGCGGGTACAGACCTATCTGCGCTATGCGGGCAGCCGTATCGAGGCCGCCGAGCTCTTGTCCTGGACGCAGCAGGAGGAGACCGCCTGGATCATGGACGCTCTCTGCGCTTTGAACGCGGGAGAGGCCCCTGAAACGGCTCACGACATCCGCTCGTGCTGGGTCGATGACCAGCGGGAGTATCATCACCGCGCGGGGATCCGATCCGATCACGGCCTTCAGGTCAGCGGCCGGATCGTCCGGTCCGCTCTGATTTTGAGCATCACTCTCTATTTTGCCGCAGTCGTGTTCGAGCTTGTCTGCGGCGGGCTGATCTTCTCGCCGCTCGTGCGGATCGGGAACGTCGAGCTCTGCCGTACGATCCTGAAGATCGTGATGGGCACGATCACCGCCGTGACGCTCTTCGTCGCCAATTATTACGGGCGGCTCTCGCTGCCGCGCTCGCTCTCGGACCATCGGAAGATGGAACGCTTTTATGCCAGGATGGCAGAACGGCTCTCCCGCCAGGGGCAGACCGAGGAGCTGCTGCGCGTGCTGGCCAGGGAGGAGCTGATCGAAAACGGCAACTGGAGCTCGTATCAGCGGGACAACACGCCTGACCTCAATCTGTGATTGTTTTTGAACATGAAAAAAGGACGTCGATTCGACGTCCTTTTTGATTATACTGCTCACCCTACTTTGCCGGGCGGTTTTTCTTTCTCGTATGGCCTCTCCCTCTGCGGCGGGATTGCGCGGCCTTCGTATGGTAGAAGTCCACGGCGGCCTCGTCGGCCTTGTAGAGCAGCTTGTTCACCGACCAGCTGTTGTCTTCCGTGTGCTTGCGGAATTTCACGCGCGCGAGGAAGGGGCCGTCCTCCTCGCAGCTGTAGATGCTCATATAGCGCTGATCGCCCTGGTTGACCCACTTGCTGCCGGCGAGGGGCTTGCCGCAGACGGGGCAGGCAAGAGAGACGATGCGCTCGTCGGCAAAGGCGGCCGCCTTCGAGGCAAAGGCGGAATAGCTCTCATGCAGGAGGTAATCGGCATCCTGCGTCTCGGCCTGCGTTTCCGACTTCGGCATGCGGGAGGCCAGGATCTGCGCTGCGTCCGGATAGAGCTTCAAGCCCTCTTCCATGTTCAGATGCGTGCAGACAAGGGCCGTGTTGTAGGCGTCGCCCAGCGCGTCGTGCGCGACGCGGGTCTGCTCGATCTGAAAATGTTCCATCGCGCTGGCGAGTGATTTCTGGTTTTTGTCGCCGCCGGTCTGAAGATTGTAGATGAGCTGCAGGTTGACCCAACCGGCGATCCAGTCCCAGTCGAGGTCGTGGATGATGATGTTCTGCTCCATGATGCCGCGGTCGTCGCAGCCCCACGTCAGGAAGGTGACGTCGTCGCCGCACCAGGCGCGGAAGCTCTCCATCGCGTCGGGGAAGGACAGACCCTTTGCCAGACGCTCTTTGTCAAAGCCGGTGAGCTTTTTGACCTTGTAGTGCATACGCTTGAAATAGACCGGCTTGACGTCGATGGTGAATTCCTCGCCCAGCGACATATCGTCGTTGAGCTTGACAGCGCCGATCTCGATGATCTCGCCGCGCAGATGGATAGGCAGCTTGTTGAAAACGGAAGATTTGGAGCTCATCGCCTGGTTCCACTCCAGATCCACCACGATATAATTCATAGAAAAAACGTTCCTTTATCTTTAGTGACGACGTATTATATCATACTCTTTTTCAGATTGCACCTGTTTTTTGCACGCAAGGCGATTTTCTTTGCCATGCGGCTGCGGCTGTGTTATAATATGTAAAAATCGATCCTCACGGAGGAACTGGACCATGACCGATATGACGATCGAAAAAGCGCTGAAGGCCTGCGGCGGACGATACTGCGGCGAGGGAGATCTCTCGCGCGAGCTCGGCCGCGTCGTCATCGACAGCCGGGAGATCCTTCCGGGAGATCTTTTTGTCGCCTACAGGGGCGAGAAGGTCGACGGACACGACTATATCTCCGCGGCGCTCGACAAGGGCGCGGTCTGCTGCCTGGCCGAACGCGTAACGGAAGGGGAGACGCGGGGCATTATCCTTGTTCCCGACGTGCAGAGCGCGCTGGAGGATATCGCCGCGGCTTACCGCGATACGCTTTCGCTGCCGATCGTCGGCATCACGGGAAGCGTGGGCAAGACCTCGGCCAAGGAGATGATCTCCGCCGTCCTGTCCAGCCGCTGGAAGGTCTGCAAGACCGATAAGAACCTCAACAACCAGATCGGCGTGCCGATGACGCTCTCGCGCATCACGCCCGCGGACGAGATCGCCGTCGTCGAGATGGGCATCTCGGGCTTCGGGGAGATGAGCCGTCTGGGGCGCATGGTGCGGCCGCAGATCGCGGTCTATACGCTGATCGGGCACGCGCATCTGGAGTTTCTGCACGACCTCGACGGCGTGCTGCGCGCCAAGACGGAGATGATCGAGTATCTGCCCGAGGACGGGCTCGTCATCATGAACGGCGACGACGAAAAGCTGCGCGGCTTCGACTGCCCGCGCCGCCGGATCTTCGTCGGCCTGGGAGAAGACTGCGAGATCCGCGCGGAGGACGTCGCTTCAAGCGAGGAGGGGACGGACTGCACGATCGTCTCGGCCGAGAGGCGCTTCCGCGCGCATATCCCCGCCTTTGGCAGACACCTTGTTTACGCCGCGCTCGAGGCCGCGGCCGTGGGCATGGAGCTGGGACTTTCGGACGAGGAGATCGTGCGGGGGATCGCGTCCTTTGCGATCGTAGGCCGCCGCTCCGCCGTGATCCGAACGGAAAAGCTCACGCTGCTCGACGACTGCTACAACTCCAACGCCGAAGCGCTGCACAGCGGGATAGACTCGCTGACGGAGCTGCCGGGAAGACACGTGTGTATCCTCGGCGATATGCTCGAGCTGGGCGACACGGCCCGGGACGCGCATTTCACCGGCGGCGCCTACGCTGCCGAAAAGGGCGTGGCGCGCCTGCTCTGCTGCGGCGAGCATGCCGCGGACTACTGCGAGGGAGCGGGTGCGATCGCGCGGATCTTCCCCGACCGCGCTTCGCTGATCGCCGCTCTCGGCGAGGAGATCCGCGAGGGCGACTGCGTGCTGGTGAAGGCCTCGCGCGGCGCGCACTTCGAGGAGATCTCCGAAGCGCTCAAGGTACTGTGAGATGAATAAGGGAAAGAGAAAAAAGGTCCTCTTCGATATCGACGATACGCTCCTGGATTTCCGCACCGCAGAGCGGAATGCGATCAGGCAGACTTTCGATGAGTTTGCCATCCCCTCCGACGGGAGCGTCCTGCGGCGATACAGCGAGATCAATCTCGGCTGCTGGCAGCGGCTCGAGCTGGGGACGATGACGCGTGAGGAAGTGCTCGTCGGGCGTTTTGAGCTGCTGTTTCGGGAAATGGGGATCGAGGCTCCGGCCCGGACGGTACAGGACCGCTACGAGTCGCTGCTCGAGAGCGGGCATTACTTCGTTCCGGGCGCACCGGAATTGCTGGAAAAGCTCAGTCCGCTATACGACCTCTATCTCATCTCGAACGGCAACGTCGTCACGCAGGAAAGCCGTCTCAAAAGCGCGGGGATCGGGCCGTATTTCAAAGGGATCTTTATTTCCGAGCAGATCGGCGCGAACAAGCCTTCCCGGGCTTTCTTCGACGCCTGCTTTGCCGCGATCCCGGACTTCCGCCGTGAGGACGCGGTGATCGTGGGAGACAGCCTCAGCTCGGACATCCTCGGCGGCATCAACGCGGGCGTCACGACCTGCTGGTTCAATCCCGAGGGATTGAGCGCCGCGGAGGAGATCCGTCCGGACTATGAGTTCCGCACGCTCGCCGAGCTGCCGGAGCTGTTGAAGATGGTCTTCAAAGAATAAAAAACGTCCCGCATCGCTTGATTGCGATGCGGGACGTTTTGTTCGATCAGAGCAGAAAATGGATCGCCAGGAGCAGCAGCACGCCCGGAATCCCGAGCAGCCCCACGACGAGGGCGTTGAGAAGGCTCAGCTCCAGCGCGATGCCGAGACCGCCGCCGAAAAAGTTGATCAGCCATAACAGCACGAAGCCGAGCACGGTGTTGATCAGCAGCTTGAAAATAAAGCGGATCGGCTTGGCCAGCAGCCGCAGGACGATGATCACACCCAGCACGATCGCGGCGATAACGATGATAACGGAGAAATCCATGAGCGTTCCTTTCTGTGGCAGGAATTGGTCTGTAAGCTTGCGCGGGGAAGAGCATATACTAATCGCGGACATTTCCGACCGTCCGGGCGAGAGAGAGAAAGCCCGGAGGAGATGCCGTCCCGTATAGGGATACATCGAAAACGGCGAAATGTCAAGTGGAAGACTTTCTTCCGCCGGGCGGGCCGAGCGTATCGGCCCGCCTGTTTTCATTGCTCCGGCGCATGCAGCGGGGGACTTGCAATTACAGGGATTTTTTGTTATACTAAATAGACAAAAATGGGACGGATATGCTCTGCATATCCTACAAGATATTGTATGAAAGGCAAAGGCTTTTATGAGTACAAGCAGCACCGCATACGGAAACGAGAGCATTTCCCAGCTCAAGGGAGCGGACCGCGTCCGGAAACGTCCGGGCGTCATTTTCGGCTCCGACGGGCTGGACGGCTGCGAGCATGCGGTTTTTGAGATACTGTCCAACTCCATTGACGAGGCGCGCGAGGGCCATGGAGATCTGATCACCCTCACGCGTTACGAGGACAACTCCATCGAGGTCGAGGACTTCGGCCGCGGCTGCCCCGTGGACTGGAACCCGGCGGAGAAGCGTTACAACTGGGAGCTGGTCTTCTGCGAGCTTTACGCCGGCGGCAAATACAAGAACGCGGACGGCGGCGACTATGAATACTCGCTCGGCCTCAACGGTCTGGGCTCCTGCGCGACGCAGTACGCCTCGGAATATATGGACGTCACGGTATGGCGCGACGGAAAAAAATATCAGCTCCATTTCAAAAAAGGCAAGGTCTGCGGGAAGAAAGGCGAAGAGCTCATCATCGAGCCGGCCGACCGGAAAAAGACGGGAACGCTGATCAAATGGCGTCCCGACCGCGAGGTCTTTACCGAGATCGACATTCCGGTGGAATATTTCGAGGACGTTCTGCATCGCCAGGCCGTCGTCAACGCGGGCGTGACCTTTCGCCTGCGCATCCAGCGCGGGAACAAATTCGAAACGAAGGACTATCGCTATGAGAACGGCATCGTCGATTACGTCAAGGAGATCGCGGGCGAGGGAGCGCTGACCGCGCCGGTCTTCATTTCGACCGAAAGGAAAGGCCGGGACCGCGAGGACAAGCCGGAATACAAGGTCAAGCTGTCGGCGGCCTTCTGCTTCTCCAACAAGGTCAACGCGATAGAATACTATCACAACTCCTCCTGGCTCGAAAACGGCGGCGCGCCGGACAAGGCCGCGCGCAGCGCCTTCGTCTCTGCCGTTGACGCTTATATCAAAAAAATAGGCAAGTACCAGAAAAACGAGACGGCCATCAAGTTCCAGGACGTGCAGGATTGCCTCATCCTGGTGACGAACTGCTTTTCCACGCAGACCTCCTATGAGAACCAGACCAAGAAGGCCATCAACAACCGCTTTATCCAGCTGGCGATGACGGACTTCTTCAAGCAGCAGCTGGAGGTCTACTTCATCGAAAACAAGCCGGAGGCGGACAGGATCGCCGAGCAGGTGCTGATCAACAAGCGCAGCCGCGAGACCGCCGAACGCGCCCGCCAGGGCATGAAAAAGAAGCTTTCGGGCAGCATCGACATCGCCAACCGCGTGCAGAAATTCGTCGACTGCCGCAGCCGCGATACCGACAGACGAGAGATCTACATCGTCGAGGGCGATTCCGCGCTCGGCGCCTGCAAGCTCTCGCGCGACGCGGAATTCCAGGGCATCATGCCCGTACGCGGCAAGATCCTCAACTGCCTCAAGGCGGACTATGTGCGCATTTTCAAAAGCGACGTCATCACCGACCTGCTCAAGGTGCTCGGCTGCGGCGTTGAGGTCAAGGACAAGCATACGAAGGACCTTTCCAATTTCGATCTGGACAACCTGCGCTGGAACAAGGTCATCATCTGCACCGACGCGGACGTCGACGGCTTCCAGATCCGCACGCTGATCCTTACGATGCTCTACCGTCTGGTGCCCACGCTGATCCGCGAAGGCTACGTCTACATTGCCGAGTCGCCGCTCTATGAGATCGAAAGCAAGGGGAAGACCTACTTTGCCTATTCGGACCGTGAGAAAGCGGAGATCCTGGACAAGCTCGGCGGCGCGAAGGCGACGATCAGCCGCAGCAAGGGTCTCGGTGAGAACGACCCGGACATGATGTGGATGACGACGATGAACCCCGCTACGCGGCGTCTGATCAAGGTCATGCCGGAGGAGGCCGAGAAGATGGCGGAGGTATTCGACCTTCTGCTCGGCGACAATCTGGCCGGCCGCAAGGACCATATCGCAGAGGTCGGCTACCGTTATCTTGATATGGCGGACATATCCTGACGATCGGAGGAAGAGAGAATGAGCAAACTGGGCGGAAGCGATTACGATACTGCGAGAGACCGTCTGCGCACGGTGATGATCGCCGCGGCGATCGCCTGCGTGGGCAGTCTTCTGACGCCGCAGAGCTTCCTGTCGCTGAAACTGTTTTTGACGATCGCCACGATCCTGCTTTTCGTCACGCTGGTCTTCATCATCATCCGTGACTGCCGCTGCCCGCACTGCGGGAAGATCATTTTCATGGGCGCGCTCTCGGCCACGCACTGCCCGCGCTGCAAGAGAAGCCTGACGACCGGAAAGAAATACAAGAAGAGTAAAAAGTAAGATGGCAAAGAAGAAAGAAGAGACAAAGAAATACGACAACCCCAACGTCGTGGGGCTGCACGCCGCGATCGTGGAACAGCCGATCACCGAGACGCTGGAGACGAACTATATGCCCTATGCCATGAGCGTGATCGTCTCGCGCGCGATCCCGGAGATCGACGGCTTCAAGCCCTCGCACCGCAAGCTGCTCTACACGATGTACAAGATGGGGCTCCTGTCCGGCTCGCGCACGAAGAGCGCGAACATCGTTGGACAGACGATGAAGCTCAATCCCCACGGAGACGCAGCGATCTATGAGACGATGGTGCGCCTTTCCGCGGGCTATGAGGCCCTGCTCACGCCCTTTGTGGACTCCAAGGGCAACTTCGGCAAGGTCTATTCGCGCGATATGGCCTGCGCCGCCTCGCGTTATACCGAGGCGAAGCTCTCGCCGATCTGCGCCGAGGTCTTCCGCGATATCGACAAGGATACGGTCGACCTCGTAGATAATTACGACGGCAGTATGAAGGAGCCCTCGCTTCTGCCGACGGCGTTCCCGAACGTGCTTGTCTCTGCCAACAACGGCATCGCGGTCGGCATGGCGAGTATGATCTGCGGCTTCAACCTCAACGAGGTCTGCGAGACGACGATCAACTATCTGCGCGATCCGGGGCACGATCTGTTTTTGACGCTTCCCGCGCCCGATTTCCCGACAGGCGGAGAGATTATCTTCGACCGCAGGGAGATGGAGAGCATCTACAACACCGGCCGCGGCAGCTTCCGCGTGCGGGCGAAATGGCGCTTTATCCAGAAGGAAAACATCATCGAGATCTATGAGATCCCCTATACGACCACCTCAGAGGCCATCATCGACAAGGTGGCCGAGCTGATCAAGGCCGGAAAGGTGCGCGAGATCAACGACATGCGCGACGAGACCGACCTCAGCGGTCTCAAGCTTGCGATCGATCTCAAGCGCGGCACCGACCCGGAAAAGCTGATGGCCAAGCTCTACCGCATGACAACGCTGCAGGACGCCTTTCCCTGCAATTTCAATATCCTCGTCGCCGGAAACCCGAAGGTCATGGGCGTGCGCGAGATCCTTGACGAGTGGTGCGCCTGGAGGACCGAGAGCATCCGCCGCAGGGTGTACTTCGACCTGTCGAAGAAGAAGGACAAGCTGCATCTGCTCAAGGGTCTGGAAAAGATCCTGCTCGATATCGACAAGGCGATCGCGATCATCCGCGGCACCGAGCTCGAAAGCGAGGTCGTGCCCAACCTGATGATGGGCTTCGGCATCGACCAGATCCAGGCCGAGTTCGTCGCGGAGATCAAGCTGCGCAACATCAACCGCGAGTATATCCTCAAGCGCACGGACGAGATCGAGGCGCTCGAAAAGGAGATCGCGGATCTGACCGAGACGCTTTCGAGCCGCCGGCGCATCAAGTCGATCATCATCGACGAGCTCAGGCAGATCAACAAAAAGTACGTCACGCCGCGGCGCTCGGCGATCATCTATTCCGATGAGATCGAGGAATTCGAGCCCGTGGACGAGGTCGAGGATTATCCCGTCACGCTCTTTCTGTCGAAGGAAGGGTATTTCAAGAAGATCACCGCGCAGTCTCTGCGCATGAGCGGCGAGCACAAGTATAAGGAGGGCGACAGCCAGGCCGTCAGCTTTGAATCGGCCAACAGCAGGGAAGTGCTCTTCCTCACCGACCGCCAGCAGATGTACAAGTGCCGGGTGTCGGATTTCGAGGACACCAAAGCCTCCGCGCTCGGCGTCTATCTGCCGACGAAGCTGGAGATGGACGAGGGCGAGAGCGTCATTACCATGATCGATCCGGGCGACTATTCCAAGCATCTGCTGATCGTCTTCGAAAACGGCAAGGCTGCGCGCATTGAGCTCGGCGCCTACGAGACGAAGGCGAACCGGCGCAAGCTGATCAACGCATACTCCGATAAGAGCCCCGCCGTTTCCGTCATGCTCATCGACGAGGAGAAGGACGTCGCCGTTTTCTCATCCGACGGCCGCACGTTGATTTTCAACACCGCGCAGATCCTGCCCAAGACCACGCGCAGCACGCAGGGCGTAGGCGTGATGGCGCTGAAAAAGGGCAGAAAAGTCGTTCGCGCCGAGGCGCTGAAGGACACGGCGATCCAAAACGTTTCGCGTTACCGCGTGCGCAGTCTGCCGGCCGCGGGCGCGCTCATAAAGCCGGAGGACAGGGAAGAAAAGCAGCTTTCGCTGATGGAGGAATAAGATTTCCCGGGTGATGTGATGAAAAAGTATTTCAGCGCGTTTTGTCTTGCGCTCCTGTGCCTGCTGCTCGCGGGCTGCGGCAGCGTATTTGAAAAAGAATACGTTTCCGTGACCGATTATGTCCCGCCCGCCCCGGCTGAAAACAGCGCTGACGAGCGCGTGACCGTCCGCAACATGGCGGAACTGAAACAAGCGATCATCGACATGGTTTATGAGGGCTCCCCCGGCGGGACCATCGCCTTCGATCCCAATTACGACGGCAGTGCGACCGAGGACATGGAAAGCGCCTGCTGGCAGGTCAGAACACAGGATGCGCTCTGCGCCTATTGTGTCCGCGACCTGCACTTTGAGACGGAGAAGATCGTCAACTATTATGAAGGCACAGTCAGCATCGATTACACAGATTATGCCGCCGATCTCTCAAGCATCATCCATCTTCCGTATTCCGTGGGACTGCTGGACATTCTCTCCTCCGCGATGGAGGATAATCTCCAGCGCGTGACGATCCTCATTGACACAAGCTCCACCACAACGGAAAACGTCCGCTCGATCGCGCAGGATCTATACCGGAAAAACCCGACCATCTGCGTGCGCGAGCCGCAGCTGACGGTCTATATGTACAGCGGCTCGGGCCGGCAGAGACTCTATGAGATCAATTTCCAGTATGGGATGCCCGAGGACGAGGTCATTCGCTGCAAGGCGCAGCTGAAGAATCTCGACGTGGTGAGCAACCTGGAGGCGCAGGATCTCGACGAGGTCAACCGGAGCTTTGCGGCCTGCCGCTATCTGACCGAAAACTGCAGCCTTTCCGAAACGGCGCAGGCCAGCTGCTTCGACGCGCTTATTCTGGGAGAGAGCAGCAGCGAAGGCCTTGCTCTGGCCTATGTCGAGATGTGCCACCAGCTCGGGGTCGACTGCCGCATTGTCTACGGCAAACTCAACGGTGAGAACCATTGCTGGAACATCGTCAGACTGGATGAAGACTACTATCACGTGGACGTAAGCCGCTGTTACGACGAACAGTTTGAGAAAGGCTTTCTGCTCAACGACGAGAGCATGTGGGACGATTACCGCTGGAATATTTCCGCCTATCCCGCGTGCAGGGGAGAATTGGACTGGGCGTATGCGACCGAGGAAGAGGAGGTGCTGCCGGCCGCTTCCGCCGAATCCGGAGCGGAATTCCGGGACGGCGAGGAGGCTGCGCCGCCTTCCGAGGGCTGACAGACAGAGGAAAAAGCGATATTGAAAAGCCGGGTCGATCGTGCTATAATAAAAACTCGGTTTGGCGTTCATCTTCACCGGCCGAACAATCAATCCGGAAAAACTATCGTTTCTTCCGGAA
>JBGUZD010000020.1:0-16104 GCA_045222695.1 Candidatus Limivicinus sp.
TAAAGGTGCTCCTCCTGCCAGCGCCTGAGCATCTCGGGCTCGCGCTTGGGAAGGCCCGCGCGCATCGGGAAGTCGGTTTTCGGCAGGTTGAGAGTGGAATTATAGTCCTGTGCCATCGGTGTTACTCCTGACTGAAAGATAAGGGAGGGCGCGCGCAGATGCGCGCGCCCGGAAAAGTCGAAAGGGAGGGGGATCAGAAGCTGAAGGGCTGCGTGCTGTCAAAGCGCGTGGCCGGGGCGCTCTTCCCCATGTCGGGCGTGATGTCGATGTCGACGCGCGCCTCGGGCTGGATGCGGGAGACGGACTGCTCGATGCTGCGGACCGCGTCCTCGATCGAGGCGGCGGGAGCCGGAGCGGGAGCGGGAGCCGGGGCGGCGGCCTCGGCGGCTGCGGCTGCGGCGGCCTCGGCGGCGGCCTTCTCCTCGGGGATGAAGCCGTTGCCGATGTCCTCGAGGTTCTTCAGCTCCTTGTTGCAGACCTCGCGCATGGCTTCGAGGAATTTCAGGGTGGAGCTCTTCGCGGCGGCGAGGCGGCTCTCCTCGGCGTCGGCCTGCTCGGCGATGCCGCCGATCTTGGCGTTCACCTGGCGGTCGGCCTCGGCGATCATGGCGCGGGCGCGCTCACGCGCCTCGGACTCGATCTGAACGGCGAGCTTCTGCGCGCTGAGGACGGCCATGTTCAGCGCTTCCTCGTTGGCGCGGTACTCCTCGATCTTGTCGACAAGGATCTTCATCTTGCTCTTGAGGACGGCGTTCTCCTTCTGGGCCGCGGTCACGTCCTCGGCGAGCTCTTCCAGGAAATCGTCGACGGAAGCCATGTCGTAGCCGCCGATCCTGGCCTTGTCAAACGTCTTCTCACGAATGTCCTGTGCGGTAATCATACCTTTGTCCACCTTTCAATCTGTATGTCTTTCTCTTGCGAGGTCTTGATGCCCGGGACGCGGCCGCGCCGCGGGCGGTGTATGCTTTCTTACAGGTAATCCCCGCCGCTCTCCGCGCTCTCGTCCTGCGCGCCGAGCACGTTGACGTTCTGCGGCGTGACGAAATAGGTCTTGGCGGAGATGGGGGTGATCTTCCCCTCGAGCGCGAAGGCGATGCCGGACATGAAGTCGAGCAGCCGGCGCGCGTTCTCGGTGGGAAGGCCCTCGAGCGTCATCACGACGCTGCGGCTGCGCAGCATGTGGCCGACCAGCTCGCCCGCCTCGTCGAAGGTCTTGGGGTTGAAGAGGATCACCTGGGTGTCGCTGCCGCCGAAGTTGACCGTGCGCTCGCGCAGCGGCGCGCGGGGCTTTTTCTCGGCGCGGCGCGCGCCGAAGGCGCCGAAGAGACCGCCGCCCTCGCCGCTTTTGGGGCTCTTTTTCTCGGCGGGCTCGGCGGCGGAGACGCTCTCCTCGCCGAAGGCGCTTTCAAACTGCTGCTGCGCAGCGCTCACCGCGGCGGCGGAGGAACGCTCGCTCTCGCTCGCGCCCTCGAAGAAATCGTCGTCATCGTCGTAAGGCTGCGTCAGTTTTTTCAGTTCGTCCATGAAGCCCATGGTGTGCCCTCCGGTGAATAGCTCTCAGTGTTTTTCGGGATAAACGCGCGGCCCGAAGATGGCCGTGCCGACGCGAACGATGTGCGCGCCGCATTCCACGGCGGTCTCGTAATCGCCGCTCATCCCCATGGACATAAAATCCATACGTACATTATCGTATTTTTTATCGCAATTGTCAACAAAAAGCTGTTGTATTCTCACAAAATATTGACGGTTTTCCTCCCCCGATGCGCATATAGGGGGGATCGCCATCAGTCCGCGGATACGGACGCATTCCAGCTCCGCCGCCGCGGCGAGCGCGGCGGGGAGCTCCTCCGGCGCGAAGCCGGACTTGGAGGCCTCCGCGCCGATGTTGATCTCCAGCAGAACGTCCTGCACCAGGCCCTTTTCGGCCGCGACGCGGTCGATCTGCCGCAGCAGCTCGAGCGTGTCGACGCTGTGGATCAGCGAGACGAGGCCGACGACGTTTTTGACCTTGTTGCGCTGCAGGTGGCCGATAAAATGCAAAGGCGCGCCCTCGTACGCGCCGAGGGCGGCCTTCTCCAGCATTTCCTGCACGCGGTTTTCGCCGCAGGCGTCCACGCCGGCGGCGATCGCCTCGCGCACGCGGTCGGCGCCGTTGGTCTTCGTGGCGGCGACGAGCAGGACCTCCCGGGGGTCCCGGCCCGCGCGCGCCGCGGCCGCGGCGATGTTTTTCTTTACGAGCGCAACGTTTTCGGCAATGGTCATGGTTAAGCTCTCACTTAGTTTCCGGCCTTCCCCGCGCGCGGGGAAGGCGCCGTTTTCTCTTAAAAACCTAAAAACCGGAGTCCGGCGCCTCCAGCGGCAGTGGCCGCACGGGCACCACCGTGGAGATCGCGTGCTTGTAGATCATCTGCTGCTTGCCGTCCGAGTCGAGGATCACGGTGAAGCCGTCGAAGCCGCGGATCACGCCGCGCAGCTGAAAGCCGTTCATCAGGAACATCGTCACGGCGAGCTTTTCCTTTCTGGCCTGGTTGAGGAACAGATCCTGGAGATTTTGCGTTTTCTGCATATATGAGCGCTCCTTTTTCTCGCGGAGCGGTCGGGGAAAACGCCGCTCCGTCATAATGTATTTTCCCCGGATGGTCCGGGTCCGGTACATTATGATAAACCGCGGCGGGCGAGGGATTCTGTCGAAACGCGGAGGGCCTCTTCAAAATCCGGCGCGCCGTCCCAGAGGAGCTCGAGCGCGTCCTTCGCGCGTGAAAACCAGGTGATCTGCCGCTTGGCGTAGCGGCGGCTGGACTGCTTGATGAGCTCGATCGCCCCGGCGCGGGAGAGCTCGCCGCGCAGCGCGGCGGCCGCCTCCTTGTAGCCGATGGCCTGCATGGCCGTGCAGTCGGGGGGCACGCCCCCGTCGAGCAGCGCGGCGACCTCCTCGAAGAGGCCGTTTTCCGCCATCGCGTCGACCCGCGCGTCGATGCGCGCGTAGAGCTCGGCGCGAAAGCGGTAATTGAGGTGGATGCGCAGGCCCTCGTAGCGCGGGGGCAGGGCCCGTGTGCGCGCGTCGTGGGCGCTGATCGTCTCGCCGGTGAGACGGTAGATCTCGATGGCGCGCACGATGCGGCGCTTGTCCGAGGGGTGCAGCTTCGCCGCGCGCTCGGGATCGAAGGCGCGCAGCTCTTCGAGCAGGGCCTCGCCGCCCTCGGCGTCCCAGCGCGCGGAAAGCGCGGCGCGCAGGCTCTCGTCGCCCTCGGAGCGGCCGGCGAAATCGCGCCCGGCGAGCAGCGAGTCGATATACAGCCCCGTCCCGCCCACGACGATCGGCAGCTTCCCGCGCGAGAGAATGTCCTCGCAGCAGGCGGAGGCCTCGTCCACGTAGCGCGAGACGGAGTAGTTCTCCCAGGGCTCGGCCACGTCCAGCATGTGGTGTCTCGCCGCGGCGCGCTCCTCGGGCGTGGCCTTGGCCGTGCCGACGTCCATGCGGCGGTAGACCTGCATCGAGTCGGCCGAGACGATCTCGCCGTCGAGCGCCTGCGCCAGCAGGATGCCCAGACGCGTCTTGCCCGTGGCGGTCGGCCCCGCCACGACGACGATCTTCGGCGCGCTCATACGATCCTGCGGAAGAGCTTGTCGAGCTCTTTCTTCGTCAGCACCGCGGACACCGGGCGACCGTGCGGGCAGTATTTCACCGCGCCGGAGAGCACGGCCTCGACCAGACGCTCGAGCTCCTCGGGCGCGTTGTCCCAGCCGGCCTTGATCGCGGCCTTGCAGGCCACGGTGTGCAGGATCTCGTCGCGCGCGTCCGCGGCGCTCGGCGCGCCGCCGCGGCGCAGCTTTTCGCAGATCTCCTCGATCGCGCCGGACACGTCCGCCGCGTCGACGTCGGCCGGCAGCGCGCGCACGACGAAGTCCGCCTCGCCGTAGGGCTCGATCTCAAAGCCGAGCGAGGACAGCAGCGCGGCGTTCCGCTCGAGGATCTCCGCGTCCGCGGCGTCGGGACGCAGCGTGACGGGGACGAGCAGGCTCTGCGCCATGACGGCGCGGTCCTGCGCCTTGAGCCGGTCGAAGATCATGCGCTCGTGCGCGGCGTGCTTGTCGATCAGGATCAGGTCCTCGCCGCGCTCGACGAGGATATAGGTCTTCATGGCCTCCCCCAAGATTTTGTGGTCGGGGAGGCGCGGCTTTTCCACATTTTGAACAGCTTTTTCCACAATCCGACTGCCCGCGGGGACCGCCGGGCCTTGCGCGGCAGGGCTTTTCGGCTCGAAAGCGCTCACATTCCGGCCCTTGAGGTCGAGCCGCTCCTGCCACGAGGGATCGGGGGCGCGCAGACCGGTCGGCCGCCAGGAGCCGGAGGGGACCTTCGACGCGCCGGAGGGACGCGCCGGAGCGGCGGCGCTCTTCGCGCGGAAATCCTCCGCGCTCATGGACTGATAGAAGTCCTCCCGGGGCCGGATCGAGGCGGGCAGCTCGGCGGAGGGGGCCTTCGCGCGCTCCTCGCCCGCGAGGGCCGAGAGCACGGCGTAGTACACCGCGTCGAAGACCTTTCTCTCGTCGGTGAACTTCACCTCGGTCTTGGCGGGGTGGACGTTCACGTCCACGCTGCCGTAGGGCAGCGTGAGATACAGCACGCAGGCGGGGAAGCGCCCCGTGAGCAGCGTGTTTTTATAGGCCTGCTCCAGCGCGGCCTGCAGCAGCTGCGAGCGGATCGCACGGCCGTTGCAGAAGAAGAACTGCATCGCGCGGTTCCCGCGTCCCGCCGAGGGCGAGGACACGTAGCCCGAGACGGCCACGCCCTCGCGCTCGCCGACGCAGGAGAGCATGTCCGCCGCCGCCGCGCGCCCCAGCAGCGCGTAAAGGCAGGAGTCCTGCCGTCCGTCGCCGGGGGAGAAGAACTGCTCCTCGCCGTCGCGGATAAAGCGGAAGCTGAGCTCCGGGTGCGCCAGCGCGCAGCGCAGCGCCGCCGCCTGGCAGGCCGCGGTCTCGGCGCGGTCGGACTTCAAGAACTTCTGCCGCGCGGGGGTGTTGTAAAAAAGCTCCCGGACCTCCATCGTCGTGCCGTCGGGGCAGCCGAAGGGCTGCATGTCGGTGATCTCGCCGGCCTCGAGCGTGACGAGCGTGCCGCTTTCGGCGCCGCGCCGCTTCGTCGTGAGGCGGATCTTCGACACGGCGGAGATGGCGGCCAGCGCCTCGCCGCGGAAGCCCATCGTCGCGATGGCCTCGAGATCGCGCTCGTCGCGCAGCTTCGAGGTGGCGTGGCGCAGGAACGCGACGCCCGCGTCCTCCGGCGACATGCCGCAGCCGTCGTCGCGCACGCGCACGAGCGCCGTGCCGCCGCCGCGGATCTCGACCGTGACGTTTTTCGCCCCGGCGTCGAGCGCGTTCTCGCACAGCTCCTTGACGACGGAGGCGGGCCGCTCGACGACCTCGCCGGCGGCGATCAGGTCCGCCACGTGGGGGGAGAGGATGTTGATGATGCTCATTGTTCTTTCTCCTGTTGCTTCAATACCCGTATTATACAGGAATCCAGTTGAATTTTCCATAGCTTTTATGGTATTATAAACTGTAAAAATCTGTGCACATCTGAGGAAAAATCCATGGCATACATCAGAAAAGTCATCGCCCCGGAGGAGATCCGCCGCCAGGAGGCGATCTGCGCCTCGATCGCGGCGCGTCTGCGCGCGGAGGGCGCGCGGCCGCTCGCGATGGTGGACACCTACGGCTGCCAGCAGAACGAGGCCGACAGCGAAAAGCTGCGCGGCTATCTCGCCGAGATGGGCTGCGGCTTCACGGACGACGAATTCGCCGCCGACATCATCGTGGTGAACACCTGCGCCGTGCGCGAGCACGCCGAGATGCGGGTGCTGGGCAACGTCGGGGCGCTGAACCATACGAAGAAGGCCCGGCCGAGCCAGATCATCGCGGTCTGCGGCTGCATGGTGCAGCAGGAGCACATGGCCGAAAAGATCAAAAAGTCCTATCCGATCGTGGACCTGGTCTTCGGCCCGCACGAGCTCTGGCGCTTCCCCGAGCTGCTCGAGACCGTGATGGAAAAGGGAAAGCGCGTCTTCGCCGCCGACAAAAACGACGGCGCCGTGGCCGAGGGCATCCCCCTGCGGCGCGACGGGAAGGTGAAGGCCTGGCTCTCGATCATGTACGGCTGCAACAATTTCTGCACCTACTGCATCGTCCCCTACGTGCGCGGACGCGAGCGCTCGCGCCTGCCGGAGGACGTCGTGGCCGAGGCCCGGGAGCTGGTCGCCGCGGGCTATAAGGACATCACCCTGCTGGGGCAGAACGTGAACTCCTACGGCAAGGATCTCGACTGCGGCGTGGACTTCGCGGATCTCATCGCGAGGATCGACGCCATCCCGGGCGACTTCCTGATCCGCTTCATGACCAGCCACCCGCGGGACGCGACGGACAAGCTCTTCGAGACGATGGCCAGATGCAAAAAGTGCGCGCATCACCTGCATCTGCCGGTGCAGTCCGGCAGCGACCGGATCTTAAAGCTGATGAACCGCCACTACGACCGCGCGAGATACCTCGCGGAGATCGAAAAGGCGCGCGCGCTGATGCCGGATCTCGTCGTCACGACCGATATCATCGTCGGCTTCCCCGGCGAGACGGAGGAGGACTTCGCCGAGACGCTCTCCCTCTGCGAGCAAGTGCGCTTCGACGCGATGTTCACCTTCATCTACTCGCCGCGCGTCGGCACGCCCGCGGCGAAGATGGACGACCCCTACACGCGCGCGGACAAGCAGGCGCATTTCGACGCCCTCACCGAGCTCGCCAACCGCATCTCGGGCGAAAAGCACGCCGCCTACGAGGGCAGGACCCTCCGCGTGCTCGTCGACGGCGAGACCGGGCGGGAGGAATACAATCTCTCGAGCCGCACCAACGGCGGCCGTCTGGTGCACCTGCGCGGCGACCCGGCGCTGATCGGGCGGTTCGTGAACGTGAAGATCGTCTCTTCCAACACCTGGGCCCTGTACGGGGAGATCGTTTAGTTTTTGGTTTTCAGATTTTAGCACATAGTTTTTTCTGGAGATACGGATATGGCTGAATTAACGCCGATGAAGCGGCAGTACAACGAGATCAAGGAGCAGCACAAGGACTGTCTGCTCTTCTTCCGGCTCGGCGACTTCTACGAGATGTTCGACGAGGACGCCAAGCTCGCCTCGCGCGAGCTGGATCTCACGCTGACCACGCGCGACCGCAATATCGCCGACCCCGACGAGCGCACGCCGATGTGCGGCGTGCCCTACCACAGCGCCGAGGCCTATATCGCGCGGCTGATCGCGCGCGGCTACAAGGTGGCCATCTGCGAGCAGACCGAGGACCCGGCCCTGGCCAAGGGCCTCGTCTCGCGCGAGGTCATCCGCATCATCACCCCCGGCACCGTCACCGACAGCTCGATGCTCGAGGAGGGCCGCAGCAACTACCTCTGCGCCGTCTGCCTCGAGGGCGGGCGCGGCGGCGCGGCCTTCTGCGACGTGTCCACGGGCGAGTTCTGCTGCGCCGGCTTTGCCTCCGACGCGGTGAGCCATATCGTCAACGAGCTCGGCCGTTTCGCTCCCCGCGAGGCCATCCTCTCCTTCGGGGCCGAGGGCGAGAGCGCGATCGTCGACTTCCTGACGAAAAAGCTTGACGCGATGGTCGAGGGCGGGGCCGAGCGGTTCGAGTTCGTCGCCGCCTCGGCGCGGCTGTGCCGCCAGTTCGGCTTTGCCGACGTGGACGAGAGCGGCCTGGGCGACGCGCCCGCCGCGGTCTGCGCCGCCGGCGCGCTTCTGGGCTATCTTTCCGAGACGCAGAAGTGCGACATGAGCCATATCGACCGCCTCGACGTGTTCTTCGGCGGCCGCTTCATGGAGCTGGACTGGACCACCCGCCGCAATCTCGAGCTGACCGAATCGCTGCGCAGCGGCGAAAAGCGCGGCTCGCTGCTGTGGGTGCTGGACAAGACGAAGACCCCGATGGGGGGAAGGCTGCTGCGCTCCTGGGTCGAGCGGCCGCTGCTGAGCGCCGTGGCGATCGGACGCCGTCTCACGGCCGTGGACGAGCTCTACCGCGACAACGTCGGCCGCGGCGAGCTGATCGCGGCCCTGCGCGAGATCGGCGATATGCAGCGCCTGATCGGCCGCACGGTCTACGGCACGGCGGGCGGGCGCGATCTGCGCGCGCTGGGCCTGTGCTGCGCGGCGCTGCCGCGCCTTGTCGAGCTCTGCGCGCCCTACCGCAGCCTCGAGCTGCGCGAGATCGGCGCGATGGACCTCCTCGAGGACGTCCGCCGCCGCATCGAAGAGGCGATCTGCGACGAGCCCCCCTTCTCCGTGCGCGAGGGCGGCATCCTGCGCCCCGGCTACTCCGAGGAGGTCGACCGCCTGCGCGACGTGCGCGACAACGGCGCGCGCCTGGTGGCCGAGCTGGAGGCGCGCGAGCGCGAGCGCACCGGCATCAAAAAGCTCAAGGTGGGCTACAACAAGGTCTTCGGCTATTTCATCGACGTGCCGAAGTCCGCGGGCGAGGACAACATCCCCGCCGACTACATCCGCAAACAGACGCTCGTGTCGAACGAACGCTACTTCACGCAGGAGCTCAAGGAGCTCGAGACCACGCTCCTGACGGCGCGCGAGCGCATCAACGAGCTGGAATACCGCTATTTCTGCGAGCTGCGCGACGCGGTGGCCGCCGAAGTCGAGCGCGTGCAGGCCACGGCCGCGGCCGTGGCGCGGCTCGACGCGCTGTGCTCGCTGGCGGAGGTCGCCGTGCGCAACGGCTACACGATGCCCCAGGTCGACGCCTCGCGCGAGATCCGCATCGTCGAGGGCCGCCACCCCGTCGTCGAGCAGACGATGAAGGACGTGCTCTTCGTCCCGAACGACACGACGCTCAACGACGGCGACGACCGCGTGGCCATCGTCACCGGGCCGAACATGGCGGGCAAATCCACCTACATGCGCCAGACCGCGCTGATCGTGCTCATGGCGCAGATGGGCTCCTTCGTCCCGGCGAAGAGCGCCCAGATCGGCATCGTCGACCGCGTGTTCACGCGCATCGGCGCCTCGGACGACCTCGCCTCCGGCCAGTCGACCTTCATGGTGGAGATGACCGAGATGGCGAACATCCTCGCCCACGCGACGAGCGCCTCGCTGCTGATCCTCGACGAGATCGGCCGCGGCACCTCGACCTACGACGGCATGGCCATCGCCCGCGCGGTGCTGGAATACTGCGCGGACAAGCGCCGCCTCGGGGCCAAGACCATGTTCGCCACGCACTACCACGAGCTCTCCGCCCTCGAGGGCGAGGTCGCGGGCGTGCGCAACTACAACATCACCGCCAAAAAGCAGGGCGGCACGCTGGTCTTCCTGCGCAAGATCGTGCGCGGCGCGGCCGACGACAGCTACGGCATCGAGGTCGCCAAGCTCGCGGGCGTGCCCGAGGGCGTCATCGGCAAGGCCAAGGGCTACCTCAAGGAGCTCAACGAGGGCGGCGCCGCGGCGATCGCCCACGGCGCGCCGAAGGAAAAACAGGGGCAGCTCAGCCTCTCCGACATCGGCGGCGACGAGGTGCGGGACATCCTCTGCGCGACGGATCTGAACACGATCACGCCCATCGAGGCGATGAACCTGCTCTTTGAGCTGCAGAGAAAGGCCCGCGGCTGAGATGGAGGAGAAAAAGCTTCCCTTCACCAGCGCGATGAGCCCCCGGGAGTACGCGGCGGCGCTGGGCTATATCCCGGTGCACATCTATCTGCTGCCGCGGCTGCTCTTCGCCGTCCCGGGAGGAAAGGAGCTCAGCGCGCTGACGCTCAACACCGTGTGCTACGCCGCCGCGGCGCTGCTGCTCTTCCTCTGTCTGCGGCGCTTTTTCCGCCGCGAGTTCGACGCGCTGTGCGACTACGGTCCCGGCGTGCTGCTGGAGATCGCGAAGCACTACGGCGTGCTGCTGCTGTGCAACATGGCGCTGAGCGTCGTTCTGCTCCTGCTGGGGAAGATGGACAACCCGAACAACGAGGCGATCTTCTCCCTGGCGGGGGAGGACCTGGGCATGACCACGGCCGTGGCCGTTTTCCTCGCGCCGATCGCCGAGGAGGCGATGTTCCGCGGAGGCGTCTTCGGCCTGCTGCGGCGATACAGCCGCGCCGCGGCCTACGCCGCGAGCATGCTGCTCTTCTCGGTCTATCACATCTGGGGCTACGCCGTTTCCGACCCGACGGCCTGGCTGTATCTGCTGCAGTATCTGCCCGCGAGCTTCCTGCTCGCGCGGATCTATGAAAAGACGAACACGCTGTGGGCCTCGATCTTCCTGCACATGACGGTCAACGGCGTGGCGATGATGGCCGTTTCGGCCATGGGGAAACTGCTGTGAACGAACACATGATCCGTCCGATCGCGCATATCGAGAGCGACTTTCCCGAAAAATTCGGCATCCCGCGCCAGGCGGGCGTCGTGGAGGAGCTGCGCGCGCGGGTCGTCTTCGACGGGGAATACCGAAACGACGAGGCCCTGCGCGGCATCGAGGGCTTTTCCCACCTCTGGCTGATCTGGCATTTCTCCGCCTCCGAGCGGGAGGCCTGGTCGCCCACGGTGCGGCCGCCGCGCCTCGGCGGAAACACGCGCATGGGCGTGTTCGCCACGCGCTCGCCCTTCCGCCCCAACGCCCTGGGGCTGAGCTGCGTGAGGCTGCTCGGCATCGAAAAGCTCCCGGGTAAGGGCGCGACGCTGCTCGTGGGCGGGGCCGACCTGATGGACGGCACGCCGATCTTCGATATCAAGCCCTATATCCCCTACGCCGACTGCCGCCCCGAGGCCGCCGCCGGCTTCGCGCCCGACCCGGGCGGGACGCTCGAGGTCGTGATCGCGCCGGAAGAGGAAGAAAAACTCCCGCCCGAAAAACGCGCCGCGCTGCGCGGCGTGCTCGCGAACGACCCGCGCCCGCGCTATCAGGACGACCCCGGGCGCGTCTACGCGATGAGCTTCGGGCAGTGGACCGTCCGCTTCCGCGCGGACGGGGAGACTTTGACCGTCACGGAGGTCACGGAAGCATGAGAGACTACGAAAAGGAATTTGAAAAGCGCGTGGAATGGATCCGCTCGCTCGTGGAGAGCGCGCACGCCTCCGGCGTCGTCTTCGGCAACTCCGGCGGCAAGGACAGCGCCCTCGTGGGCATCCTGTGCAAGGCCGCCTGCGAAAACACCGTCGGCGTGCTGCTGCCCTGCGGCTCGAAGCGCAGCTACGGCGCGGACGCCGACGACGGCCGCACGCTGGCGGAGGCCTTCGGCATCGAAACGCGCGTCGTCGACCTGGGCAAAACGCGGGAGAGCCTGATCGCCGCGCTCGGCGAGGCGGCGGCGCTCAACGACACGGCGCTGACGAACCTCGCCCCGCGCCTGCGCATGACGGCGCTCTACGCGGTCGCGGCCGCCGAAAACCGGCTCGTCGCCGGCACGGGCAACCGCAGCGAGATCTACATGGGCTACTTCACCAAGTGGGGCGACGGCTCCAGCGACTTCGACCCGATCGCCGACCTCACGGCGGGCGAGGTCTTCGAGTTCCTCGAATATCTCAAAGCCCCGCGCCGGATCATCGACAAGGCGCCCTCGGCCGGGCTCTTCGACGGCCAGACCGACGAGCAGGACATGGGCGTGAGCTACCGCGCGATCGACGAGTGGATCCTCCGCGGCACGGGCGAGGAGAAGGACCTCGCCGTGATAGAGCGCTACCACGCGCGCAGCGAGCACAAGAGGCGGCCGATCGCGACCTACGGGGAGGGCTGAGAGATGAACACGGAGATCATCCGGCAGGAGCTGGAAGCTTTCTGGCAGAAGCTCTGCTATTTCGCCGGACAGTTTTGGGACTTTGCCCGGCAGGTCGCCGCCGACCCGTCGTCGGTCGGCCGCGGCGACCTCGTCATGATGTGCGCCACGCTGCTGATCGTCGCGCTCTTCCTTCTCGGCGGCGTGATCCGCTTTCTCACGGAGCCGTGGAAGAAAAAGCTGCAGAGCCTGCTGACGACGCTGCTGGTGCTCCTGGTACTGGCCGTCGTGGCGTTCCTCGTGCTGCGGCGCGTGCCGCTGCCGGGGATGTGAATCAGACTTTGAAAAAACGCAAGGGATACCGATATGTCAATGGAATGGCTCCGACAGCTGCTTGACGCGCTGTGGGATAAACTGAAGATCATCTTCGAGCGCGCCCTGGACGCGCCCGAGATCATCCGCGCCTGGAGCGAGGGACGCGCCAGCTTCGGCGACCGCGCGGCGCTGATCGTCGCGATCGTGCTCGTGATCGCCGTGCTCGCCTGGATCGTGAACTTTTTCAAGGCCGGCTTCTGGAAAAAGGTCGGGATGCTTTTCTCCGCCGCGCTGATCGTCTTCGCGGCGGCGGTCGTGCTGTCCTTTTTCTCCACGACCGGCGAGAGCCCCGCCCTTGAGAGCCCGGACGCAAGCGCGGCTCCCGCGCCGCCGCAGCTCAGCGATGCGGCGGAAAACCCCGCTGACGCGCCCGCGCCCTCGGCCTCGCCCGAACAGCCGTCTTATCGGCGCTCGGACGGGCAGTACAGCCTCGCCCGCGGCGAGATCGACCCGCTCAGCATGCGCGCCTCCGGGATGTGGCGGCTCTGCGACGACACGATCTCCTGGCAGCTCGGCGACGGCCTGGTGCTGCAGATGAGCAGGCTCAATTCGCTGCCCGGCGTCGGCCGCTTCGGCGTCGAGGAAATGGCGCAGTACGGCGAGACGGCCAGCATCCGTCTCACGCGCACCGAGGGCGGGAGCGAAGCGGGCACGGAGCGGCGCTCGGAATGCGTGCTGGAGATCCGCGTCCTGCCCGGCGCGAAGCTCGCGCGCCAGAGCTGGTACGCCGAAGCGCCGAGCTATATCAGCGCCGGCGAGCAGGTAGGATATTTCATCACCGAGAACAGCGACCGCGAGGTGATGTTCCTCGAAAAGGACGAGTCGATCGCCACGCCCGACGGCGACGCGGTGTACGCCCTGTGCCTGGGCCGCCAGATCGAGGGCGACGTCGTGCTGGTGAAGGCGCGCGCCTTTACTTCCGAGACGGCCGAGGACCACGTGGAATATACCGAGACCAATCCCGGCACGGACGAGGAGCTCCACCGCCGTCTGCTGGAGCTGTGCCGCGCCGTGTTCGACGGGCGGATCCGCCTGCTGCGCGGTCTGAGCGAGGAGAGTATCGCCGCGCTGCTGCCCGGCAAGCTCGTCGACTCCGCCGTGGGCACGCCCTCGGGCCGCGGGGGCTTCACGATCCCCTGCACGCGGCTGCTGGAGATGCGCCGCAGCGAGAGCCTGGGCGCGCTGATCCGGCTGACCGGCCCCGGGCCGAACGGCGAGGAACTGCTCTACTCGCTGGTGAGCGGCGCGGCGCTGTACGACAACATCCGCATGGACCGCTATTTCACCTGGCGCGAGACCTACGAGGCCGGCTGGCTCGAGCCCGACGCGGAGATGACGGCCTTCCTCGGCTGCCCGGCCGTGGCCTGCGACGGCGGCTGGGTGCTCGACCCGGGCGACTTCTTCTCGAACAGCTCGGGCGAGATGATGGAGAACTATTATTTCCTGTCCACACAGCTGCTCACGCCCGCGCCCACGCCCGAGCCGACGCCGGAGCCGACGCCGGAGTCCGCGGCCGAAGCGGCGGAAACGCCGGCAGACATGACGGAAGGAGCGGCGAACAATGGCTGAGAACACCGACGCGAGACTGCAGAATCAGATCATCTATTCCGTTTACGTCCGCGCGCACACCGAAGAGGGGACTTTTCTTTCGATCGTCCCCGACCTCGACCGCATCCGCGCGCTCGGGGCGGACTGGATCTGGTTCATGCCGATCCATCCCATCGGCGTGAAGGGCAAGAAGGGCTCGCTGGGCTGCCCCTACGCCAACCGCGATTACCGCGCGACCAACCCCGCCTACGGCACGATGGAGGATTTCCGCACGCTCTGCGGCGAGATCCGCGCTCGCGGCATGAAGGTGATGATCGACGTGGTGTACAACCACAGCTCGCCCGACGCGGTGCTGCTCGAGCAGCACCCGGAGTTCTACTGGCGCGACGCGGAGGGGAACACGGGCAACAAGATCGGCGACTGGGCCGACGTGATCGACCTCGACTACCGCAAGAGCGCGCTCTGGGACTATCAGATCGAGAGCCTGAAGATGTGGGCGCGGATCGTCGACGGCTTCCGCTGCGACGTGGCCCCCTTCGTGCCCGTGGAGTTCTGGAAACGGGCGCGCGCGGCCGTGGCAGAGGTCAATCCGGACTGCGTGTGGCTGGCCGAATCCGTCCACACGAGCTTCGGCAACTACGTCCGCCGCGAGGGTTTTCCGTGCGCGCGCGACACCGAGCTCTACGAGGCCTTCGACCTCGAATACCAGTACGATATCTGGGAGTGCTTCGAGCGCTTTCTGGACGGCAAGGCCCTGCTGCACGAGTTCTGCGAGCTGCTCAACCTGCAGGAGGCGCTCTACCCGGAGAACTACAACAAGCTGCGCTATCTCGAAAACCACGACCAGAAGCGCATCGCTTCGCGCGTGAAGGACGAGGGCGCGCTGGACAACTACACCGCGATGCTCTACTTTCTCAAGGGCACGACGCTGCTCTACGCCGGGCAGGAGTTTTCCTGCACGCGCACGCCGAGTCTGTTTGAAAAAGAGGTCTTTCCCCGCACGGGGCGGGATATCAGCGCTCTGCTGGCCCGCCTGGCGCGCTTCAAGAAGGCCTGCCTCGGCGGCGGCTTCTTCACCGCGCGCGCGGACGACGAGCGCGCGATCGCCGTGATGGAGCGCAGCGGCGTCGGCTTCCGCGCGGTGGGCGTGTTTTCTCTGCGCGGCGAGCGCGGCCCCGTCAAGGTCGACGCGCCGGACGGGGAGTACCCCGAATGGGTCCGCGGCGGGCGCGTCCTTGTGAAAAACGGCCAAATCCTCTGCGCCGGAGAGCCGATCATTTTTACGCTGCCGCGCTGATTTCCCCGTTGCGCGCGAAGGGCCGCGGGGGCTATAATGTTTTCATTCAAAATACACAACGGAGGATATGGATATGGCACTCGAATCCCGTCCCGCGAACATGACGCGCATCACCACGCCCGAGCTCGCGAAAGCCTATGTCGACGAGCGCGTCGGCATGCTGCGCGAACAGATCGGCGACAAAAAGGTCCTGCTGGCCCTCTCGGGCGGCGTGGACTCGTCCGTCGTCGCCGCGCTGCTGATCCGCGCGATCGGCAAAAACCTCACCTGCGTGCACGTCAACCACGGTCTGCTGCGCAAGGGCGAGCCGGAACAGGTCATCCGCGTGTTCCGCGGCGAGATGGACGCGAACCTCATCTACGTCGACGCGGTCGACCGCTTCCTCGACAAGCTCGCGGGCGTTACCGACCCCGAGCAGAAGCGCAAGATCATCGGGAAAGAGTTCATCGAGGTCTTCGCCGAGGAGGCGCGCAGGCTCGACGGCATCTCCTTCCTCGGCCAGGGCACGATCTGGCCGGATATCCTCGAGAGCGAGGCGGGCATCAAGGCCCACCACAACGCCGGCGGCCTGCCGGAGGATCTGCGCTTCGAGCTCGTCGAGCCCGTGCGCATCCTCTTCAAGGACGAGGTCCGCATGGTCGGCCGCGCGCTCGGCCTGCCCGAGAGCATGGTGGAAAGACAGCCCTTCCCCGGCCCCGGTCTCGGCGTGCGCTGCCCCGGCGCGATCACGCGCGAGCGGCTCGAGGCCGTGCGCGAGTCCGACGCGATCCTGCGCGAGGAGTTCGCCGCGGCGGGTCTCGCGGGCAAGGTCTGGCAGTACTTCACCGTCGTGCCGGACTTCAAGTCCACCGGCATCCGCGACGGCAAGCGTACCTTCGAGTGGCCGGTCATCATCCGCGCGATCAACACCACCGACGCGATGAGCGCCACGGTCGAGGAGCTCCCCTTCGCGCTGATGCAGAAGCTTGTGAGCCGCATCACCTCGGAGGTCAGGGGCGTCAACCGCGTGCTTTACGACTTCACGCCCAAGCCCTGCGCGACGATCGAGTGGGAATGACGCTCGAAACGGCGAAAACCCGCATGAATACAGGCTTTTTTGCCCGTCCATACTGCTCTTGATACTGGATTG
>JBGUZD010000021.1:0-4805 GCA_045222695.1 Candidatus Limivicinus sp.
TGGCGTTCTTGCGGTACACAAAGAAACCGAAGATCGCAGCGATGACGATGAACAGGATGGAGGTCATGGCCGTGGAGCCGTTGGCCGCATAGGTGGGGGCGGCAGGATCGACAGAGACGAAGGTGCCGGCCACGACAGCGGTAAAGGAGGCGATGACCAGGATCAGAACGGCGAGGGCGAAGACGATGAAGAGGCGCTGGGCCTTGATGCCCATGGAGTCCTTCATGACCTGGCCGATGGAGCCGCCGTTGTGACGGATGGAGGCGAACAGCGCGCCGAAGTCGTGCATGGCGCCGAAGAAGATGCCGCCGAGCACGCACCACAGGAAGACGGGGACCCAGCCAAAGACGGCAGCCTGGATCGGTCCGTTAATCGGGCCGGCGCCGGCGATGGAGGAGAAATGGTGGCCCATCAGGACGGCGGGGTTGGCGGGAACGAAGTCCTTTCCGTCGTACGCAGTGTGGGCAGGGGTCTCACGGTTGGGGTCGACGCCCCACTGCTTGGCCAGCCAGCTGCCGTAGAACACGTAGCCGAGAGCCAGAGCGACAACCGCGATCAAGAGGATCAACAATGCACTCATACTTTTCACTCCTTAGATGAAAAAGTTTTATTTGCCATTGCCCTGCGTATCCTCACTGCGCAAAGCAAACAGCTTACCGAAGAAGGCTTCCAGGTCGCGGCCGCAGCGATTGACCCCGGCCTTCCGCTTTTCCAGATCCACCGCCGCGCACAGCAGCTCGGTGTAACCGTGGATCGAAAGCGGCCCGTAGGACCTGGAAAATTTTTTCTTCTGCACGGTCTTCATCGTCGCGTCGTCGATGGAATCGGCGATCAGGATGACCTTGCAGTTGGTGTACTGGTGTTCCTTATGGGGCTTTACCTTCGGGAGCATCTCCTTCAGCGAGAAGTCGATGCACTCCTCCGCGAGCGCGGGATCGAAGCTCGGAGCGGAGAAAACGAAGCAGTATTCGTGCTTTTCGTTTTTCCAGATATTCGCGCTCTTGACGAAGAAATACTGCTCGTCGCGGACGTTGTATTCGGCCCGGAACGCGAGGGGAAGCTCCTCCTGTCCTTCCTCGACGGGAAGGATCGTGTAGTACGCGCTGTAGGCGTCCTTGACGATCTCAAGAAAAACGCCGCGATCGATCGCCATGGAACGAAACCCCCAAAAATGAACAAATTATGACCATGAAGGTAATATACAACAATTCGTTCAAAAATTCAATAGGTTTCCTTCAAAAATTCCCTGCGTTTCCGGCAATTTTGTTGAACATTCCGCTTTTCTCGCCCGCCCGGCGCTGGCAGATTTCTCCTACCGTGCGTTTTTGTTTTCTATTCTCCGGAAAAGCTGTTTTTTTCGTGATTTACATTGCGGGAAAATTGTTGTATCATGTTTGTCAAACAGTACAAACGCGAGAGAGGAACGGACGGAATATGGAATGGAAGCTGTGCGTGCCCTGCCTGCTCGGCCTGGAAGGGCCGATCGCGGACGAGCTGCGCCGCCTGGATATGAAAAACGTCGCGGCGGAAAACGGGCGCGTCTGCTTTGACGGCGGCGCGCGCGAGCTTGCGCGCGCGAACATCAATCTGCGTGTCGGCGAGCGCGTGCTCCTCGAGCTCGGCAGCTTTGAGGCGAAAAGCTTCGACGAGCTGTTCGAGGGCACGAAGGCCCTCCCCTGGGAGAGCATCCTGCCGAAGGACGCCGCCTTTCCGGTCAAGGGATACAGTCTCAATTCCGCGCTCTTCTCCGTCAGCGACTGCCAGAAGATCATCAAAAAGGCGATCGTCGAGCGGCTCAAGGGCGTCTACGGCGTCGAGTGGTTCCCCGAAACGGGCGCGCTGTACCAGGTGCAGTTTTCGATCATGAAGGACCGCGTCAGTCTCTGTCTCGACAGCTCCGGCGAGGGCCTGCACAAGCGCGGCTACCGTCCGGCGCACAACGCCGCCCCGCTCAAGGAGACGCTGGCCGCGGCGATGGTGCTGCTCTCGCGCTGGCGCGGCCGCGACGATTTCTGCGACCCCTTCTGCGGCAGCGGCACGATCCCCATCGAGGCGGCGCTGATCGCGCTGGGCCGCGCGCCGGGGCTGAACCGCGGCTTCTCCGCCATGCGCTGGGACGTCGTCGATCCGCGGCTCTGGGACGAGGCGAAGGAGGAAGCTCGCAGCAGGGAGTATCACGGCAGCTACCGCATCGTCGGCTCGGACATCGACCCGAAGGCTCTCGCGCTGGCAAAGGAGAACGCCGCGCGGGCGGGCGTGGCGGACGTCGTGCGCTTCGAGCTTGCCGACGCGACAAAGTTCGACCGGCCCACCGAGCGCGGCGTGATCGTGACGAATCCCCCTTACGGCGAGCGCATCGGCGGGAAGGACGAGGCCGAGGAGCTCTACCGCGCCTTCGGCGAGGCCTGGCGGCGCAATCCCAACTGGCAGCTGTATCTCCTCTCGTCCCATACGGAGTTCGAGCGCTGCTTCGGCCGGCAGGCCGACAAAAAACGCAAGCTTTACAACGGCATGATCAAATGCGATCTGTTCATGTACTATACGGCCAAACGCTGAGTTTCGCGCCCGTGCCGCGCGGAGCATCGTTTCCCTGCTGTTTCACGCAAAAGAAAAAGCAAGAAGGTGTCGGAGAATGAAGCATCTGTTTATCGTCAATCCGGTCGCGGGCGGCGGCGACAAGACCGACGAGGTCAAAGCGAAGGTCGTCTCGGCCTTTGCCCAGCGTCCGGAGGAGGAGATCGAGATCTACGTCACAAAGGCGCCGCTGGACGCCACGGAGAAGATCCGCGCCGAGGCCGCCGACGGAAAGGCGCTGCGCGTCTACGCCTGCGGAGGCGACGGCACCTTCAACGAGTGCGCCGCCGGCGTCGCGGGGCTTCCGAACGCCGCGGTCTGCCCCTTCCCCACCGGCACGGGCAACGATTTCTGCCGCATGTTCGGCGCGGAAAAGGACCTCTTCCGCGATCTCGACGCGCTCATCGGCGGCACGGTGCACCCCATCGACGCGATCGACTGCAACGGCCGCTGCAGCGTGAACATCTGCTCGGCGGGCATCGACGCGCGCATCGGCACCAACGTACATAAATACACCGAGCTGCCGCTCGTCGGCGGCGCGGCGGGCTACGTCGTGTCGGCTGCGGTGGAGATGTTCCGCGGTATCGCCCGGCCGATGCGCATCACCTCCGGCGACTTCGCCGGCGAGGGGGAATACAGCCTTGTCTGCGTGTGCAACGGCCGCTTCTACGGCGGCGGCTTCAACCCCAGTCTCGACGCCCGTCCCGACGACGGCGTGCTGGACATCCTGATCGTGAAGAAGGTCAACATCTTCCAGTTCGCGACGCTGATCGGCAAATACGCCTCCGGCCACGGCGACGAGCTGACACAGTTCGTCACCCATCTGCGCGGAGAGGAGATCACGATCGAGTTCGACGGGGAAAACGTCATCAATCTTGACGGCGAGGCCTATTTCACCGACCGGGCCGTCATGCGTCTGCTGCCCGGCGCGGTGAATCTGATCGTGCCGAAGGGCATGGAGTTCTTTGGAAAAGAGGTTTGAGGGCATGGAGCTGAGATTTGAAAACTGCTGCACGCTGACGAAGGAAGCGCTGCTGGCAATGAACCGCAAAAACCGCAACCCCGTCTTCACCGCGGCCGTCTTCGTGCTGTGCGCGGCCTATCTCGTCAACGGCGTCCGCGCCGCGATGGCGGGCTATCCGACGGGGCTGATCGCGCCGATCGCCTGCGCGGTCGTGCTCGGCGTTTTCGCGTATTTCCTGCCGAATCTGCAGGCCTGGTTCGAGTACCGCAAAAACCTTGCCGCCTTCGGACGCGACGCGCGCTGCATCACCAAATTCTATGACGACAGGTTCGTGGTTGAAAACCTCACGACCGGGAAAGAAGCCTCGATCCCTTACGCGCGCATCCGCAAAGTAGCCGAGGACGAGAGGTACGTCTTTCTGCTGCTCGACACGCGCATCATCTCCCCCGTCGACAAGAGCGATTTCATCAACGGCTCGGCGGAGGACTTTGCGGAGTTCATCAAGGCCAAGGCCGTGAACACCGTGCGCCGCCGCGCCGACAAGCCCGAGCGGACGCTGGAGGATCGATGAGCTTTCCGCGCCGCGCGCAAAACTTGTCACAAAAAATTTATATTTTTTCCCGCGATTTTCCCGCCCGGGGGCTTGCAAAAAAAGAAAAATGTGGTATAGTAAGCTTCGTTAGCACTCAGAGTTTTTGAGTGCTAACGAAGCTGATTTTTGTTAATAACATTTTGGAGGTATATAGGCATGAAACTCAAACCCTTAGCTGATCGAGTCGTTCTCAAGCAGAACGCGGCCGAGGAGCGCACCTCCTCCGGCATCTTTCTGACGGCCTCCGCCCAGGAGAAGCCCGAGGTCTACGAGGTCGTCGAGGTCGGCCCCGGCGGCGTCGTGGACGGCAACGAGGTCAAGATGGTCGTCTCCGCGGGCGACCAGGTGCTCGTCGGCAAGTACAGCGGCACGAAGGTCAAGCTCGACGAGGTCGAGTACACCATCGTCCGCCAGAGCGATATCCTCGCGGTATTAGAGTAATTCAAGGAGGTTTTTCATCATGGCTAAGAAGATCATTTACGGCGAAGAAGCCAGAAAAGCGATAGAGAGCGGCGTCAACCAGCTTGCGAACACCGTCAAGATCACCCTCGGTCCGAAGGGCCGCAACGTCGTGCTCGACAAGAAGTTCGGCACTCCGCTGATCACCAACGACGGCGTGACCATCGCCAAGGAGATCGAGCTGGAGGACGCTTTTGAGAACATGGGCGCGCAGCT
>JBGUZD010000022.1:0-3090 GCA_045222695.1 Candidatus Limivicinus sp.
CCGCCGAGACCCCAGAACTTGCACTCGATGGTGCCGGCCGCCGCGGTGTTGGGGGCGGGCTTCTCCTCGAGGGAGAGGTTCGTGACGTCGTCGACGATGCCCATCGTGAACTGGCGCTTGGGCTCGGCCTTGGTCAGCTCCTCATACACGGCGAAGACGGAAGCGGGAGGCGTGTCCTTCGAGCCGAGGCCGTAGCGGCCGCCGATGACGGACACGTCGGTCTTGCCGGCGTTGGCGAGAGCCGTGACCACGTCGAGGTAGAGCGGCTCGCCCTGGGCGCCGGGCTCCTTGGTGCGGTCGAGCACCGCGAGCTTCTTCGCGGTGGCCGGGATCGCGGCAAGCAGCTTGTCCGGGCAGAACGGACGGTACAGGCGGACCTTCACGAGGCCGACCTTCTCGCCCTGCGCGGTCAGGTAGTCGATGACTTCCTCGGCCACGTCGCAGATGGAGCCCATCGCGATGATGACGCGCTCGGCGTCGGGGGCGCCGTAGTAGTTGAACAGCTGGTAGTCGGTGCCGAGCTTGGCGTTGATCTTGCCCATGTACTCCTCGACGATCGCGGGGACCGCCTCGTAGTACTTGTTGGAGGCCTCACGGTTCTGGAAGAAGATGTCGCCGTTCTCGTGCGAGCCGCGCATCGTCGGGTGCTCGCTGTTCAGGGCGCGCGCACGGAAAGCCTTGACGGCGTCCATGTCGACCATGTCCTTGAGATCGTCGTAATCCCAGACCTGGATCTTCTGCAGCTCGTGCGAGGTGCGGAAGCCGTCGAAAAAGTTCAGGAACGGCACGCGGCCCTTGATCGCCGCGAGGTGGGCGACGGGGCTGAGGTCCATGACCTCCTGGACGTTGGACTCGGCCAGCATCGCAAAGCCGGTCTGGCGGCAGGCCATGACGTCGCTGTGGTCGCCGAAGATGTTCAGGGTGTGGCTGGCAAGGGTACGGGCGCTGACGTGGAACACGCCGGGCAGCAGCTCGCCCGCGATCTTGTACATGTTCGGGATCATCAGCAGCAGGCCCTGGGAGGCGGTGTAGGTGGTGGTCAGCGCGCCGGCGTTGAGAGAGCCGTGCACCGCGCCGGCCGCGCCGGACTCCGCCTGCATCTCCTGCACCTTGACGGTGGTGCCGAAGATGTTCTTGCGGCCCTGGGCAGACCACTGGTCGACATAGTCGGCCATCGGGCTGGACGGGGTGATGGGGTAGATCGCCGCGACTTCGGTAAACGCGTAGGATACATGGGCGGCAGCGTTGTTGCCGTCCATCGTTTTGAAGTGTCTCATAACGATTATCTCTCCTCATTCAAAAATGCTTTTTGTCTTGCGTTCCGGGGTACTTGCTCAACAGAAACAGTTTATCATTCTTTTGACAAAAAGGCAACCGTCCGAAGAGAGAAATTTCTTTCCTTTCGCCTTTCCTACGGCCGTTTTGCAGCTAAAAAACACTACTTGTGCTTTTGGGTAAAATAGTTTATAATAGAACGGCTTTTGACCCCGGTATCCGCGGGGGAAAAAGATATCCGCGCAAAGGAGATGAGCCCCATGGTGAAAATCACGAACGAGTGCGGCGAGATCAGCGTCACCAACGACGTGCTGACTTACCTGGCCGGCGACGCGGCCACGAGCTGCTTCGGCGTCAAGGGTATGGTCGCCTGCTCCAAGGAGGGCGGGCCCTGGCAGCTGCTGCGCCGGGAGTCCATGTCCAAGGGCGTGGTCGTCCACTATGACGAGGAGGGCAGCGTCTCGCTCGAGCTGCATATCGGCGTCGACGCGGGCGTGAACCTCAGCGCCGTCGCGCGCAGCATCATGAAGGACACCAGCTGGAAGCTTGAGCAGTCCGCCGGCGTCCCGGTGAAAAAAGTGGACGTCTATATCGACACGATCATCAGATAACAGACAGGGGGGAGAACCCTTGAACAATTATATCGACGCCGCGGCCTTCCGCGACATGATCCTCTGCGCCGACGCGGCGCTGCATGCCAACATGCAGAAGATAAACGAGCTCAACGTCTTTCCCGTCCCCGACGGCGACACGGGCACGAACATGGGCCTGACGCTGGGCAACGCCGCCGTCGAGCTGCGCAGAAAGAGCTTTTCCACGATCGACGAGGTCTCCTCCTGCGTGGCCTCGGCGCTGCTGCGCGGGGCGCGCGGCAACTCCGGCGTGATCCTCTCGCTGCTCTTCCGCGGCATCTCCCGCCGCCTCAAGGGGCTGGAGACCGCCGGACCGGAGGAGTTCACCGCCGCGATGAACGAGGGCGTGGACGCCGCCTACAAGGCCGTTATGAAGCCCGCCGAGGGCACGATCCTGACGGTCTCGCGTCTGGCCTCCGCCGCCGCGGCCCAGGCCTCCGGCGCGGGCTCGGATCTCGAGACCTGCCTGGTCTGCGCGCTCAAGGTCGGCGATCAGGCGCTGGAGGACACCGTCAACCAGAACCCCGTGCTGAAAAAGGCCGGCGTCGTCGACGCGGGCGGCATGGGCTATCTCGTGATCCTGCGCGCGATGCTCGCCTCCCTGCGCGGCGAGGCCGCTCCCGACGCGCCCGCCGAAGAGAGCGCCGGGCAGACGGGCGAAGGCCGCGTCTTTACCGCGGAAAAGGTCGAGATCCCCACGGTGAACATCTTCGACACGGTCTACATCGTGAAAAAGAAGAGCTTCGATATCGACCTGCGCCCGCTGCGGCTGTATCTCGATTCGATCGGCGACAGCCTGGTCATCAGCGAGGACGACGAGATCTTCAAGGTCCATGTCCACACCGACATCCCCGCCTCCGCCCTGACCGAGAGCCTGAAATACGGCGAGCTGGTCGTGGCCGACATCGAGAACATGCGCATGCAGGCCGAGGCCCAGCAGCGCGGCGAGGAGCCCATGACCGCTCAGGGCGCCGAGGACTATGAGGTGGGAAAGAAAACGCCTGAGCGGGAAGAGCCGAAAGAGGACGCGGACGAGCTCAGCTTCGCCGCTCCCGAAAAGGATTACGGCGTGGTCACGGTCAGCGCGGGCGCGGGCATGGAATCCCTGTTCCTCAACGACCTCGGCTGCGACGCGGTCGTCACCGGCGGACAGACAATGAACCCCTCGACCGACGATATCCTG
>JBGUZD010000023.1:0-2320 GCA_045222695.1 Candidatus Limivicinus sp.
GCTCGCAAGGCTGGCGATCGGCGTGCCGAGCCCGCCGATGTTCACGCCGAGCAGCAGCTCGCGCGAGCGGTCGGTAAAGCCGGAGAGCAGGAGCGCGGCGGGGACGTTGCTGATGACCTGGCTGAACAGCAGCGAGGTCCAGTATTCCCGTCCGCCGAGAAGACGGCGCAGCAGCGCATCCACGGCGCCGACGCGCGCGAGGTTCCCCGCAAAGATGAAAAAGGCCACAAAGGTCAGCAGCAGCATGAAGTCGGCTTTCAGAAGCAGCTTCCGGTCGAGCACGAGCAGCACGGCGACCACAACGGCGAGCATGACGGGCCAGGTGATCACGCGCAGCACGACCAGCAGACAGACGATAAAGAGCAGCGCGTGCAGCGCCACGCCGCGCGCGTCCATGCCCGGCTCCTCGCCGAGGAAGACCTCCATACGCTCCTTTGAAAGAGAAAAGCAGCACAGACCGATCAGCAGCAACGACAGCGCCCAGATCGGAAAAGTCGCCGAGAAAAAAGCGGCGGGGGAGAGGTCGTAATACGAATAGAGATAGAGATTCTGCGGATTGCCCACGGGCGTGAGCATGCTGCCCAGGTTGGCCGCGACGGTCTGCAGAACGACGATGCGGATCAGCGCGTCGCGCCGCTCGGCCATGCCGAGCACGACGACGGCGAAGGGCACGAAGGTCAGCAGGGCGACGTCGTTGGTGATGAGCATGGAAGAAAAGAAGCACAGCCCGACCAGCAGCGCGCACATGGCGCGCAGGTTTCCGACCCGCAGACAGAGCGTGTGCGCCAGATGCGCAAAAAGACCCGCCTGCCGCAGCCCGGCCACCACCGTCATCAGACAGTAGAGCAGCGCCAGCGTGCGGAAATCGATATACCCGAGATACTGCGCGTCGGGAGGGACGACAAAGCAGCTGATCGCCGCGGCGAGCGCGGCAATGAGCAGCACCGGCTCGCGCCGGATAAAGGAACGGATCGTGGACATGAATCAGACCTCGTTTGAAAGGATCCGGCACAGTATACGCCCTTTCGCCGCAGTTCGCAATAGGGAAAACATTTGACAAGCTCTGCGGGATGGGCTATCATCGTTTTATCTGAAAAAGGGGGCGCCGCCAGATGAAGAAAACCGATTATCCCGCGCTGATCGCCCAGGCCGAGGGCCTGATCGACGGCGTGCCGCATCTCATCGCCAATCTCGCCAACGTCTCGGCGCTGATCTATACGACGCTCGACGAACTCAACTGGGCGGGCTTTTATCTCGCCGAAGGGGACAAGCTGGTGCTCGGGCCCTTCCAGGGACGCCCCGCCTGCATCGAGATCCCGTGGGGCCGCGGCGTGTGCGGCACGGCGGCGAAGGAAGACCGGACGCAGCTCGTGAAGGACGTGCATCTTTTCCCGGGACATATCGCCTGCGACTGCGCGTCGCGCTCCGAGATCGTGGTGCCGCTGCACGACGGCGGAGAGCTGATCGGCGTGCTCGATATCGACAGCCCCGTCGAGGCGCGCTTTACCGAGGCCGACCGTGCTGGCCTTGAAGCGCTGTGCGCCATGCTGGAAAAACATCTGTTCTGAAAAGAAAAAAACGCCGTGTGCGATGCCGCACACGGCGTTTTCTTTTTATTCTCCCTCGCGGATCGGCAGCCACCAGGTGAAGCCGAAGCACAGGCAGTTCGCGATCCACTCGAGCGCGCCGACGGAATGCTCCCTGGCGACCTTGCGGCCGACGGTGAGCGTCTCGAAGAGGTGCAGCGCGAAAAGGAGGATGAGCGGCAGGGGTTTTCTTTTGGCCGCGAGCGCCGCAAAAACGGCGTACAGCGCGACGCATACGGGTTTTCCGATGAGCTTGGTGATCTTCAGAAACATTTTTCTTATCTCCTATCTCAAGAATCCGTTGATGATCTGTTCTTCCGCCTCCGCCTCAGTCAGACCGAGGGTCATCAGCTTGATGAGCTGATCGCCCGCGATCTTGCCGATCGCGGCCTCGTGCACGAGCATCGCGTCCACGTCGTTGGCCTCGAGCGAGGGGATGGCCAGGATGTGGCCGCGGTCCATGATGATCGAGTCGCACTCGGTGTGGCCGCTGCAGGGGGCGTTGCCGGTGATGCGGGCGTTGAAGGTCTGCGTCGAGTCGTCGCGCGCGACCGAGCGGGAGACTACGTCCGCCGTCGCGCCCGCGCCGTTGAGATTGACCTGATAGGTGCTCACGGCGTTCTGGCTGCCGTGGGTCATCAGCCGCTCCTTCACCACCAGCTTTGCCCCGGCTTTGAGCTCGGCCAGGGTCGTGCGCTCGGTGGAGTCGACGCCCTTGATCTGCTCCATCTCCA
>JBGUZD010000024.1:0-14015 GCA_045222695.1 Candidatus Limivicinus sp.
TATATCTTGCTGCACAATAATGTAGCTGAGAATTCTTGCGTGTGATCGGTTATTATGGTAAAATCATGCGACAGTCGGAATACAACCTCATTCGTTGCCGCGATTGCAGTCGATTTTCGGAAAGGAGCATATATGGGTATCCTGTGTGCAATATTATCTCTTCCAGTTTCTGTTCTTCTGATCAGATGGCTGATCAAAAAGAAAACGGAGAACCCTTTTGAGAAGGGAGACGTCCGCAGACTAATTATCGCCGGAATGCTTAGCATGGTGGTGGCCGCGGTCGTTACTCTGTTGATTCTTTGTGTTCGGGCGTATCGGTTGATCGGAATTGATACTCTGAAACTGTGGATGAGCAATCCGGATCCGGAAACGATCAAGAACAGCTTGGCGGAAATTCGTTCAAGGGCTGCCGGCCAGACATACCTGTCAGCGTTTATTGGTACTTTCCTGTCTGTCGGATTGGTGGAGGAACTGAGCCGCTTTCTGTTCATTCGGCTTTCTACCGGAAAGAAAAGATTTGCAAAAACATGGCTGGATCTGGTGATATGCGGAGGGATCGTAGGCGTAGGTTTTCAGCTGCTGGAAGATATCACGTATGTGAACGGCGATCTGATCACAGCAATATTCCGGGCTGTTACCCCTTTCCACTTTACCTTTGGCGCGATCATGGGATTCTACATTGGAAAGGCGCTGGAGTCGGGAAAGAAAGGCTATTACATTCCGGCAGTGCTGATCCCCGCGCTCCTGCATACGCTGTTTGACAGTTCCATTTCTGCCCTTAAGATGGATGATCTGTTTCTTTTGCTGCTTCTTGCTTCTGCACTGCTGCTGGTGGGGCTTACCGTATTCATGATCATAAAAATCAACAGGTGGGCAAAACTGAAGCCGGTGCAGGAACTGCGGAGTGAAGGCCGTGCAGCCGACTGAGGATCACAACAACTCGGGATTTTTGGTGGTCTATGAAATGAAGAAAACGGTAGAAGATGCTGCAATCCTCATCCTTAAGTGAGTGAATCCCCTCTTTGCCCTTCTCCCCCCGCCTGTCGAAGCGTCTCCGAAAAAGACGAAGCCTCTCCCGCGTCCGGGAGAGGCTTTGTCTTCATATCCGATTCTTACTTGATGCCGTACTTCTTGTTGAACTTGTCAACGCGGCCGCTGGTGTCGACCAGCTTCTGCTTGCCGGTGTAGAAGGGGTGGCACTTGGAGCAGATCTCGACCGTGATGTCCTTCTTGGTGGAGCCGGTCTCGATGACGGCGCCGCAGGCGCAGCGAATGGTCGTCTGCTCGTACTTCGGATGGATTCCTTCCTTCATGGGTGTTGTCTCCTTGATCAAGGCTGTCTTGATTTGCCAAAGGCATAGTTACAAGACGCAAAGTGGATTGTAACACAGCGTTTACCAGAATGCAAGCACTTTTTTCGCCCTTTTTATCCGAGTTCGACGCGCGCTTCCTTCCCCGCCGAGAGGAAGTACAGCACGCACTCCTTCACCGGCTTTCGGAAGATGCGCGTCATGGCGGCGGCGTAAGCGCGCAGCTGCGGCGTGTAGAGCGCCCGGCGCTCGTCCAGCTGTTCGTCCGTGCGGACCGCGTCGGTCTTGTAGTCGACGACGACGAGCGCGCCGCCCTCCTCGATCAGACAGTCCACGACGCCCTGGAGCAGCACCTCGTCGTCCGAGCGCGCGCCGAGCAGCTCGTCTGCGGGGCAGAGCAGCGAAAACTTGAACTCGCGCCGCAGCATGTCCGCGTTTCGGATGCGTCTGCCCAGCGGCGAGGCGAAGAGCTTTACGATCGCCCGCGCATCCACGGCCTCGGCCTCGCGGTCGGAGAGATAGCGTTCCCGTCTCATGCGCTCGATCTCGGCGCGCACGGCCTCCTCGCTTTCCGTTTGCGTGAAGTCCATGTACTGCAGCACCAGATGCGTCGCCGTGCCGCGCGCCGCGCCGGAGAGGGGCTTGTCCTTTGCCGCGAAGTCGGGGACGCGGAAGCTGCGCGCATGCCGCGGCGCGATGCTCGCGGCGTCCTCGTCTGTCTCGGCGCGGTCCTTGAGCTCCGTCGCCGTGACCTTGCTCGGCAGGGTCTCGGCCTCCGCGTGGGCGTAGCGGAAGGCGAGCTTTCGCTCCAGCTCCGCGCGGAAGGCCTCGTCCGCCGGGGGCTCGGGTAAGGCGGCCTCTCCGGTCTGATCGCCCTCCTCGCCGCCGCAGACGCGCAGGCGCAGATGCTCGCCTCCGTCCGCGAGGATCGCCGTGACGAGCCAATGCAGCGGGCTCGAGGCGTTCGAGAGCGTCTCGGCCGCGATCGGGCCCTGCGCGGCGGGGCGCAGCGACGCGATCAGCTTTTCCGGATTCTTGACGCAGGCGCTCATGACGAGCCTTTCCTTCGCGCGCGTCATCGCCACGTACAAAAGGCGCATCTCCTCCGAAAGGCTCTCGCGCGTGAGGCGGCGTGCGATCGCGGTGCGGGCGAGCGTGGGATACTCCGCGCGGCGCTCGAGATCCGTGACCTTCGCGCCGAGGCCGAGCACGGGATGGACGAGCACGCGCGCGCTGCTCTCGCGCAGGTTGAAGCTGTGCGCGAGGTCGCAGAGGAACACGACGGGGAATTCCAGGCCCTTGGACTTGTGGATCGAGAGGATCTGCACGCCCTCCGGCGCGGCGGCGCTCTCCGGGTCGCGGCCCTGCTCGGCGAGGCGGCGCAGCCACAGCACGAAGCGGTGCAGTCCCCGCCAGCCGGTGGATTCGAAGTCCTCCGAGAGCGCGACGAGCTCCATGAGATCGCTCCGCCGCCGCTCGCCCTCGTCCATGGCCGCGGCGATCGCGAGCAGGTCGAGCTCGCCGATGATCTGCCAGACCAGATCGGCGCAGCCGAGGTCCGGCGCGGCGGCGCGCAGCGCCCCCAGGCGTTCGAGGAAGGCGCGGCACTTTTCGTCGCTCTGCGCGCGCAGGCACAGCGCGTCGTAAAAGTCCGCGTTTTTATCCGCGGCGCGGATCGCGGAGAGCTCGTCGGGCGTGAAGCCGAAGACGGGCGAGCGCAGCACGGCGATGAGCGGCACGTCCTGGTGCGGGTTGTCGATGAGCGCGAGCAGGTCGATGACCGTCGCGACCTCGAGAGAGGCGAAATACTCCCCGCCCCGGGCGGCCGCCACGGGGACGCCGCGGCGCAGCAGCGCGCGGCGGAAGACCGCGCCGACGTTTGCGACCGTGCGCAGCAGGATCGCGACGTCGCCGCAGCGCAGCGGCCGCTCGCCGTCCTTCGTCGTGATGATCGGCGCCTCCCGCAGCAGCCGCTCGATCCGGCGGGCGACCTGTTCGGCCTCATATTCGAGGCGGTCGGGCGTCTCGCCCTCGTCCTCCGCCGCCGCCGCGCCGAAGAGCAGCAGCTCGGGGATTTCTCCCTCGCCCCGATAGTAAGCCGCGCCGAAGCGCAGCGCGGCCGCGTCGTCGTAGTCCACGTCGCCCAGCGCGCGCGACATGCAGCGGGAAAACACGGCGTTCGCCGCGTCGACGATCTCGCGGCGCGAACGGAAATTCTCGCGCAGCAGGATGCGGCGCGGCTCGCCCTCCGCGGCCTCGTCGAAGTCGCGGAAGCTGCCGTATTTTTCGGTGAAGATCTCCGGATCGGCCAGACGGAAGCGGTAGATCGACTGCTTGACGTCGCCGACCAGGAAGAGATTGCGCCCGTCCTTCGACAGCGCGCGGAAGATCGCGTCCTGCACGCGGCTGACGTCCTGGTACTCGTCGACCATGATCTCCGTGAAGCGCGCGGAGACCTCGCGGGCGAGGGCCGTGGGAGCGCCGCTCTCGTCGGTGAGCAGGTGCGCGGCGAAATGCTCGAGATCGGAATAGTCCAGCAGCGAGGCGCGGCGCTTCGCGCGCGCGTATTCTTCGTCGAAGTCCAGCGTCAGGCGCAGCAGCGCCTCCATCGCGTCGTGCGTGAGCGCCATGCCCGCAAGCAGGGCCGCCGAGGACGCGCCGAGCGTCTTCTTCATCTTTTTGCAGGCGTCCATGCAGCTCGCGCGCCGGGCCTTGGCATACTCCGTCAGCTCCGGGTCGTCGGGCTCCTTCACATAGCCCGCCCGCGGGAAGGAGAGCTCGCAGGCGCGCGCGCTGTCCCAGCCGAGGCGCAGCGCGCGGGAAAACTCACGCAGCTGCTCCGCGCCCGTCTCGAGGTTTGCGCCGTAGCACTTCTTCGTCTTTTCGTCGGCGCGCATGAGGGCGAGGACGCGCTCGAGCTCCTCCGCCCAGTAGTCCGCCCTGCGCCGCAGGTTCTCGAGAAGCTCTCTGCCCCAGGGCGTTTCGGACACGTCGCCGACCGGGGCGCGCAGTTGTTCGATCATCTCCGCGGCCCATTTGTCCGGCCGGGCGTGGCACTGCATCCTGCCGTGCAGCTCGAGCACCAGCTCGCACAGGCGGCGGTCGTCCCGTCCCGCGCCGACCGTGTCGGCCAGCGCGAGGAAGCCGGGATGCGCTTCGGGATGCGCGTAGCCTTCCTCCATCGTCCTGTCGAGGGCCGCGGCCTTCATCTGCGCGGCGCGGTCGTCCTCGATGATGCGGAAGTCCGGCGCGAGGCCGAGCAGATGGCAGTTCTGCCGCAGCAGATCCGAGCAGAAGCCGTCGATCGTCTGGATGGCGGCGCGGCGGCACAGCGCGCTCTGGCGGCGCAGATGGCGGTTCGACGGGTCCTTCGCCGCCTTTTCGGCCAGCAGGGCCATGATGCGGCCGCGGAGCTCGGCCGCCGCGGCCCGGGTAAAGGTGATGACGAGGAAGCTGTCGATATCTCTTCCGTCCTCGATCTGGCGCAGCAGGCGCTCGGTGAGCACGCGCGTCTTGCCGCTGCCCGCGCCGGCGGAGACGAGCACGGCGCAGCCGCGGCTTTCGATCGCGGCTCTCTGCGAGGGCGTGGCTTCGATCTCAGGCATCGCTCTCCCCCTCTCCGTCCATCAGCGCCCAGACCTCGTCGGCGCTGAGCTTTCTTAAGCAGCGGCTTTCCTCGCCCGCCTCGCCCTCGGCGAAACGGCAGGCCTCGAAAAAGTCGCAGTTTTCGCAGGCGCGGTCCGTCCGGCTGCGGAAATACGGGTCGGCGTCGATCGCGCCGCCGCGCAGCTCCGAGGCCATGGAGGCGATCGTTTTGCGCACATGGCGGTAGAGCCGGCCCATCTGCGCGGCAGAGGCCACGCTCTCCGGGCTCCAGCCGCCGCCCCTGGTCCTTTTGATCGGGATGTAAAGCTGCTCGTCGGCCTTCTCCCAGGCGCGGATCACCTCGGGATCGTCCAGCACGAGACCGCTCCTGCGCAGCTCGCCGCGCTGCTTTTTGTCGATCTCCCCGCTCTCCTCCGCGCTGTCCACGGCCACGAGCGCGCTGCGCGCCGGGACGTACATCACGCCCGCGGGCACGATCTCGCGGCCGTCCCGCTCCGCGCCCTCGGGGGCGAGGGCGAAGAGATACAGCAGCATCTGCAGGCCCAGGCCGTACCACACGTCCGAGAGCGAGAAGCTCTTTTTGCCGGTCTTGTAGTCCGCCACGCGCAGATACAGCCTGTCGCCGTGGACCCAGCCGTCCACGCGGTCGACGATGCCGACGAGCTGCGCGCGGGCGTTCCCCTCGCCCAGCAGCACGGGGCTGCGGGCGGCATCGGAGAAGTTCAGTTCAAAGTCCATCGGCTCGAAATCCGAGCGCCGCAGCTCCGCGGCGGTGTCCAGCACGATGCGCCGCGCGTCGGCGCGCAGGCGCGCGAAGAGATGGCGGAAGCGCTCGCTCTTCTCCCCGAGGCCGCCGAGCTCTTCTTCGACGTAGCGCTCGATCGCCTCCTCGGCGATCGCTTTGACGGCCTCGTCATCCACGGCGGCGAAGCCTCCGCGGCGCTTGACCTCGCGCGCGGTCTTCTCCAGCACCTCGTGGACGAAGCTGCCGATCTCGATGGGGCGGAAGCTCGCGCTCTCGCGCGGCTTGGCGCGGAGTCCGTACTGGCAGAAGTAGGCGTATTTGCAGGCGGAGAACTTGTCTACCTGCGAGGCGCTCAGGCGCGGGAGCTCGCCGTAGAGCGCCCTCACCGCCGCCTCGGAGAGACGGCCGCGGCGCAGTACGGCGGCGCGGCGCAGGCTCTCGATGCGCTCGGGTTCGGCCGCGGCGAAGTATTCCTCCGCGGCGCGGGCGCGCCCGTCCCGGCCGGCGTTCGCGGCGAGGGAAAGCGCGCTTGAGGCAGAAGACGCGCGCACGGCCGTCATGTCCGGGCGCTCGATCGGCAGGGAGAAGAGCTGCGCGGCGCGGCTCATCACGAAGGAGGGGCGCTGCGCGCCCTCGCCGCCGGCGAGGGAATAGGAAAGGCTCAGGCTCTGCGAGGGCAGAGACAGGCAGTTGTAGATCAGGCAGAATTCCCGCCAGAGCTCGCTGTCCCCGGCGCCGCCGAGGTCGATGTCCAGCTCGAGCAGCTGTGCGCGCTCGGCCTCGGAGAACACGCCGCCGCTCTCCTCCGCGGCGGGCAGCCGCTGCTCGGAGGCGCCGAGCACGAGAAGATGGCGGATCTCCCGGCGGCGCATGCGGTCGAAGTCGCCGGCGGAGACGCGGTCGAGCGAGACGGGGATCGTCCCGACGTCGTAGCGCGAGAGCATCAGCGTGAAGAGACGGCCGAACTCGTCGGCCTCCATGGGATCGTCGCCCAGCACGGCCGCGCTCTGCTCGAGCGCGCCGACCGTGAGCTCCCAGAGCTGCGCCGTCTCGGCGGCGAGCTCCTCCCGTCCGGAGGCGGCGAGGGTCTCGGCGCGTTCGGCCAGGCGCTCGTTGAGCTTCAGGTCCAGCAGCAGGCCCGACAGGGCCGCAGCCTGTCCGGCCGCCGTGTGGGAGAGCCGCGAGCTGCGCGCGAAGGCTTTCAGCGGCTCGGCGATACGGCGGCGCAGGGCGTTGATGCGCGCGAGGCACTCCTCGGTCCCGGCATCAAAGGGCTTGCCGTAGCCCTCCGGATGCTGGCGCCAGTCGCCCTCGCGCTCCCAGGCCGGGGCGCGCAGCTGCCAGAGGAAGAGGTAGTTTTCCAGCTCGTCGCACTCCTCGATCGAAAGCCCGGCGAGGCCCGTGCGCATATAGCTCGCCACGTCGTCCACGTCCCAGCCGCCCGAGACGATCTCGTAGGCGGAGGCGATCAGCGCGGGCAGGGGCTTGTCCAGAAGCTCGCTTTTGCGCGCGGTGTAAAGCGGCACGCCGTAGTGAGCGAAGACGCTCTCGAGCGTGCGGCGGTAGTCCTCGAAGCCGCGGACCGCCACGGCGATGTCGCGCCAGCGGCAGTCTTTCTCGCGCACAAGCTCGATCGCACGCGCGGCGGCCAGCTCGCATTCGGACACGAGGTCCGGCGCAGCCGCGAGACGGATATCCGCCTTCCCGCCGTCCCAGCGGGCGGCGGAATAAGCGAAGAGACGGTCGGTGAAGTATTCGAGCGCGCCGTCCTTTTCGCCGCGCAGATCCATGCGCTCGAGCTGTACGCTGCAGCCGAGCTCCTCCGCGTCGTCGAGCAGGCGCAGCGCGGCCGTGCGCGAGAGGGCGAAGACCTCGTCCGCGCCGCGGAGCTCGTCGAGCGTGAGGCAGACCGTCACTTCCGCGCCGGTCGCCATCAGCGCGCGGATCACGGCCTGCTCCTGGCGCGTGAAGTCGATGAAGCCGTCGATATAGATGCGGTTTTCGCTGCCGATCCCGCTCGCGGGGATCTTTTCGGCGAGCAGGTCCAGGCGGTCGGAGGGATCGGCGCGGCCGTTGGAGACCACGGCGTCGTAGCTCTCGAGCACGAGGGAGAGGTCCCAGAGCTTCTGCGCGAGCGCGCCATCGGCCTGCTCCGCGGCGGCGAGCAGCATCCCGGACGTGACCGCGGCGCTCTTGCACTCGTCCACGGCGGCGAGCAGGGCCGATTGCAGCTCGGCCTTGCGCGCGGCAGCGCCGTAGAGCTTCAGGCGCGGGGCGATCTGGGAGAGCGCCAGCGCCATGCACAGCAGCCGCCCTCCCTTGTCGAGCCAGGGCGCGGCGGAGCCGCCCTTCTGCTGCAGCACGCGGCGCGCCAGGCCCGTGAAGCTGAAGACCTCGGCATAGAGCGAAAGGCTGTCGCCGCAGCGGGCGCAGAGCTCCCTTTCCGCCTCGTGGCTGTACTGCTCGGGCACGATGAAGAGCCTTCCGCCGAGGCCCTTTTCCACGGCCTCGCGGATCTCGGCGATGACGGCCGCGGTCTTGCCCGTGCCGGCCTTGCCGATGATCAGTCTGAGCATCCTCTTCACGCCCCCTTTTCAAATGATTTCTTACCTTGTATTTTACCAAATCCGCGCCGCCGGCGCAAGAAGAACTCAAAGCAGCCCTCTCCGCGCGGAGAGGGCTGCTTTGAGTTTGTCTGCAGTCTCAAGCTTTATACTTTTCCCGAAAGCCGTCTTTCGTTGTTTCGGTCGTGGTAGTTCTGATCCGGCTCCCAGCCGGGGAGGGGCAGGCGCTGCATCGCGCCGAAGATCTTGGATTTCATGTCGGGATAGTCCGCGCTCATCGCGGCAAGCAGCTCCTTGACCTCGTGGCGCTTGGAGCTCTTGTCCATCGGGCAGGGGTTTTCGACCACGGGCAGCCGCAGCGCCTCGGCAAGGCTTGCGATCTTTTTCTCGCCCGCGTAGACGAGCGGGCGGATCTGCGTGACGCCGGAGCGGTCGAGATAGGTCACGGGCCTAAAGCAGCTGAGCCGCCCTTCGAAGAGCAGCGAGAGCAGGAAGGTCTCCACCGCGTCGTCGAAGTGGTGGCCGAGCGCCAGCTTGGAGATCCCCCGCGCGCGGATCGCGTCGTTGAGCGCGCCGCGGCGCATCTTCGCGCACAGCGAGCAGGGGTTTTCCTCCTGCCGCACGTCGAAGACGATCTCCTTGATGTCCGTCTTGATCCGGGTGTAGGGGATCCCCCGCGCCGCGCAGAGCTCCGCGACGGGAGAAAAGTCCATGCCCTCGAAGCCGAGCTCGATCGTGATCGCCTCGAGCGTGAAGGGCAGGGGGTAGAAGCTGCGCAGATGGTCGAGCGCGAGGAGCAGCAGCAGGCTGTCCTTGCCGCCGGACACGCCGACCGCGACGGCGTCGCCCGCTTCGATCATGTGATAGTCGTCCACCGCGCGGCGCACGGTCCCGGTGAAGTCGTTGAGAAGCTTGTCCATTGTCGTCACCACGAAAAATAAAAATCGTTTTCAGGATTTGGGAGCATTCGCGAGATTTTGCGAGATTTCAAGAGATTTCAAATTCAAAATCAAAAAATCTGTTGACAGGCAAAAAACGCTGTGGTATAAAGAGAAAGCTCGCTTGCGGGAGTCTTGAAAAGATTGTAGCAAGCGCGCCTGAAAATGTCAAAACATTTGATTCTATACGGAGGCTCAACTATGTCCACGACCATGCTCACCAAGGAGTCCGTTACCCGCAAGTGGTACGTCCTTGACGCAGCCGGCAAGCCCATGGGCAAAACCGCTGCACTCGCCGCCGATCTGCTGCGCGGCAAGCTTAAAACCGATTACACCCCCCACGTCGACTGCGGCGACTACGTCATCATCATCAACGCCAAGGACGCCGTCCTCACCGGCAAGAAGCTGGAGCAGAAGTACTACCGTACCCACTCCGGTTACCCCGGCGGACTGAAGGAGACCCAGTACAAGCACCTGATGGCCAACAAGCCCGAGCTTGCGATGCGTCTCGCCGTCCGCGGCATGCTGCAGAAGAACACCATCGCCGACTGGCAGCTCAAGCGCCTGCGCGTCTTCCGCGGGCCCGAGCACGACCACGCCGCCCAGAAGCCCGAAGTCTGGGATCGCTGAGAAGGAGGAAATAAAACATGGCTACTTATAAGACCAAGAAGCCCTATATGTACGGCACCGGACGCAGAAAGTCCTCGATCGCCCGCGTCCACCTCATTCCCAACGGCAGCGGCGTCATCACCATCAACGGCCGCGACATCGACGATTACTTCGGCCTCGAGACGCTGAAGCTCATCGTCGGCCAGCCCCTGGTCACCACCGGCACCGTCGGCAAGGTCGACATCGAGGCTACCGTCGCCGGCGGCGGCGTCTCCGGCCAGGCCGGCGCCATCCGCCACGGCATCGCCCGCGCGCTGCTCGTCGTCGACGAGAACAACCGCGCCGCCCTCAAGGCCGCCGGTCTGCTGACCCGCGACCCGCGCATGAAAGAGCGTAAGAAGTACGGCCTCAAAGCCGCACGCCGCGCTCCCCAGTTCAGCAAGCGCTGATCTCGAGTCGAAATCATCAAAAAACCCTGGAATCTCAACGATTTCAGGGTTTTTTCATGCCCGGAAATCTTTGATGGTTTTTCATGGCCTTTCAGGGTTTTCGACCGATTTTTTATAGTTAACGAGGGGCTAACCGCCGTTTTTCGGGCCTTTATAGTTAACAAATGGGCTAAATGAAGGAGAGCAAAAAGTGCTTTTTCGTGGATTGAAGGGCGGCATGTCTCCTCCTCGATAAGTGGTTTTTACCCTCTTTCCTGGCTTCTATCCAGACTGCGATTTGAAACTGGTCCGTTTGGCCGAATCTGACCGATCCAGACATTTCTAATCAGGTTTTATCCTAATCTAAGGCACTCAGCAGACAGTTCTTTCTGCCGGGCGTCTTTTCCTTTCCAAAGAAAAGCCTCCATACATAGCCCTGTTACTGCTTTAAACGGTAATTGGGCTTTTTTCATTTCTGCAGGCTCTGCAGAAATGAAAAAGGAAGATTATTCGATGTAAAAAGAAAACTTGTGTCCCACAAGATTCTGTGATACCATATTTTTGTATAGCGCTTTGCTGTGTGGGAAAGACAAAACCCTGCGAGAAAGGGCACAGAAAAGGATACAAGCGTTTTATGGACTGAAAAGTTGCCGCTCAATAAGCAAACAGCTTCATTACCTGTAAAGCGAAAACAGAAGGGAATCCCAAAATATATGCTGCAAGGGTTTGCAGATATGCTGGCTCGTGTGGAAAAGAAAAAGCGGAGGAGCAGAAAGCGCAATGAAAAAAACATGGATCACTATTGTCAATGTGTTCATTATGATCGCTATGCTGACCATTGTGGTTCTTTATTCCAATAATGAGAACAGAGTCACAACCCTGAGGCAGATAGAGCATTTTGAGAATACCACGATCTCTATGGAACATGTCACTGAGAATTACCTGGAGGGCGAACAGCGCATCTGCGACGTGTGGGCGCGCTATATCAACAGCGAGAACATGACCATCGAGGATGCCGTTTCCTTCATTCGGATCTCTCACGTGCTGCCGAACGCCTCCGCGCATATCGTATATACCGACACGCTGTCCGGCCTGTCTACCAGAACGAGGCAGGACGGCTCCGGCGACGACGCCGTCTCCTACGCGCGGATCGGTCTTCTGAACGACGTGAGCTGGATCTCCGATATCGGGGAATCCATCAACATTTCCCGTTCCTATACGAACCCGATCAACGGGGAACAGTCCATCGCCTTCTGCAATTTTATTACGCTTCACGATCCAGAAACCGGCACCCTGCGCGAAGCCATCCTGCTGCGTGTGCTGCCGCTTGCAGAGCTTGAGCAGAAATGGGTCTTCCCGCAGGAGGAGTTTGAAAGCGTCGAGCTTTCCATGATCGACGCGGACGGAGACTACATCATCAAGGGCCATTCCTTCAAGAATTCCAGTTTCTTTGAGTTTTACAAGTCTTACAACGCGATCGATCCCTCCTCCGCGCAGGAGATCTTCGGACAAATCACTTCGTCGACCGGCTCTCTTACCATGCTCAACTCCCGCGGTGAGGAATGTATCCTCGCCTATACCCCGGTCAGCGCCACAGCGGGATGGACGCTTCTCAGTTTCATGCCGATGAAGGACCTGAGCGTCAAAGCTGAAAACTGGCTGCTGATAGGCTTCGTATCCGCGGGACTTCTGATCCTGTTCGTTTTCGATCTGGCCGTCATGCTTTCTTTCAATAAAAAGCTCCAGGCGGCGGCCCGGGAAGCGGCGACCGCAAACAAGGCGAAGACCGATTTCCTTTCCACCATGTCTCACGATATCCGCACGCCGATGAACGCGATCATCGGCCTCACGACGATCGCGGAAAAGAATCTCGGAGATACGGATTCGGTAAGAGAAAATCTGCGGAAGATCACGCTGGCCAGCAATCATCTGCTCACCCTGATCAACGATATCCTGGACATTTCCAAGGTCGAGAGCGGAAAACTGAACCTCAGCCCGCAGACATTCTCCATCGTTGAGGTGGTGGAAAATCTCGTGAACCTCTCCCAGCCGATGATCAAGGAAAAGAATATCGATTTCAATTTCCGCACTGGTCGGATGGAAAAAGAATATCTCTACGCCGACCAGCTCCGGCTGAATCAGATCTATATCAATATCCTTTCCAACGCCATCAAATACACGGAGCCCGGCGGCTGTGTCAGCGTGGACGTGCGCGAGGCGGAAAGCCAAGAGCCCGGCTGTGTGCGGCTGACCTACAGGGTCTCTGATACCGGCATCGGCATGAGCCCGGAGTTTATGGCAAACATGTATCAGCCGTTTTCGCGCCAGACAGACAGCCGGGTGAACAGCATCCAGGGGACCGGGCTCGGACTGGCCATCACAAAGAAGATGGTCGATCTGATGGGAGGCAGCATAGACTGCCAAAGCGAGCAGGGTAAAGGAACGACCTTCACCGTAATCCTGGATCTTCCCATTGCCGATCGGCAGCGGGAGGATATGATGCTCGAGCCGATGGACGTCCTGGTCGTCGATGACGACGAGATCCTCCTGGAGACCGCCGTCGACACATTGGAGTCTCTCGGCGTAACAGCCGACCGCGCGGGAAGCGGACTGGAGGCGCTCGGCATGATCACGCATCGGCATCAAACAGGACGGGACTACAGCGTTGTGATCCTGGACTGGAAGATGCCGGATATCGACGGCGTCGAAACGATCCGCCGCATTCGCACAGAGGTGAATTCAAGCGTTCCCATCCTGCTGATCTCCGCCTATGACTGGTCGGATATCGAGGAAAAGGCGAAGGACGCCGGGGCAAACGGCTTCGTCAGCAAGCCGCTGTTCCGCTCCAGGCTTTACGACAAGATCAACGAGCTGCTCGGGAACGAGGCGAAGTCCGTCGAGCCGGAGAACGACTATTCCGATCTGCAGGGAATGAACGTCCTCATTGCGGAGGATAATGAAATCAACTGGGAGAACATTTCCACCATGCTTGGAATGTTCGGAATCACGACGGAGCGCGCCAAAAACGGACGCATCTGCGTGGAAATGATGAATCAGGCAGCAGAAGGCAGGTATGATCTGGTCTTTATGGATATACAAATGCCGGAGATGAACGGGCTCGACGCCACAAGGAATATCCGCACGCTCGATGATCCGTGGGCGTCTTCCATACCGATCATAGCCATGACGGCGGACGCGTTTTCGGAAAACGTCATGGAGTGTCTGAACGCCGGTATGAACGGACATATCGCAAAACCTGTAGATATTAAACTTGTCATCAAAGAAATACGTAGAATCAAGGAGGAAAAAAGATCATGAGGAGGCTGCTTTGTGTCATTCTGTTCATCTGCATACTGGTATCGCTGACGGCCTGCGGCGGGAAACCGCAGGAAAAAACCGCAGCCGGATTCAAGCCCTCCCTCGATACAAGTACCAGCTGCAGCATCACTGTAGTCGGAAGCTACGATAACTTCGAGGCACTGGAGGCTGAATTCGACAAATTCAATGAGATATATCCGAACGTGCAGCTGAGCTATGTGAAGCTGGATGATTATAACAACGTCCTTGGCACAACGCTGGAAAGCAATGACAAGCCCAACATTTTTTTCTCATACACCTGGATGATGGGAAATGAAAAATACGCTTCGGTATGCGCGCATATGGAGGAGCTTTCAGACTCCGCTTTGAGGCTGAATCTGGACTGCATCCGCCCGGGCCTCCTCAATCATGACGCAGAAGGCCATGTGTTTTTGGTGCCGGTTTTCTCCAGGACTTACGGCATGCTGGTGAACAACGATCTGTTTGAAAAGGAAGGC
>JBGUZD010000025.1:0-7657 GCA_045222695.1 Candidatus Limivicinus sp.
CGCTCCCACATGAGCGCTCAAAAGAAACGACACCCTCATCCGTCGGCCTGCGGCCGACGGCGCTCCCACGAGAGCGCTCAAAAGGAACGACACCCTCATCCGTCGGCCTGCGGCCGACAGCGCTCCCACGAGAGCGCTCAAAAGGAACGACACCCTCATCCGTCGGCCTGCGGCCGACACCTTCCCCAAGGGGAAGGCAATAAGGAATAGGAGAATAATATGGCAATCACCAGTAAACAGCGCGCGTATCTGCGCGGCCTTGCGATGAACGAGGACACGATCATCCAGATCGGAAAGGGCGGCATCACGGACAATCTCGTGATGTCCGTCGTCGACGCGCTCAAAGCGCGCGAGCTCGTCAAGGGCAAGGTGCTCGAGAGCTCGATGCTCACGGCGCGCGAGGCCTGCGAGGAGCTGTGCGAGCGCTGCGGCGCAGAGCCGGTCCAATGCATCGGCACCAAGTTCGTGCTCTATCGGCGCAACGCGAAAGAGCCGAGGATCGAGCTGCCGAAGGACAGAAAGAAAGCATGAGGATCGCCGTCTACGGAGGCAGCTTCAACCCTCCGCATCTGGGACACGTCGAGGCGGCGAAGACCGTCGCGCGCAGCCTCGCGCCCGACCGCTTTCTGATCGTCCCCGCCGCAGTTCCGCCGCACAAGGCCCTCGCCGAGGACAGCCCGGGCCCCGAAGAGCGCATGGAGCTCTGCCGCCTGGCCTTCGCGGAGATCCCGGGAGGAGAGGTCAGCGACGTCGAGCTCCGCCGCGGCGGGAAAAGCTACACCTATGACACCGTCTGCGAGCTGCGCGCGGAATACCCCGAGGCCGAGATCTGCCTCGTCATCGGGACGGACATGCTCCTGAGCTTCGAGGAATGGTATCACTTCCGCTTCCTGTTCGAGGAATGCTCGCTCGCCGTGCTCGCCCGCGCGGAGGAGGACGGAGAGCTGCTGCGCGGAAAGGCGGAGGAATATGAGCGCGCGTACGGCGCGCGGATCGTTCTGCTCGCGCACGAGCCGCTGGAGGCCAGCTCCGAGCAGATCCGCGAGAGGCTGCCGCTGCGCGCGGGAGAGGATCTTCTGCCCGAAGCGGTCTATGCCGAGATCATCCGGCGGCGGTATTACGACGCGAAGCCCGAGCTTACCTGGCTGCGGAGCAAGGTGCTGGACTATCTCGACGAATACCGCGTGGCGCATGTCGCCGGCTGCGAGAGCGAGGCGGTCGCCCTGGCCAGACAGTGGGGCGAGGATCCCGAGCTGGCCGCCGAGGCGGCCATCCTGCACGACATCACCAAGCGCTGTACGAAAGATCAGCAGTTGCAGTACTGCGAAAAGTATGGTATCATAAACGATAATTCCGAAATACAGAACAAAAGCCTGCTCCATGCCAAGACCGGCGCGGCTCTTGCGCGCGATCTTTTCGGCATAGACGACGCCGTGTACGAGGCGATCCGCTGGCACACCACCGGCAAGCCGGACATGACACGGTTTGAAAAGATCCTGTATCTGGCAGACTATATCGAGCCGACCCGCGACTTCGACGGCATCGAAGAGCTGCGCGCTCTCGCCTATGAGGACCTCGACGCGGCGATGGCTCTGGGATTGAAAATGACGATCGAGGAGATCCGCCGCTCCGGCCGCGAGGTCTTTGTCGATACGCTGAAAGCATTCGACTGGTACAACGAGAAGGAGAAATGAACAGATGCTGACTCCCGCCCAAATCGCCGCCGTCGCGGTAGACGCGCTGGACGACAAGAAAGCAAAGGACATCAAGGTCCTCAAGACCGACGGACAGACCGTGCTGGCGGACTATTTCGTGATCTGCAACGGCAGCTCCGCGCCGCACATCAAGTCGCTGGTCGACGAGGTGGACCGCCGCCTCGACGAGGCGGGCGAGCCCCTGCATCGCCGCGAGGGCCTGCGCTCGGACATCTGGGTGCTGATGGACTTCGGCTGCGTGATCGTCCACGTCTTCACGGACGAGGCGCGCAAATTCTACAATCTGGAGCGCCTCTGGAGCGACGCCGAGGCTGTTGACCCCTCATCCCTTCCGCGCCCCTGATTACAGGGGCGGCAGGAGCATCCCCGTGCCGAAACGGGGGAAATTATAAAAAGGGATGATAAAACCATGAAATACGATTTTGCGGCCATAGAAAAGAAATGGCAGGACAACTGGGAAGTCTCCAAGCCTTACGCCGCCGTCACCGGCAGCGATAAGCCCAAGTTTTACGGTCTGATCGAGTTTCCGTACCCCTCCGGCGCGGGCCTGCACGTGGGCCATCCGCGCCCCTTCACGGCGATCGACATCGTCACGCGTAAAAAGAGGATGGAGGGCTACAACGTCCTCTTCCCGATCGGCTTTGACGCCTTCGGCCTGCCGACCGAGAACTACGCGATCAAGAACCACATCCACCCGGCCGTCGTCACGAAGCAGAACATCGAGAACTTCACCCGTCAGCTGAAAATGCTCGGCTACGGCTTCGACTGGGACCGCGTCGTGGACACGACCGACCCGAAGTACTACAAGTGGACGCAGTGGATCTTCCTGCAGCTGTTCAAGAACGGAATGGCCTACAAGGCCACTATGCCCATCAACTGGTGCCCGAGCTGCAAGGTCGGCCTCGCCAACGAAGAGGTCGTCGAGGGCATGTGCGAGCGCTGCGGCTCGCCCGTCATCCGCAAGGAAAAGAGCCAGTGGATGCTGCGCATCACCAAGTACGCCGACCGTCTGATCGACGATCTGGACGATCTCGATTTCATCGAGCGTGTCAAGATCCAGCAGAAGAACTGGATCGGCCGCTCCACGGGCTGCGAGGTCACCTTCAAGACCAACACTCCCGACGACATCACCGTCTTCACCACGCGCGCCGACACGCTCTTCGGCGTGACCTACATGGTCATCTCGCCCGAGCATCCGCTGCTGGCGAAGTGGAAGGACCGCATCGCCAACTGGGACGAGGTCCAGGCCTACCGCGAGGCCGCCTCCCGCAAGTCCGACTTCGAGCGCGGCGAGCTGAACAAGGACAAGACCGGCGTGAAGCTCGAGGGCATCGAGGTCACGAACCCCGCCACCGGCGGGATCGTGCCGATGTTCGTCTCCGACTACGTGCTGATGGGCTACGGCACCGGCATCGTCATGGGCGTGCCCGGCCACGACCAGCGCGACTGGGAGTTCGCCACCAAGTTCGGTCTTCCGATCATCGAGGTCGTCTCCGGCGGCGATATCACGAAGGAAGCCTTCGTCTCCAAGGACGAGGACGCGATCATGGTCAACTCCGGCTTCCTCAACGGCATGACCGTCAGAGAAGCCATCCCCGCCATGAAGGAATACGCCGTCAAGCAGGGCTGGGGCAGAGAAAAGGTCAACTATAAGCTGCGCGACTGGGTCTTCACCCGTCAGCGCTACTGGGGCGAGCCGATCCCCCTGGTCAACTGCGAGAAGTGCGGCTGGGTCGCCCTGCCCGAGAGCGAGCTGCCGCTGCTCCTGCCGCAGGTGGACAGCTATGAGCCCACCGACGACGGCGAGAGTCCGCTCAGCAAGATGACCGACTGGGTCAACACCACCTGCCCCTGCTGCGGCGGCCCCGCCAAGCGCGAGACCGACACCATGCCCAACTGGGCCGGCTCGAACTGGTACTATCTGCGCTATATGGATCCGCACAACGACAAGGAGCTCGTTTCCAAAGAAGCCGAGGAGTACTGGGGCCCGGTCGACTGGTACAACGGCGGCATGGAGCACACGACGCTGCATCTGCTCTACAGCCGCTTCTGGCACAAGTTCCTCTACGACATCGGCGTGGTCCACACCAAAGAGCCCTATGCCAAGCGCACCTCGCACGGCATGATCCTGGGTCAGAACCCGCACTACGTGGGCAACGTCGAGACCGAGGAGGAGAAAAAGGCGCTGATCGAAAAGTACGGCAATGAGGCGCTGCGCCCCTCCGTGAAGATGTCCAAGTCCCTGGGCAACGTCGTCAATCCCGACGACGTCATCAAGGCCTACGGCGCGGACACGATGCGCGTGTATATCATGTTCATCGGCGACTTTGAGAAGGTCGCCACCTGGTCCGACGACGCGGTGAAGGGCTCGAAGCGCTTCCTCGACCGCTGCTGGAACCTCATGGACATGGTGAAAGACGATCCGGAGATCTCGAAAAAGAACGAGGCCAGCATCCACCGCACGATCAAGAAGGTGGGCGACGACATCGACCAGCTGAAGATGAACACGGCGATCGCCGCGCTGATGACGCTGGTCAACGAGTTCTACTCGAACGGCCTGACGAAGGGCGATCTCGAGGTTCTGATCCAGCTGCTCTCTCCCTTCGCCCCGCACATCGCCGAGGAGATGTGGGAGCTCTGCGGCTTTGCCGCGAAGCACGGCAAAATGGCCATGCAGATGGACTGGCCGAAGTTCGACGAGCGCAAGACCATCGCCTCCGAGCACGAGATGGCCGTGCAGGTCAACGGCAAGCTGCGCAGCACGATCACCGTCCCCGCGGACTGCGACGAGCAGACGATCGTCACCGCCGCGCTCGCGGACGAGAAGGTCAAACGCCAGACGGAAGGCAAGACGCTTGTCAAGACGATCGTCGTCAAAAACAGGATCGTCAACCTGATCGTCAAGTAAGAAGAACTTGTGCTTGACAAGATCACCCGAAACCCTTATAATATGCCTGTTGAAAAGCCAATCATTTGGCCCTTGAAGCACCGCAAGGTGTATTTGGAGGGAGGGAAATAAATGTCTGAAATCTACGTCAAGGAAAACGAGTCTCTGGACAACGCTCTGAAACGCTTCAAGCGCAGCTGCGCCAAGTCCGGCGTTCTGGCCGACCTGAGGAAGAAGGAGTATTACCAGAGCCCCAGCGTCAAGCGCCGCAAGAAATCCGAAGCGGCCCGCAAGAACAAGAACAAGCGCTATTATTAAAAAACACAAGGCGGCATTGTAAGATGCCGCCTTTGTTTTATCCGCAGAAAAACTCACGGGACAGATCGCCCCGTGAGCTTTTCTTTTTCTTTTCTTTTATTTGTTTTTCCTGACCGGGCGCTTCTTCCAGCGGCGATCCTTGCCGAGGAAGAGATACCAGGCCACGGCAAAGGCTGCGACAAGAGCGGCCGCCATGATCGCGATCCACAGGCCCAGACGGCTGCCGTCGCCGGTGCGGGTGGTCTGCCTGCCGCTGACGGAGAAGCTGGTCTGCGCGCTCTCGCCGCCGGCGTATTTCGCCTTGAGCGTGTGCGTTCCGGAGGAGAGCGTATTGAGATAGCTGGCCTTGAGCCAGATCTCGGTGCTGCCGGAGGCGGAGGTGTAGCTGCTGCGGTCAAGATCCTTCCCGTCTACCTGCAGGCCCTCAAAGCCGTCGTAGTCGTGGTCGAGCTTGATGTAGAGCGTTCCCGCGCTGCCGCTGACCCAGCTGTATGCGCTTCCGGAACCGCTGTCGCCGTTGCCGGAGGAGGCCTCGCTCACGGTCAGCTTGCCGTACTGATAGCTGATCGCGTAGTTCTTCGTAACGTCCGCGCCGCTCTCCTTGTCGGTGATCTTCACGTCGGAGACGGTGTTGTCGCTCGAGCCGACCTTGGTCTGCGAGCCGGTGATGCGCAGAGTGACCTGGTGGCCCTCGACGCGGCCGGTGATGTTCGGCGTGGAGCGTTCGGTCAGCGCCGTGCCGTCGTAGACCTTGTTCGCGGCCTTCGTCTCGATCGTGAGCGGACGCTCGGTGATCGTGAGCGTGCCCTTGGCGCGGCTGATGTTGAACTGGCTCGTCACGTCGGCGCCGGAGGCGTTGCGGATCGTGACGTTCTTGATCGTGACCTCGTAGCGGCCGGCGTCGGTAGGCGCCTCGGGATTGAAGGTCGCCTCGATCCTGTAGCCGGAGGGCAGCGAGCCGGAGGTGACCTTGACGTCGGAGGAGAGGAAGCGGAAGGGCTTGCCGTCATAGATCTTGCTGGCGTCGCCGACGGAGAGCGTGATGGGCGTGACGGGATCGCGCGTGACCGTCAGCGTGCCGGCGGCCGTGGTGACGTTGTAGTTCTTCGCAACGTCGTTGCCGGAGCCGTCCGTGATCTTGATGGAGGTCTTGATCACGACGTTGGCCGAAGAGCCGATCTCGGTCTGAGAGCCGGAGACGCCGGCCGTCAGCTTGTGGCCCTTCACCAGCTCGCCGGAGCTGATCTTGAAGCTGTCGCGCGTCAGCGCGCGTCCGTCATAGATCTTCGAGGCCGAGGCCGCGGTGAGCGTGATATCGCGCGGCTTGACCGTCAGCTTGCCGGGAACGACCGTCAGCGTATAGAAGGCCGTGACGTCGTCTTCGCCGCGTTTGACGGTAAAGGCGGCTGTCACGCTGCTTTCGCCCACGTCCGTCTGTCCGCCCGTGACCGTGCCGATCACGAGCTTATCGCCCGAAAGAAGAGAGCCGGAAGTGATCTCATAGTCCTTGGAGGTGAGCGCCGTGCCGTCGTAGACCTTTTCGGCGCTCTTCATCGTGATCGTGAGCGCTGTGGTCGAGGCGGGGCCGCGGACCGTCAGGGTGCCGTCCGCAAGACGGATACCGTACTGCGCCGTGACGTCCCTGTCGCCGTCCATGACCTTGACGGAGGCGGGGTCGATCTTGTTGGGCGAGGAGCCGGCCTGGGTCTGCGAGCCGGCGACCGTCGCGCTGATCGTGTGGCCGGAGACGAGCGTGCCGGAAGTGACGGAAAAGCTGTTCTTCGTCAGCGGCTTGCCGTCATAGTCCTTCTCCGCGGAATCGGCCGTGAGGACGATCGCGCGGTGCTTCACGTTCAGCGTGCCGGCGATAACCGTGATATCATAGTTTTCGCTGACGTCGCTCTCGCCGTTGAGCACGGTGAAGCTGCCGCTGACGCTGCCCGTCCCGACGCCGGTGATGCTGCCGGTGATGTTCCCGGCGGAGAGCCGGTCGCTGCCGAGCAGAGCGCCGTCGGTAACGGAGTAGGCGGCGGAAACGTCGGAGCTGCCGTCATATTCTTTTTCCGCATCGGAGAAGGTGACGGTGAGAGGCTGCTTTTCGCCGCGCGCCGAGACGGTGATCGAACAGTTGATCACGCTGACGTCATAGCTGTCCGTGACGTCGTTGCCTTCTGCGTCGGAGATCGTGAAGGCGGCGCTGCCGGTGCTCACGCCGGGAAGCGTCTGCTGCCCGGAGTAAACGACGGAGGAGACCGTATGGCCCTCGGCCAGGGAGCCGCTGCTGATCGTATATTCGGAGGGCACATAAGGGCTGCCCTTGTATTCGCCGCTGACGTCCGTGACACGGAAGGTGACGGAACGCTTGGCGGAGTATTCCTTCCACTGCGCCTCGAGGGTGGCCGAGGAGGAGAGCGTGAAGCGATCGCCGCCCTGCACGAGCATGCTCGCGCCGCCGGGCAGGATGAGCTTCCACGCGGTAAACTGTCGGCCGTAGCTGCCCATGGCGGTCTCGGCCAGGTCTGCGTCCAGCTCGGCGAAGCTGCCGGAGGCGGCCGTCTTGCCGCTCTCGATCACGAAAGAGACGCTGTTGCCGCCGTCGAAGAGCGCCGTGTCGCCGAACGCGGAGGAAAGCTCGCCGGCCGTATAGCTCAGCGTGATCTGCTCGGCGGGCGCGATGGGATCGAGCGCGGCGGAGAGAACGTAACGCTCGCCGCTGCCGTTGAAGACCGTTCCGACG
>JBGUZD010000026.1:0-29324 GCA_045222695.1 Candidatus Limivicinus sp.
GGGGGAAGGTGGATTCGAACCACCGAAGGCATTGCCAGCAGATTTACAGTCTGTCCCCTTTGGCCACTCGGGAATTCCCCCATATTCAGTTGCCGACTGTCAGGTGGAGCTGGTGGACGGATTCGAACCCCCGACCTGCTGATTACAAATCAGCTGCTCTACCTGCTGAGCTACACCAGCGTTTCCGTTCAGCCCGTCAGCCCGCTTATAATAGCAAATACAGCCTTATTTGTCAATAAATATTTTTCCTCTTTCTGAAGAATTATCAAGACGCGCGCGAAGTCTTTTTTGTCATTTGCAATCGCTTTCGGGGTATGCTATGATAAAGCGGATCAAAGAGAGACAGGTGATCGAATGCGAAAGAGAAACAGCCGCGGCAAAGGCCTGCTGCTGATCATATTGCTGCTTTCGGCGGCGCTGGGCGTCGTTCTGATCAAGCTGCGCCAGCCGAAGGAGGAAGAATATATCGACCCGCACGAGGGGCAGGTCCTCATCAACGACGGCTTCAACGACGTGTGGATCACGCCCATCGAAGGCGTAGAGGTCAGCGGGCTGAAAAAAGAGGATTTTGACACTTACGACGGCAAGATCATCTATACCGGCGAGGATTACGACACGGTCCTGGGCGTCGACGTCTCCGAGCATCAGTGGGAGATCGACTGGGAGAAGGTCGCCGCCTCGGGAGTCAGGTTCGCGTATATCCGCTCGGGCTACCGCGGCTATACGCAGGGCGGATTGTTTGAAGACCCCTGGTTCCGCACCAATGCGGAGAACGCGCGCAAAGCGGGCCTTGACGTGGGCGTCTATTTCTATTCGCAGGCCGTCAACGTCGCCGAGGCGATCGAAGAGGCCAAATACGTCCTTGAACAGATCGAAGGCTTTGAGATCACGCTCCCGGTCATGTATGACTGGGAAAAGCTTGAGGACACGCCCGACGCCCGCACGAACGAGCTCGACCCCAGCATCATCGGCGACTGCGGCGTTGCCTTCTGCGAGACGATCCGCGCCGCGGGTTATGAGGCCGGCATCTATTTCAACCGCCAGCTCGGCTATTACAGCTTCGATCTTGGCCGCCTGAAGGATTGCAAGCTGTGGCTTGCCGAGCCCGGCGATTACCCCAGCTTCTATTACGCGGGCAACATCTGGCAGTATACGCACGAGGGCGAGGTCCCGGGCATCGAAGGCCCGGTGGACCTGAACCTGATGTTCATCAAGCGTCCCGAGCCTTCGCCCGGGCCCGAGGCGTCGCCTCAGCCGTAAAAAATCGCGCGTACGGTTTCCTTTGCCGGGCTTTCCGGGCGGGAGCCGTACGCGCGTTTTTCATCGGAAAAAGCGGAAAAATAACAGTTGAATTTTTGTGCTCCGAATGCTATACTTCACATACGCGCGGATGTAGTTCATCGGTAGAACTTCGGCTTCCCAAGCCGGTAAGGTGGGTTCGACTCCCATCATCCGCTCCACCATCAGCCTCATCCCGAAGGATGGGGCTGTTATCATCTATGGGAGAAAAGAGCATGAAGCTGATCATCGCATCGAACAACGCCCACAAGCTCGAAGAGATCCGCGCCATCCTCGGCGGCGCCTTTGAGCAGATCCTTTCGCTGCGCGAGGCGGGGATCGAACACGAGACCGTGGAGGACGGCGCCACCTTCGCCGAGAACGCGGCAAAGAAGGCGCGCGAGATCGCGGAGCTTTCCGGCTGCTGCGCGCTGGCGGACGACAGCGGTCTGTGCGTGGACGCGCTCGGCGGCGCGCCGGGGATCTATTCCGCGCGCTTCGCGGGCGAGCACGGCAACGACGCGGCCAACCGCCGCAGGCTGCTGCGGGAGATGGAAGACATCGATGACCGCGCGGCGCATTTCACCTGCTCGATGGCGCTCGTCCGACCCGACGGCTCCATGACGGCGGCGGAGGGCTTCGTTTACGGCGAAATCGCCCGCGCCGAAGCAGGGGAGAACGGCTTCGGCTATGACTCGCTGTTCTATCTGCCGGAGCGCGGCTGCACGATGGCGCAGCTCCCGCCGGAGGAGAAGAACGCGATTAGCCACCGCCACAACGCCCTTATGGCGCTGCTGGATAAACTGAAATAAGCGAATATGCCCGCCGAATGAAAAGAACGGCAGAGGGAAAACCCTCTGCCGTTCTTTTGGTCGGAGTGCGGAGATTTGAACTCCGGGCCTCTTGGTCCCGAACCAAGCGCGCTACCATCTGCGCTACACCCCGATCTGCCCGCCCGTTCCCGGACAGCTTTTACATTATAAGGAGCAATCCGGCAATTGTCAAGAAGATATTTTCATCTTCGATGAGTAAGCGGGAGCAGGAGAAAAACAGCGAAAAGCATTTGCCTTTTCTCTGCTTTGCTGTATAATATTCGTATCTATCCGGCAGCATTCGACCGTGCGGCCGCCCGGCCGCGGAAAGGAAAAGCCATATGCAGACACAGGAAGCCATCGAAAAGGTATTGGACGCGCTCAACGACGATCCCAAGGTCGTCCGCGGCATGGAGACGGACGTCGAGGGAACGCTGCGCACCCTCGTCGGAAACGAAGTCAGCGAGCAGGACCTCGCCAACCTCACGAAGGGGACGAGCAGGATCTTCTCGGACAAGGAGATCACGGCGCTCTTTCTCAAGCTGCTGAAGAAAAAGAAAAACCGCAAGGGCCTCGTCAGCCTGCTGCTGAAGGTCGGCGGCGTGTCTCTGCTGATCAAGCTCCTGAGCAAGAGCAAAAAGGAGGACGACGAGGACGGCTCGCTGCTCTCCTCGCTGCTGGGCAGCAAGGCGGGCGTAGCGCTGCTGCTCAAGCTCATCGGCAGAAAGGCCGACGAGATGCCCGCGCTCGGCGCGCTCCTCGGCGCGGCAAGCGGCAAGGAGGACGGCAATCTTCTCGGAACGCTCCTCGGCAGCGTGCTGAAGTGAATATTCCGAAAGGCGCGCTCACACGCGAACGCGCCTGAGGGCGGGCCGTTTTCGGCCCGCTCTTTTCATATCCCGTCCGCATCGGCCATATAGTGCTTGCAGAGAGGAGGTGAGCGCGTGGACAAGATCAGGATCTATATCGCCTCGGCGCTTTTCATCCTGCTCACGGCGATCAAGCTGCTGTTTCCCGCGCAGATGGACGCGCTGCGGCGCGAGACGCTGCGCTTCGCCGCGGCGGACCGGGACTGCAAGGCCGCCGTCACGGCGCTCGGCAGGGGGCTGAGCGACCGGGAGCTGGGCGAAAGGCTGATCGCCGTTTTTCGCGACTACACCGGGGAGGAGACGGGGGAAAGGTAAATGGACAAAGGACGCCTTTCGGTCAGCCCGGCCGCGGCTCTGCTCGGCGCGCTGCTGTACTGTACGGCGAGCTTTTCCGAGCTCGCCGCCATCCTCGCCCCGGTGATCGTCCACGAGCTCGGCCATATCGTCGCCCTGCGGCTCTACGGCCTGCGCGTCCGGCGCATCACGGCGGATCTGCGCGGCCTGTGCATCGAGTATTCCGGCCTCTGCACGCCGCTCGGACATGCCGTTTCCGCGCTCGCGGGCCCTGCCGCTGGCCTCGGATACGCCTTCGCCGCCTCATACTATTCCCGCGGCGGCTCCAACGAAGTGCTGACGCTCTCGGCGGGCGTGTCGCTGCTTCTCTCGCTCTTCAATCTCCTGCCGATCCTGCCGCTCGACGGCGGCCGCGTCTTTTCGATCCTCGCCGCCGAGCTTTTCGGCGGCAGAAGGGGAGACGCGCTGACAAAGGGCTTGAGCCTCACGCTCGCGGCGGCTCTGCTGGCGGCCGGGACGTATCTCATGTGGCGGGGCGAGGGCACGGCGCTGACGCTCGCCGCGCTGTGGCTGCTGCTTGCCCAGCCGGACAAGACCGCACTTGTAAAACGGCGCGAGCTATTGTAAAATAAAGCGATACCAAAGAAAACGGAGCGTGCCATGGACAAACGTCTCGAACGCATCCTCCCGCGCGTGCAGAAGCCCGCGCGCTACACGGGCGGGGAATACAACCAGATCATCAAGGACAAGCGCAGCGTTGAACTGCGCCTGGCCTTCTGTTTCCCGGACACCTATGAGATCGGCATGTCCAACCTCGGATTGAAGATCCTCTACAAGACGATGAACAGCCTGCCCTTTGTCTGGTGCGAGCGCTGCTTCGCCCCCTGGGGCGACATGTACGAGGAAATGAAGAAGGCGGACATGCCCCTCTACGCGCTCGAAAGCGGCGACAGTCTCGCCGAGTTCGACGCGCTGGCCTTTTCCATCGGCTACGAGATGGCCTATACCACGGTGCTGGACATGCTCGACATGGCCGGTCTCCCGCTGCGCAGCGCGGACAGGCCGGGGCTTCTGCCGCTCGTCTTCGCGGGCGGCTCCGCCTGCGTGAACGCCGAGCCGATGGCCGCCTTCATGGACCTTTTCGTCATCGGCGAGGGCGAGGAGATGAACAACGAGCTCCTTACCCTGCTGCGCGAGGCCAAGACGTCGGGCTGGACGAAAAAGGAGTTCCTCGCAAAAGCCGCGCAGATCGGCGGCGTCTACGTCCCCAGCCTGTATGAGATCGCCTGGAACGACGACGGCACGGTAAAGTCGATCGCCGCGAAGGACGGCGCGCCCGAGAAGGTGCGCAAGCGCATCGTCGAGGATCTTGACGCCGCCCCCTATCCGACCGATCCGATCGTGCCCTCCACCGAGGTCGTGCAGGATAAGGTGGACATCGAGCTCTTCCGCGGCTGCGTGCGCGGCTGCCGCTTCTGCCAGGCGGGGCACATCTACCGCCCGATCCGCGCGAAAAAGCCGGAGACGCTGATCCGCCAGGGCATCGAGACGCTGCAGAACACCGGCTATGAGGACGTGACGCTCCTGTCGCTGTCCACAAGCGACTACCGCGGCCTCAACGAGCTCTGCGACGGTCTGCTCGATTACTGCGAGCCGAGGAGCATCGGTCTCGCGCTGCCCTCGCTGCGCGCGGACAACTTCTCGATGGAGCTCATGGAGCGCCTCCAGCGCGTGCGCAAGACGGGCCTGACCTTCGCCGTCGAGGGCGGCAGCCAGCGTCTGCGCGACGCGATCAACAAGAACGTGACGGAGGAGGAGCTGCTGCACACCTGCGCCATCGCCTTCGCGGGCGGCTGGAACAGCGTGAAGCTCTACTACATGCTGGGCCTGCCCACCGAGACGGACGAGGACATCCGCGGCATCGCGGACATGGCGGACCAGGTGCTGCACTGCTGGCGCGAGAACGCGAAGAACAAAAACCGCGGCGTGCGCATCACGATCTCCACCTCCTGCTTCATCCCCAAACCGCACAGCCCCTTCCAGTGGGAGGCGCAGATCAGCAAGGAGGAATACCTCCGCCGTGTGAATCTGCTGCGCTCCTCCATCACCGCGCGCAACGTCACCTACAACTGGCACGACGCGGAGACCAGCGTCATCGAATCCGCGCTCTCGCGCGGCGACCGACGCCTGGGCGACGTGCTCGAGGAGGTCTGGCGGCAGGGCGGACGGCTCGACGCCTGGTCGGACTACTTCCGCTTCGACCGCTGGGAAAAGGCCTTCGAGAGCTGCGGGCTCGACCTTGCGTTTTACGCCTCGCGCGAGCGGGGGACGGACGAGGTCCTGCCCTGGGATATGATCGACGTCGGCGTGCGGCGGCAGCATCTGCTGTCAGAGCGCGAGCGGGCGTACCGCTCCGAACTCTCGCCCGACTGCCGCAAGGCCTGCTCGGCCTGCGGCGCGGCGCGTCTCCTGCACGGGAGGAACTGCGATGAATAAACTGCGTATGCGCTTTTCCAAGACAGGGCGGGCGATCTACATCTCCCACCTTGATCTCATGGCGACGATGCAGCGCGCCTTTTCCCGCGCGGGCAGCCGTCTGCAGTACTCCGAGGGCTTCAATCCCCGCCCGCAGATCTCCATCGCCCTGCCGCTCTCCGTCGGCACGGCCAGCCGGTGTGAGATCATGGATTTCCGCCTGCTCGAAGAAGTTGACATAACATCATTGACCGCGCGCCTGAACGCCACGATGCCCGAGGGGATCACGGTGTTGGAGATCTACGAGCCTACAAGAAAAAACGCGGAACTGAAGTGGCTCGCGGTCGAAGGATTGTTTGAATACGACGAACGATCGGTTGACATAATGCAAGAACAGCTCGCGGACTTTTTCGCCCGTCCCTCGATCGTGATCGAGAAGAAGACCAAGCGCGGCTTCGGGGAAGTCGACATCCGCCCCGCGATCCGTGAGATCTCCTTCGCGGCGGGGGAGGACGGCGTGCATGTCTCGGCCTTGCTCAGCGCGCAGAGCCCTACGCTCAACCCCGACCTGCTGCCGGCCGCGCTGCGCGCGCTCGCGCCCGAGATCGCGCCGGATTTTGCCAAATTCACGCGCGTCGAGACCTATGATGCGGAAATGAAGCTTTTCCGATAAAAAAACTCTTGCAATCCGTTTGCGGTTGTGGTATCCTATCAAAGCCTGTGAGGGTCACAGGCGTGAGAAAGGCGGTCCGCTGCGCGGCGTGAACGAGCGCCCTCCGATATGAACGTCTATATTCGAAAGGATTGGATTTCAATGGATCTGGTCAAAATTCTCAGTGACAAGTACATGAAGAGCGAACTGCCCGAAATGAACGTCGGCGACACCGTGCGTGTCCTCGTCCGCGTCAAGGAAGGCAACCGCGAGCGTACGCAGGCTTTCGAAGGCACGATCATCGCCAAGAAGCACGGCGGCATCAACGAGACCATCACCGTGCGCCGCATTTCCTACGGCGTCGGCTGCGAGAAGGTATTTCCGGTACATTCTCCCTCCATCGTCTCCGTGACCACCGTCCGCAAGGGCAAGGTCCGCCGCGCGAAGCTCTACTACCTGCGCGACCGCGTCGGCAAGAGCGCCAAGGTCAAAGAGCGTCTCTGATATGTCACGAAAAAAGGAAGCCTTCGAGGCTTCCTTTTTTCGTGACCGAAGCAAAAGCGCCGAAGGCTTTTGCTTCGGAATGATTGAACGTGAAGAGAGGGCTCCCCGCCCCCTCTTCACAATCTCCCCTTGCGTGATGGGAGACTGACGCACGCAAATGACCTGAAAGCAAAAACGGGGAAGCCTTCGAGGCTTCCTTTTTTTATTATTGCCACATACCCATAAAATGGTGTATAATCATTTAGTTAGAATTCAAGCGCGATAGGAGAGACTTTCCTATGGACGAGAAAAAGAACAGAAAGAAGAAAAAGGAAAAAGAAAAGGTGCCGCCGGAGGTTCAGGCGCGGCGCGAGGCCTACGACTGGATCCAGTCGCTGATCTCGGCGCTGCTGATCTGCGTGCTGGTCTTCGTGTTCGTGCTGCGCATCATGGATGTGCACGGGACCTCGATGTTCCCGACGCTGAACAACGGCGACAAAGTGCTGGTATCCGACCTTTTCTACGAGCCGTCGCGCGGCGACATCGTCGTGTTCAAAAAGGACAGCTACGACGACAACAAGGCGCTGGTCAAGCGCGTGGTCGCCGTGGCGGGCGACGTGGTGAACATCGACTTTGAGAAAGGCGTCGTCTACGTCAACGGCGAGGCGCTGGAGGAGGACTATATCGACGTCCTCACGACCACGAAGATCGATTTCATCGGCCCGCAGACCGTCCCGGACAACTGCCTCTTCGTCATGGGCGACAACCGCAACGCCTCCACCGACAGCCGCGACAAGCGGATCGGCATGGTGGACAAGCGCCTTGTCATCGGCAAGGTGCTGCTGGTGGTCTATCCCTTCAACAGCTTCGGGAGCGTGGAATAATGGCCGAAAACAGCTTTGAAAAGCTGAATATCCAGTGGTTTCCCGGGCACATGACCAAGGCCCAGCGCATGATCGAGGAGAACGTCAGGCTCGTCGACGCCGTGTGCGAGGTCCTCGACGCGCGCATCCCGCGCTCGAGCCGCAACCCGGACATCGACCGGCTCGCCGCCGGCAAGCCGCGGCTCGTGATCCTCAACCGCTGCGACCTGGCCGACCCGGCGGTGACGAAAAAGTGGGCCGCGTATTTCCGCGAGCAGGGGCTTGCCGTGCTTGAGACGGACGCGCGCTCGGGCCGCGGCGTGAACGCCTTTCCGGCCGCCGTGCGCGAGCTGCTCCGGGACAAGCTCGCCGAATATGAGCGCAAGGGGCAGAGCGGCCGCGGCCTCAGGGTCATGGTGCTGGGCATCCCCAACGTGGGCAAATCCACCTTTATCAACAAGGTCGCCGGGCGCAAGGCAGCCGCGGCGGGCGACAAGCCGGGCGTGACGCGCGGCCGCCAGTGGATCAGCATCGACCGCTCGCTGGATCTGCTCGACACGCCGGGCATCCTCTGGCCGAAGTTCGACAGCCAGGAGGTCGGCGAGATGCTGGCCGTCACCAACGCGATCAAAAGCGACGTGCTCGACCGCGAGACCCTTGCCGCGAACTTCATGCTGCGGCTGTGCGAGCTGTACCCCGACGCGGTCAAAGAGCGCTACGGCGTCGTCCGTACGGGGGAGGAAAACGGCTTTGAGCTGCTCGAGCAGGCGGCAAAACGCCGCGGCTTCCTTATCTCCAAAGGGGAATACGATATCGAGCGTATGGCCAATACGCTCCTGGACGAATACCACGGCGGCAAGCTCGGCCGCCTGAGCCTGGAGAGACCGGAATGACGGAGCTTTGGAGCCTGGAAAACGAGATATACGACAGCGGCCTGTCCCCGCTCTGCGGCGTGGACGAGGCCGGGCGCGGCCCGCTGGCCGGACCGGTGTGCGCCGCGGCCGTGATCCTGCCGCGCGGCGCCGTGATCGAGGGGCTCAACGATTCGAAAAAGCTCAGTGAAAAGCGGCGCGAGGCGCTCTACGACGAGATCGTCGGCAGAGCGATCGCCTTCGGCATTGCCTTCGCCTCCGTCGAGGAGATCGAGGAGAAGAACATCCTGGAGGCGACCTTTCTGGCCATGAACCGCGCGATCGAACAGCTCTCCGTCGTCCCCGCGCTCGCGCTTATCGACGGCAACCGCAGCAAGGGCATCGTCCTGCCGAGCCGCTGCGTGATCGGCGGCGACGGCAAATGCGCCGACATCGCCGCGGCGAGCATCCTCGCCAAGGTGACGCGAGACCGCTATATGCTTCAGATGGCCGAAAAGTACCCGCAGTACGGCTTTGAAAGGCACAAAGGCTACGGGACGGCGGCGCACTACGCCGCGATCCGCGAGTTCGGGCCTTCGCCCATCCACCGCATGAGTTTTTTAAGGAAAATGCACTGATGGACAGACATGAGCTTGGCCGTTTCGGCGAGGAGCGCGCGGCGCGCTGGCTGCGCTGGCACGGCTACCGGATCGTCGAGACGAACTTTTCCTGCCGCTCCGGCGAGATCGACCTCATCGCGCGGAAGGGGAGCTATATCGTTTTCGTCGAGGTCAAGCTGCGCAAAAGCGCAGATTTCGCCGCGGCGCGCGAGTTCGTCACCGCGGCCAAACAGCAGCGGATCCGCACGACGGCGGCTCTCTGGCTCTCGCAGCACGAGACCGAGCTGCAGCCCCGCTTCGACGTGATCGAGATCTACGCCCCGCAGGGCGCGGAGGGAAGGATCACGCTCAACCACATCGAAAACGCCTTTGAATGATATGTAAGGGCGGATCCGCTCCGCCCTTTCGTCATCTCATACGCTCCCGCGCGGGCGGAAGGTCGAGCAGTAGGTCTCTGCGCGCGTTTCGGCTTTTTCGTTCCGGACGCGGATGGCCTCGGCGCAGCAGCGGCAGTCGACGGTGTTGTATTTGCAGCTCGTCACGTCGCAGCCCACGCCGGGCAGGATATCATGCTTGCTCTCGCTCATACGAAGCACTCCTTTCCTTATGCGGATCGGTTTTATTTTTTGAACATCGAAATCAATTTATGCGAGGTCGGACATGGCACTCTACGCGATCGGCGATCTGCACCTTGCCCTCGGCAGGGACAAGCCCATGAACGTCTTCGGCGACGTGTGGGAAAACCACACGGAGAAGCTGAAGAAGGGCTTTTCAAAACTCAATGACGACGACGTCTGCGTGCTCTGCGGCGACCTCAGCTGGAGCATGGGCCTGGAGGACGCGCTGGAGGATTTTCTTTTCATCGACTCGCTGCCGGGCCGCAAGATCATCCTCAAGGGCAATCACGACTACTGGTGGAGCACGGCGTCCAAAGCGAAGAGGTTTTTTGCCGCGCACGGCATCGGCACGATCGAGATCCTCAACAACAATTCCTTCGAATACGGCGATCACGCCGTCTGCGGCACGCGCGGCTGGTTCTACGAGGAGGAAAAGGGCGACGGGCACGACAAGAAGATCATGCTGCGCGAGGTGGGACGGCTGAAGACCTCGCTCGAGTCGGCGGGGGAGAAGAAAAAGCTCGTCTTCCTGCACTATCCGCCGATCTTTCTGCGATACCGCTGCGAGGAGATCCTCGCTCTCCTGCGCGAGTATGAGGTGCCGCTCTGCTGCTACGGCCACATCCACGGCAAGGGCTGCCGCATGAGCTTCAACGGCAGACTGGGAGACACGGAATTCCGTCTGGTTTCCGCCGACCATCTGGGCTTTGAACCGATGGAGATCAAATTGCCGTAAAACTCTGAAAACAGAGGGCCAATTCATCATTTTGTCATTGATTTTGCAAGTGAAATCTGTTATGATAGCGCAGTCTGTACAGATATTATAGGAGGGCAATCAAACCATGATCGTCAAGAACATCGAGAAAAAAGAAGACAATACCGTTTCCTTCCAGGTAAGCTGCGACGCCGCCGAATTCGAAAAGGCGCTCAACACCGCCTACCTGAAGGCCAAGAAGAATATATACATCCCCGGCTTCCGCAAGGGCAAGGCCCCGCGCGCCATCATCGAGGGCATGTACGGCGCCGAGGTTTTCTACCAGGACGCGATGGACGAGCTGGCTCCCGCCGCCTTTGACATGGGCGTCAAGGAGGGCGAGCTGAACATCGTCGGCGCTCCCGCCATCACCGACGTCAAGGTCACCGACGACAAGGGCGTCGATTACAGCTTCTCCGCCGAGATCTACCCGGCCGTCACCCTCGGAGAGTACAAGGGCCTCGAGGCCGAGCGCCCCGTGCGCGAGATCACCGACGACGACGTCAGCGCCGAGCTCGAGAGCGCGCGCAAGCGCAACGCCCGCAAGGTCAGCGCCGACGAGCGCGAAGCCCGTATGGGCGATATCGCCAACATCGACTTCGACGGCTTCCTCAACGGCGAGCGCTTCGACGGCGGCAAGGCCGAGGGCTACGAGCTCGAGCTGGGCTCCAACTCCTTCGTCCCCGGCTTTGAGGAGCAGATCGTCGGCATGAAGGTCGGCGACGAGAAGGACCTTGACATCACCTTCCCGCAGGAGTATACCCCCGAACTCGCCGGCAAGGCCGTCGTTTTCAAGGTCAAGCTCAACGGTCTGAGCTACAACGAACTGCCCGCGCTCGACGACGAGTTCGCCGGCGACAACGGCTTCGACACGCTCGACGAGTACAAGGCCGACATCCGCGCCAACATCGAAAAGCGCTTCAACGAGCAGGCCGACAGCGCCTTCCGCAGCGAGATCGTCAAGAAGGCCATCGACAACATGACCGTCAAGGTCCCGAACTCGATGATCGCCGAGAAGGCCGAGGAGATCCTGCGCAACTATGCCGCCAACTTCGGCATGACCGACCGCAGCATGCCGCTCGAGAAGCTCATGGAGATGATGGGCGTCGATGAGAACACGATGAAGACCAGCATCCGTCCCGCCGCCGAATACCAGGTCAAGAACGACCTGCTGCTCGACGCCGTCGCCGAGGCCGAGAAGCTCGAGGCCACGGCCGAGGAGATCGACGAGTATGTCAAAAAGATGGCCGAGGGCTTCGGCGCCACCGCCGAGCAGCTCAAGAGCTACTTCGGCGAGGCGATGCTCGCCGCCGAGGTCAAGAAGGACAAGGCCGGCAGGCTGATCGTCGACAGCGCCGTCGCCGCCGCTCCCGCCGCGGAAGAGAAGAAGCCCGCGCCGAAGAAGAGAGCGTCGAAGAAGGCCGCCCCGAAGGCGGAGGAAGACGCCCCCAAGGCCGAGGAGGAAGCTCCGAAGGCCGAGGAAGCGCCCGACAAGCCCAAGCGCAGCCGCAAGAAGGCCGAGCCGAAGGCGGAGGAAGACTCTCCCAAGGCCGAATAATTCCTGCGGGATCGGGATATTCTTTCCTGGACAGCAAATAATCAGAAAGGGAGAATCATACAATGAGTTTGGTCCCTTACGTCGTTGAGCAGACCAGCCGCGGCGAACGCTCCTACGACATTTTTTCCCGACTCCTCAACGACCGCATCGTGATGCTCAGCGAGGAAGTCAACGACACCACGGCAAGCCTCGTCGTCGCCCAGCTCCTCTATCTCGAGGCGCAGGATCCCGACAAGGACATCCAGTTCTATATCAACAGTCCCGGCGGCAGCGTGACCGCGGGCCTCGCGATCTATGACACGATGCAGTACATCAAGCCCGACGTCTCAACGATCTGCATCGGCATGGCCGCCTCGATGGGAGCCTTCCTGCTCTCCTCCGGCGCAAAGGGCAAGCGCATCGCCCTGCCGAACGCGGAGATCATGATCCACCAGCCCTCCGGCGGCAGCCAGGGCCAGGCCACCGATATCCAGATCCAGGCCGAGCAGATCCTCAAGATCAAGAAAAAGCTCAACGAGATCCTGGCGGAGAATACCGGCAAGGACATCAGCGTGATCGAGCGCGACACCGAGCGGGATCACTTCATGACCGCCGAGGAGGCGCGTGAGTACGGCCTGATCGACAAGGTGATCTACAAGCGTTAAGAGAATCGCGAGAAGGGGGGAACTTCGTAGGTTTCCCCCTTTACGTTCCTTTATGAAGGAGTATCCATTATGCCGAGAAACGAAGACAGAAAAAGCATCCGCTGCTCCTTTTGCGGCAAACCGCAGTCGCTGGCGAACCGTCTGATCGCCGGCAACGGCAGCTATATCTGCGACGAGTGCGTGCGCATGTGCGCCAGCATCATCGGCGATCTGCCCTCCGCGGCGCCCGAGGGCTACGACGGCCTGCCGCTCGTGCTGGAGAAGCTGCCGAAGCCCCGCGACATCAAGGCCGGGCTCGACGAGTACGTCGTCGGCCAGGAACGGGCGAAGGTCGTGCTCTCCGTCGCGGTCTACAACCATTACAAGCGCATCCTGCACGCGGCGAAGGACGAGGTGGAGCTGCAGAAGAGCAACATCCTGCTCATCGGCCCGACGGGCAGCGGCAAGACCCTCTTTGCCCAGACCATGGCCAAGATGCTCGACGTGCCCTTCGCCATCGCCGACGCCACCACGCTCACCGAGGCGGGCTACGTCGGCGAGGACGTGGAAAACGTCATCCTGAAGCTCCTGCAGGCAGCCGACTTCGACGTCGAGCGCGCGCAGCGCGGCATCGTCTACATCGACGAGATCGACAAGATCGCCCGCCGCAGCGAAAACCCCTCGATCACGCGCGACGTCTCGGGCGAGGGCGTGCAGCAGGCGCTGCTGAAGCTGCTTGAGGGCACGATCGCCAACGTCCCGCCCAACGGCGGGCGCAAGCACCCGCAGCAGGAGTTCATCCACGTGGACACCACGAACATCCTCTTCATCTGCGGCGGGGCCTTCGACGGTCTGGACAAGATCATCGAAAAGCGCATGGACAAAAAGACCATGGGCTTCGGCGCCGAGATCAAAAGCAGCGTCGAGCGCGACGTGGGCGAGATCCTGCAGAACGTCCAGCAGCACGACCTGCTGAAATTCGGCATCATCCCGGAGCTGGTCGGCCGCCTGCCCGTCGTGGCGACGCTCGATTCGCTTGACCGCGGCGATCTCGTCCGCATCCTGACCGAGCCGAAGAACGCCATGACCAAGCAGTATCAGGCCCTGCTCGGCTACGATCACGTCGAGCTCGTCTTCGAGCCGGAGGCCCTCGAGGCCGTGGCCGACAAGGCCATCGAGCGCAAGATCGGCGCGCGCGGCCTGCGCAGCGTCATGGAGAGCGTCATGACCGACATCATGTTCTCCGTGCCCTCCGATCCCGAGGCGGCAAAGGTCGTCGTGACCGCACAGTGCGTCAAGGACGGCGTGAGCCCGACGGTCCTGCACCGCGGCGAGCTGCCGGAAGCGAAAGCGTAAGCATACCAAAGACCTCCGTATCCCCGAAAGGAGGAGACCATGAGCGAGATCAACACAAACGATATCCTGCAGCTGCCCCTGCTGCCCCTGCGCGGGCTGAACGTGTTTCCGGGCGTGCTGCTCACCTTCGACGTGGAGCGTCCTGCCTCCGTCGCCGCGCTGAACGCGGCCGTGAAGCACGGCGGACAGATCTTCCTCGCGGCGCAGAAGGACATCAGCGCCGACGCGCCGGGCGAGGACGAGATCTATCACGTCGGCACGGTCTGCCGCGTGCGGCAGCAGCTGCGCCAGCCGCGCGCCAACGTCTGCCGCGTGATGGTCGAGGGCGTCTACCGCGCCGAGGCGCTGGAGATGAAGACCGAGGGCAAGTACTACACGGCCTCTGTCGCCGCGCTGCCCGACAGGCCGGAGCGCGTGCGCGCCGAGCGCAAGGAGGCGCTGGTCCGCAACTGCCTGAGCCTGTTCAAGGACTATCTGCAGCTCAACCCCGACATGATGAACGAGCAGCTGCTCAACGTCGTCGCCAATCCGGACCTGGGCTTCATCATCAGCTACATCGCGCAGAACGCGCGCTTCTCCGTCGAAAACAAACAGAAGCTCCTCGAGGAGCTCTATCCCAGCCGCCGGCTCGCCCTGCTGGGCAGACTGCTCAGCCGCGAGATCGAGATCCTGAACATCGAAAAGGAGCTCAACGACGCCACGCAGGAGCAGGTCAACCGCGGCCAGCGCGAATACTTCCTGCGGGAGGAGCTCAAGCTGATCCAGTCCGAGCTCGGCACGGACGGCGAGAGCGACGATTTCGATACATACCGCGCGAAGATCCAGGCCCTTCCCGTCTCCGACGAGATCCGCGAAAAGCTCCTCAAGGAGCTTTCCAAGCTGCAGAAGCAGCCCTTCGGCTCGGCCGAGGCGGCCGTTATCCGCGGCTATCTCGACGTCTGTCTGGAGATCCCCTGGGGCGTCCGCACGAAGGAGACCGTCGACACGCAGAAGGCGCGCAAGGTGCTCGACGCCGACCACTACGGTCTGGAAAAGGTCAAGGAACGGATCCTGGAGTACCTCGCCGTGCGCCAGCTCTCGCCCGAGGTGAAAGGGGGCCTTCTCTGCCTCGTCGGCCCTCCGGGCACGGGCAAGACCAGTATCGCCCAGTCCATCGCCCGGGCGACGGGGCGCAAGTGCGTCCGCCTCTCCCTCGGCGGCATCCACGACGAGGCCGAGATCCGCGGCCACCGCAAGACCTATATCGGCTCGATGCCCGGCCGCATCATCAACGGCGTCATCCAGGCCAAGAGCTGCAACCCGCTGATGGTCCTCGACGAGATCGACAAGCTCGGCTCCGACTACCGCGGCGATCCCGCGGCCGCCCTGCTCGAGGCCCTCGACGGCGAGCAGAACGCGACCTTCCGCGACCACTTCCTTGAGATCCCCTTCGACCTGTCCGAGGTCTTTTTCATCACTACCGCGAACACGACCGACACGATCCCCCGCGCGCTGCTCGACCGCATGGAAGTCATCGAGATGTCGAGCTACACCGACGAGGAGAAGCTGCAGATCGCCAAGCGCCATCTGATCCCCAAGCAGCGGAAGAAGCACGGCCTCAAGGCCGCGCAGCTGCGCTTCGACGACGACGCCGTGCGCGCGATCATCGCGCTGTACACCCGTGAGTCCGGCGTCCGCGTGCTTGAGCGCGAGATCGCGAAGATCTGCCGCAAGACGGCTTTCGAGATCGCCGAGGGACGCATCAGGAGCCTTACGGTCAGAAAGGACGCGCTGGAAGAGCTGCTCGGCACGCGCAGATACATCGCCGACGAACTGCACGAGCGGGACGAGATCGGCCTCGTGCGCGGCCTGGCCTACACCTCTGTCGGCGGCGAAGTGCTGGACGTCGAATGCGCCGTCATGGAGGGAACGGGCAAGATCGAGCTGACCGGCAATCTCGGCGACGTGATGAAGGAGTCGGCCCGCGCGGCCGTCACCTGCCTGCGCAGCCGCGCCGCGAAGCTCGGGATCGACCCGGAGTTCTATCAGAACAAGGACATCCACATCCACTTCCCGGAGGGAGCCGTTCCCAAGGACGGGCCTTCCGCGGGCGTGACGGTCGTCACGGCGCTCTGCTCCGCGCTGACGGGACGCCCCGTTCGCCGCGACGTCGCCATGACGGGCGAGATCACGCTGCGCGGACGGGTACTGCCGATCGGCGGACTGAAGGAAAAGACGATGGCCGCGTTCCGCGCGGGCGTGTCCACGGTGATCCTGCCGCAGGAGAACGAAAAGGACCTGTCCGAGATCGACCGGACCGTGCGCGCCTCGCTGCGCTTCGTCACGGCCGGAAACATCGACACGGTGCTCGAGACCGCCCTCGTCCCCGCAGGGGAGAGCGCGGAGGTGCTCGCGGCTCAGCCGCTCCCGCAGCGGGAGCTCTGCGCCGCCGTCAGACAGTAGGTGAGGGACATGGCCAGACCGAATCTGAACAGGGTGGAATTCGTCAAATCCGCCGCTTCGAGCGCACAGTTCGTCCAAAGCCCGATGCCGCGCATCGCCTTCGCCGGCAAATCGAACGTGGGGAAATCCTCGGTCATCAACCGGCTGCTGAACCGCAAAAACTTCGCGCGCGTCGGCTCCGAGCCTGGCAAGACCGTCCATGTGAACTATTTTCTCATCGACGAGCGCGCCTACTTCATCGACCTGCCGGGCTACGGCTTCGCGAAGGTCTCCCGTGCGGAAAAGGAGCGCTGGTCAAAGCTGATGGAGAGCTTCTTCACCGGCAAGGACCTCTACAATCTGGGCGTGCTGATCGTCGACGCGCGCCACAAGCCCACGGCGGACGACGTGACGATGGCGGAGTTCTTCAAGAGCAGCGGCGAGAGCTTCCTCGTCGTGGCCAACAAGCTCGACAAACTCAAAAAGAGCGAGATCGAGCCGAACCTGCGCCTGATCCGCGAGACGCTCGCGCTCGGCGAAGACGCGCGCCTGATCCCGTTCTCCGCCGAGAGCGGAGCGGGCCGGGAAGAACTGCTCGGCGCGATCTTCCCCGAATGAGCGTCGGAACACAAAGCCGGAAGTATTTCTCTATACTTCCGGCTTGTTTTTTATGCCCTTATTTGATAAAATACCAATATTAGGGGAGGTGAGCGAGATAGGCGCGCTGCAGGAAATATGGGAGGGCTTCGACTTCTCCGCCGTTCTCAGCATCCTGCTGGGCGTGATCCCCTCGCTCGTGTGCATCACCCTGCACGAGCTCAGCCACGGCCTGGTCGCGTACCGTCTCGGCGACGACACCGCCAAACGCGCGGGCAGGCTGACGCTCAACCCCCTCAAGCACCTCGACCTGATGGGACTTATCATGATGGTCGTGGCGCACGTCGGCTGGGCCAAGCCCGTCCCGGTCAACATGATGAACTTCCGCGACCCCAAGCGCGGCATGGCCGTTACGGCGCTTGCGGGACCCGTCAGCAACGTGCTGATCACCTGCGTGTTCTTCTTTCTCTACGGCCTGTTCTATCTGCCGCTTTCCGCCGGCGGGTCCGCCGCGGGCGGGTATCTGCTGGAAATGCTGCGCCTCACCGCGGTCATCTCGATGGGCTATGCGGTGTTCAATCTCATCCCCATCCCGCCGCTCGACGGCTCCAAGGTGCTTTTCTCGCTGGTGAGCGACAGCGCCTATTACCGGCTCATGCGCTACGAGCGCTACGGGATGATCCTGCTTTACGCGCTGGTCTTTACCGATCTGCTCGGCGCGCCTCTGCGCACGGCGATCGCCTTCCTCGCGGGCAAGCTTCTGATCTTCGCCCGGTGGGGCCTTGCGCTGTCGGGCCGCCTGTTTTTTTGAAACATGATGGAAAATCCAAGCTATCACCTCGAGGGCGTCGTCAGAGAGAAGAATGAGCTGCAGGACTTTGAAGGTCCGCTCAGCCTGATCCTGATGCTCCTTTCCAAAAACAAGATCGAGATCCGCGATCTGAAGATCGCCGATATCCTCGACCAATATCTGGACTATCTCGCGCGGATGCAGAGCATGGACCTCGAGATCGCCAGCGAGTTCGTCCAGATGGCCTCGCATCTGCTGTATATCAAGACCAAAACGCTGCTCACTACCGACGAGGAGGAACCCAGCGAGCTCGAGCTGCTCATGCAGTCGCTCGAGCAGCTGCGCGCGCGTGATACGCTTGCCGCGATCGCAGCGCTGACGCCGGAGCTCAGACATGCCGCGGAGCTCGGCATGCGCTGCTATACCAAGCTGCCGGAGCCGCTTCCCTCCGAGGCGGGCGAATACGCCTACCGCCACGAGCCGGTCGATCTGCTGCGCGCGCTCGCGCACGTCTACGCCCGCGGCGGCCGGACGGCCGACACGCGCGAGATCGTCCGCTCGGTCCCGGGCAAGATCACCTACAGCGTCCGCGACAAAAGCCGCGAGCTGATCGAAAGACTGAAAAAGGGCGGGGCCTCCCTGCGCGAGCTGTATGAGGAATGCTCCTCCCGCAGCGAGGTCGTGGCCACCTTCATCTCCGTGCTGGAGCTCTGCAGCATGGGCAGCCTCCGTCTGCGCCGCAGAGGGAAGGGCTACAGCGTCGAATTCATCGGCGGCAGCATGGAAGAAATACTCGAAAAGATTGTTGAGTGACGATATGGCAGAACTGACATCGGCCCTGGAGGCGATCCTTTTCGCCTCGGGCGAAAGCATCCCGACCGCGCGGCTCTCGCTCGTGCTCGGCACGGACGAGGAGGAGATCCTCCGCTGCGCCGCCGCGCTCGCGGAGGAATATGAACAAAACGGACGCGGGATCCGTCTGCTGCGGCTGGACGACCGGCTGCAGCTGTGCTCGGCTCCGGAATACGCGCCCTATGTGGCGAAGGCGCTCGAGCAAAGAAAACCCGCCCAGCTCTCGCAGAGCGCGCTGGAGACGCTTGCGATCACGGCCTACTTCCAGCCCGTGACCCGCGCCTATATCGACCAGGTGCGCGGCGTCGACAGCTCCTACACGGTCTCCACGCTGCTCGACCGCGGCCTCATCGCGGTCGCCGGAAGACTGGACGCGCCGGGCAGGCCCGCGCTGCTGAAGACCACGGACGTGTTTTTGCGCACGATGGGCATCAGCTCGCTCGACGAGCTGCCGAAGCTGCCGGACATGAGCGGCGGCGACGGCGTGACGGAGCTGCAGCGCAGGATCGAAGAGCTGCAGTCGAGCGGCGGCGCACAGATCAGTCTGGACGATCTCGAAGAAAACGATCATCAAAGCGACGGGGAGTGATGACACTTGGCGTTCCTCCATATCCTGGGCATCATCCTGAAGGTGCTGGGCTTTACGGTGCTCGGCGTCCTGGGGCTCGTGCTGCTCCTCCTGCTGTTTCTTCTCCTGATCCCGATCGGGGCCGATTTTGAGTACATCGGCGGTGAGTATAAGCTTTCCGCCAAGGCCTGCGGCATCCTGATCCAGCTCCTTCCGAAAAAGGAAAAGAAGGAAGGAAAACCCAAAGAGAAGAAAGAGCGCAAGAAGAAAGAAAAGAAGCCCAAAAAAGAAAAAGAGGGCGGAGAGGAAAAGCCCAAAGAGAAAAAGGCGCTGGATCTCACCAAGGAAGAGATCTTCGAGCTGATCAAGAAAGTGCTCGGAAGCCTGAAGAAATTCGGCCAGCTCACGGTCGACCGCTTCCTGCTGCACTATACGGCGGCGGGGAAGGATCCGGCCGACACGGCGAAGACCCTCGCCTACGTCAACGCCTCGCTCTGCGCGCTCGAGCCCATCTGCTCACAGCAGTTCCGCGTCAAGGACTACGACGTGTGGACGGACTGCGACTTCACCACCGATAAGATGAAGCTCGACGTGGCGCTTTGCATCACGCTGCGGCTCTGGCAGTTCGGACGCGTCGGCGTCTCGGCGGCCTTCGGCGCGCTCGGCATCCTGCTGCGGCACAAGCGCAGGAAGAGAAAAGAGAAAAAGCTCGCGGCCAAAAACGCGGCCGCCGGTATAAAGACGGAAGAATAAAACGAAAATATACAGGGAACAGAGGAAAGGAATGACAACAATGGATAAGAATCCCATCGGCGAACTCATGCAGAACACCATGGAGAGCGTGAAGAACATGCTCAAGGTCGACACGGTCGTCGGCGAACCCATTTTCACCCCGGACGGCATCACGCTCGTTCCCATTTCCCGCATCAGCGTCGGCTTCGGCGGCGGCGGCGTGGAATTCAGCAACAAGAAGATGGGCGATGCCAGACCCTACGGCGGCGGCAACGCGACCGGCGTGAAGATCGACCCCATCGGCTTCCTCGTCATCAAAGAGGGCGTCGTGCGCATGATCAACGTCGCGCCTCCGGCCTCCAACACCGTCGACCGCATCATCGATCTCGTCCCGCAGGTCATGGACCGTGTGGACGCCTTCATCGAGAAACAGAAAAGCTGATAATCCGCTCTGAAACAGCAGATAATAGCACCACCCGAATACACAAAAAGGGCGGTGCTTTTATCATGGCCGCAAGAGGCGGAAAAATAATACTTGCTGCGCTGTTGGCCGGTATGGTATATAATATCTTTTTAGGGAACGATCCCGTCCACGCGGAGGAGGAGACGCAGATCGGCGCCGCCTCGGCCGTGGTGATGTATGCGGACGGAAGCTGCGTCTTTGAAAAAAACGCCGATGAGCCGCGGCTGATCGCCAGCACGACCAAGCTGATGACGGCGCTCGTGGCCATCGAACTCAGCGAGCCGGATCAGCCCGTCGAGGTCGCGCCGCAGTGCTGCGGGATCGAGGGCTCGTCGATGTATCTGACGCCGGGCGCGGTCCTCACGGCGGACGAGCTGATCGCCGGGCTGCTGCTCTGTTCGGGCAACGACGCCGCGGAGGCCCTTGCCGTTTCGCTCTGCGGCGGCGAGGCGGCCTTCGTCGAGAGAATGAACGAAAAGGCCGCATCCCTGGGAATGGAGCACAGCTCCTTCGCCAATCCGCACGGTCTGGACGCCGAAGGACATTACTCCACCGCGCGCGATCTGGCAAGGCTGATGCTCGCCTGCATGGAAAACGAGCGCTTTGCGCGCCTGTGCGCCCTGCCTTCGCTGCAGGTTGGGGAACAGTATTATGTTAACCACAATAAGCTTCTCGGCCTGTGCGACGGCTGTCTCGGCGGCAAGACCGGCTATACCCGCGCGGCAGGCCGCTGTCTGGTGAGCTGCTGCGAAAGGGAGCACACGCGCTTCGTCTGCGTCACGCTCGACGATGCGGACGACTGGAACGACCACATGCGCCTCTATGACGAGGCCTTTGCCGCTTATACGAACGCGCTTGCCGTCAGCACGGAGGAGCGTTATGAGATCCCCGTAGCGGGCGGGGAAGAAGCGCTCGCCCTTGCCGCGCCGGAGCGGGAGCTCAGGCTGTTTCTGCCTCGCGGCGAAGAGCTTGAATACGTGCGCGAGCTGCCGCGCTTCACCTACGCGCCCGTGCGCGAGGGCGCCTGCGCCGGCAGGATCGTCGTGCTGCGAAACGGAGAGGCCGCGGGCGAGGTGAAACTGATCTATCTGCGCGGCGTCGCCCGCCGCGGAGAGGAAACGGGATAGACATGGAAGAGAGACTGCAAAAGATCATCGCCGCCGCGGGACTGACGTCCCGCCGCGCGGCGGAGGAGCTGATCGCCGCCGGCAAGGTGCGCGTCAACGGCGCCGTCGCCTCGCTCGGCGACAAGGCCGACGCGGCGCGCGACCGGATCACCGTCGACGGGAAAAGCCTTGCGCCGCCGGAGGAAAAGGTTTACATAATGCTAAACAAGCCCCGCGGATACGTCACCACGCTCAAGGACGAGAAGGGCCGCCGCACGGTCGCCGAGCTCGTGAGCGGGCCGGGCGTGCGTCTCTACCCGGTGGGCCGCCTCGACATGAATTCCGAGGGCCTGCTGATCATGACCAACGACGGCGAGCTGGCCGAGCGGATGATGCACCCGCGCGGCGGCGTAGAGAAATGCTACCGCACGACGGTCACGGGCGAGGACATTCCCGCCGCGGCGGAAAAAATGAAGGAGAGCATGCTCATCGACGGCTATCGGACGCGCGGCGCCCGCGTCGAGATCGAGCGTCTGACGGAAAAGGGCGGCGTGCTGCTCGTCGCGATCGGCGAGGGGCGCAACCGCCAGGTGAGAAAGATGTGCGAGCAGGTCGGCCTGCGCGTGACGCGGCTGTGCCGGATCAGCGAGGGCGGACTGAAGCTCGGAAACCTCCGGAGCGGAGAATGGAGAGAGCTCACGCGCGCGGAGATCGCGCGCCTGAAGCAGACGGAGCGGGAAGATGAAAACGACTGAGAACGATCTTGCCGTCATCGGCGGCGGCCCGAGCGGGATGCTCTGCGCCATGCGCGCCGCGGAGGGCGGAAAACGCGTCGTGATCCTCGACGGCAACCGACTGCTCGGACGCAAGCTGCGCATCACGGGAAAGGGCCGCTGCAACCTCACGAACGACTGCGACGTGCGGGAAGTCCTGCGGAACATCCCCGGCGACGGGCGCTTTCTGTACAGCGCGCTCACGCGTTTTCCGCCGGAGGAGACGATGGCGCTCTTCCGCGCGCTGGGCGTCCCCCTCAAGACGGAGCGCGGAAACCGCGTCTTTCCCGTCTCGGACAGGGCCGACGACGTGGCGGACGCGCTCGCGCGGCGGCTCGAGACGCTCGGCGTCCGGGTTTTGCGCAGCAGAGCGACAGGGATCCTGACCGATAACGGCGCCGTTTGCGGCGTCGAGCATGAAAACGGCGTGATCGCATGCCGCGCGGCTGCGCTCTGCACGGGCGGACGCTCCTATCCGCTCACGGGCTCGGACGGCGCGGGCTACGAGCTGGCGCGCGCGCTCGGCCACACGGTCGTTTCCACGCGGCCCTCGCTCGTCCCGCTTGAGAGCGATGACGATTATTGCGCCGAGATGCAGGGCTTTTCGCTGAAAAACGTCGTCCTGCGGGCGTATGAGGATGATAAGCTCATCTTTCGCGAGCTCGGCGAGATGCTCTTCACACACTTCGGCGTATCGGGCCCGCTGGTGCTTTCCGCCAGCGCGCACATGCGGAGGATGGGCCGGGCGCGCTATCGTCTGGAGATCGACCTCAAGAGCGCGCTCGACGAGAAAAAGCTCGACGAACGCATCCTGCGCGATTTTGAGAAGTATGCCAACCGTGAATTCAAAAACGCGCTCGACGACCTTGCGGCGCGCAGCATGATCCCCGTGCTGCTGTGGCTCTCCGGCATCCCGGAGGATACGAAGGTCCACAGCATCACGCGCGAGCAGCGGCGTCGCCTTGTCGCGCTGTTCAAGGCCTTTCCCGTCTCCGTCAGCGGCTTTCGCCCGATCGACGAGGCGATCGTCACCGCGGGCGGGATCGCGACAAAGGAAGTCAATCCGCGCACGATGGAATCCAAGCTCGTCCCCGGGCTGTATTTCGCCGGGGAAGTGCTGGACCTTGACGCCTACACCGGCGGCTTCAATCTGCAGATCGCCTGGGCGACTGGCCATGCGGCCGGCTGCGCGATCGGAGCGGCGGAATAATAAAGATCAAGATAAGGAGAATCAACATGAACGGACATTACGCGATCGCGATCGACGGTCCCTCCGGCGCGGGCAAAAGCACGCTCGCTCGCCGCGCAGCGGCCGAATTCGGCTTTCTTTATGTGGATACCGGTGCGATCTACCGCACGGTGGGTCTCGCCGCCCACCGGGAGGGCATCGACTGTCATGACGAGAGCGCCGTCTCCGCCATCCTGCCGCAGCTGGATATCCGCATGGGCTACAACGAGGCGGGCGAACAGCGCATGTACTTAAACGGCGAGGACGTCTCTTTGGCGATCCGCGCGCCGGAGATCTCGATCTGCGCTTCGGACGTGTCGTCCCTGCCCGCGGTGCGCGCTTTTCTTCTGGAGATGCAGCGCAAAACGGCGCGCGAGAACAACGTCCTGATGGACGGGCGCGATATCGGCACGGTCGTGCTGCCGGACGCGGAGCTGAAGATCTATCTGACGGCTTCGGCCGAGGCTCGTGCGGAGCGCCGGCTCAAGGAGCTGCTCGCCAAGGGCGTGGAGACGAGCTTTGAGGATGTGCTGCGCGACATCGAGTACCGCGATTATCAGGACACCCACCGCGAGACCGCTCCGCTGCGCCAGGCGGAGGACGCCGTGCTGCTCGACACCAGCGAGATCGGCCTCGAGGAGAGCTGCGAGCTGCTCTACCGCACGATCCGGGAAAAGCTCAACATCGGGAAATAAGCGCATGAAGGAGATTCGAGTTGCCAAAAGCGCGGGCTTCTGCTTCGGCGTGAGCCGCAGCGTGGACATGGCGGAAAAGCTGCTTGCCGAACACGGCGAAGCCTGCAGCCTCGGACCGATCATCCACAACGAGGACGTGGTCGCCGAGCTCGGCCGCCGCGGTCTGCGCGTGATCGACGATCCGGCCGAGGTCCGTCCGGGCGAGCAGGTCATGATCCGCGCGCACGGCGCCGCGCCGTCGGTCTACGCCGCGCTGGAAGAGCGGGGAGCCGTCGTCACGGACGCCACCTGCCCGAAGGTGAAAATGATCCACCGCATCGTCCGGAAGGCCGCGGAGGAGGGGCGCTTCGTGGTCGTGATCGGCATGCGCGAGCACCCCGAGGTCGAGGCGATCTGCGGCTGGTGCGCCGGGCATGTCGTGCTGGAAAATCCTTCCGAAACGTCACGCTGGCTGGACGAAAACCCCGTTTTTTATGACAAAATGATCACAATTGTGGTCCAAACGACCCAGACAAGCGGTAATTTTACCGAATGTTGTGAGATCCTAAAAAAAAGATGTACAAATATCGAAATATCTGATACAATATGCTTTGCTACGTCCACGCGGCAGGAGGAGGCAAAGGCCCTTTCCTCGCAATGCGGCGCCATGGTGGTCATCGGCGGAAAGCACAGCGCGAACAGCCTGCACCTCGCCGAGCTCTGCTCATCGGCCTGCCCGGCCGTCCAGTTCATCGAAAGAAGCGAAGAGCTGGATCTGGCCGCGCTGAGGGATATCGCTATCGTTGGCGTCACGGCCGGCGCATCCACCCCCGCCTGGATAATTAAGGAGGTAAGAAACAAAATGAGCGACGAGATTAACGAGATCAAAATTGAGGAATCCGCAGCGGAAAAGGTCGAGAAGGAACAGTCCTTCGACGAAATGCTGGAGGAGACTCTCAAACCTATATATAACGGAGACAAGGTAAGCGGCGTTGTCGTTGCCATCACGGCCACCGAAGTCAGCATCGACCTGGGAACGAAGTATTCCGGCTTCATCCCCACGACCGAGTTCACCGACGACGGCACCAAGATCGAAGACGCCGTCAAGATCGGCGATCCGATCGAAGCGATCGTCGTGCGCGTCAACGACGTCGAGGGCACCGCGCAGCTTTCCAAGAAGCGTCTGGACGCCGTCAAGGTGTGGGACACCGTCGAGCAGGCCGTCGAGAGCGGCGAGATCATCGAGGGCGTCGTCACCGAGACCAACAAGGGCGGCGTCGTCGTCAGCTACAAGGGCGTGCGCGTGTTCGTCCCCGCCTCGCAGACCGATCTGCCCCGTGAGGCCGATCTGAGCGAGCTCGTCAAGAAGACCGTGCGTCTCAAGCTCACCGAGGTCAACAAGGCCCGCAAGCGCGTCGTCGGCTCCATCCGCCGCGTCGCCCAGGCCGAGCGCCGCGCCGCCACCGAGGCGATCTGGAACGAGATCGAGGTCGGCAAGAAGTACCACGGCGTCGTCAAGTCCCTGACCAGCTACGGCGCTTTCGTCGACATCGGCGGCATCGACGGCATGGTCCATGTCTCCGAGCTGAGCTGGAATCGTATCCGTCAGCCCGCGGAGGTCGTCTCCGTCGGCGACGAGATCGACGTTTACGTCATCTCCTTCGACAAGGAGAAGCGCAAGATCTCCCTCGGCTACAAGGATCCCGAGGCCAACCCCTGGACCGTGTTCACCAAGCGTTACTCCGTCGGCGACGTGGCCACCGTCACGATCGTCAAGCTCATGGAGTTCGGCGCTTTCGCGACCGTCGTTCCCGGTGTGGACGGCCTGATCCACATCTCCCAGATCGCCAACCGCCGCATCGAGAAGCCGGGCGACGTGCTGAGCGTCGGCGACGTCGTCGAGGCGAAGATCACCGCGATCGACGAGGAGAAGCACAAGGTCTCCCTGTCCATCCGCGCCCTGTCCGCTCCCGCCCCCGCCGCTCCCGTCGAGGAGCAGCCTGCCGAGGAGGAGAGCGCCGAGGACGCCATGGTCTATGACCTTTCCGCCGACGGCAAAGCCACCGGCGAAGCTCCGGCGGACGAGCCCGAAGCCGAGGCCTGATCTCATCGAACAACAAAAAAGACTCCCCGATCCGAATGGATCGGGGAGTCTTTTTCGTTTGTTCAACTGATCTTTTCGTTGATCCAGTCAAGGATATCGCGATAGACGTCGCGATAATTGATCTCGTTGAGCATCTCGTGCCGTCCCTCGGGATAGAGGCGCATCGTCACGTCCTTCATTCCGACGTCGCAGAACATTTTATAGGCCTTCTCGACGCCCTTGCCGTAGTCGCCCACGGGATCCGCCTCGCCGGACATGAAGTAGACGGGCGTGGCTTTGTTCATCTTCGCCGCGTTGTCCTTGTCGGAGATGAACTTGATGCCCTCCATCATGTCGCGGTAAAGGCTGCACTTCGCCACAAAGCCGCAGAGCGGATCGTCGATGTACTTCTGCACGTTTTTCTCGTCGCGGGAGAGCCAGTCGAAGTCCGTATGACGCAGCTTGATCTTGTTGTTGTACGAACCGAAGGCGATGTCGTTGAGCTTCTGCCCGTCGCCGCGCGGACCGCCCTTTTTCACCAGCATTTTGGCCATCAGCAGGCCGCCGTTGACGAGCAGCGGGCTCTGCTGGCCGGTACCGCTGATGACGGCGGCGTCGCAGTCGTCGGGATAGCGGATCAGATAGGTCCGCGCGAGAAAGCTGCCCATGCTGTGACCGAAGAAGATATAGGGCACATCCGGGTATTTTTCCTTCATCGTGTCGTGGATGGTCTTGAGATCGTCCATCACGCGCCACCAGCCGTCCTTTTCGGCGAAGAAGCCCTTGTCCTCCTCGCGCTCGATGGACTGTCCGTGGCCCAGATGGTCGTCCGCCGCGACAGCGAAGCCGTTCTCGGCGAGGAAGTTCATGAAATCGGCGTAACGGTCGGCGTGCTCGGCGATGCCGTGCGCGATCTGTACGACGCCGCGGACCTCTCCGTCGGGCGTGCAGGTCTTGACGCGGATGCGGTTGACGCCGGTGCTGGAGATGAAGTAAAAATTGTCAAATGTGGGCATGGCACGTTCCTCCGTATTGATAGACTTGACGATCCGCAGGGGAGAGCTTTTATTCTCCTCTGTAATAATACCAGGTCTCCGCTTTCCAGTAGGGCATCTTGTAATAGCTGGAATGCTTGCCGTTGATGGTGACCTCTTTGAATTCGATCTCCGTGTCGAAGATATACGGTTCGCCGTCGAATTCGATCTCCACCCAGCCGTGCGGACGATGCGTCGGGTCGATCGTGCCGCTGTAGATCACGGCGTCGTAGCCGATGGCCCGGGCCAGCACGTAGAACTCCGCCGCGTAATTGTAGCAGTTGCCCTTGTGCACGGAAAGCATCTGATAGGCCTCGTCGTTCACCCAGCTCGTATCGCCGATCTCATGCACATGATCGCCGTCGCGCAGATAGGAGTTGTGGTAGGTGACGTAGTTGAAGATGGTATGCAGCATCTTCTCCCCGTCCATCGAGGAGGGATCGAGGCCGAGCTCGGCGAGCGTGTTCTGCACGAGCTTGTCCAGCTCCGGCATGCCGGTGGTGATAACGCCGTCGGGTCCGAAATCAAAGCTGCCGTAGGAGCCGTTCACCACGGCGCCGCCATTTTCATCGATGCAGTGCATGGCGGTCCCGATAAAGAACGGGCCTTCGTTATACAGTGCAAGGGCCTCGCTCGCGGTCCAGACTTCACCCTCGGCCGTCATGTCGGCGTCGTGGGCGATAGCCGCCTCCGCGATATCCGGGAAGAGGGGATCGGAGAAGGAGACGTCGAGGATCGTGCCCACCTTCGCATAATCGATCTGCGCCATGGGAGCGCGTCCGCGCAGACGGTTGAAGATACGGGCCGCCGCTGCGCGCGTCAGATCGGCGTCGGGCGAAACGGACAGATCGTCGATCCAGCCCCGGTCCATCGCCAGACAGAACGCCCCGTAGCGCGCGTCGCTCTCCGCGATCGCGGTGAAGGCGTAGCTCCCGGTGCTCTTCGGGAAGAAGTGGGCGAGCATTTCAAAAAGCTCGGCATAGCTGATCGGATCGCCGGGATGGAATCGGTTTTCATCGATCACGCCCAGATCCTTGAGCGTAGCGGCTGCCTTGTAGCAGTCATCCGAGGGATCAAGGTCCGCAAAAGCGGCCGTACCCTCAAGCGCGGTGTCAAGGCTGTCGTACAGAAGCGTTACCGCCTGCGCGCGCGTGAGTTTGCCGCCGGGGTAAAAACGGCTGCTTCCGTCGACAAAAAGGTAAGGCGCGTGATGCGAAGAAAGGCCGTCGTTTCGAAAAGCGATGGCGTAGACCGCGCTGAAGGCGGCGTCGCCGTAGAGCGTCGTCCTGCCGTTTTCAACGGGATTGCCGCTCTCGTCCGTCCAACCGATGAAGGAATAACCGTCGATCTGCGGGCCCTGCGGAAGAGCGATCTCCTCCCCGGGCTGCGCCGGGACCTGCTGCGGCTCGCCGACGGGGGCGTAGCACCAGGCGGTATAGCTGACGCTGGGCTCCGGCGTTTCCTCCGGCGCCTCCGGGCGAACGACGGTCCCGCCGGTACGGGAGAGATACAGCAGCGCGCCGAGCACGATCACGGCGAGAAACAAAACGCTGGCTGCGATACGCCAGAAAAGGAGCTTTGCGCTTTCCGCGGATCTCGCCTTCGGAGCGGTATTCTTTTGAACGGCTTCTCGATTATCCTGCATTGACGTTCACATCCCATACGATTTCTTTGTTCCCCTCGCGGTAGGTGGCGACGGTGAAGCCGTCGTAATAAAGCTCACCGTCCTCGCCGGGGCCGAGACAGCTGGGGGCGTAGCTCGAGCCCGAGGGCTCGCCGATCGCGTCGTAAAGGGCGGAAACGGCCTCGCCCTTCAAGGCGAGCGCGGCCTCGAAGGCAGCCATATCGACCGCGGAAGCCTCGGGAGAAGAAGTCTCCTCCGGGGCGGGCTGCAGCCC
>JBGUZD010000027.1:0-13227 GCA_045222695.1 Candidatus Limivicinus sp.
AGAAATCGGAATCTTCCCCCCTTTGGCGTGCTTTCTCTTTTTGTCCACTTTCTCTTTGCACGAGCAAAGAGAAAATGGACACCGACCGGGTAATGGACACCGACCGGGTAATGGACACCGACCGGGTAATGGATATTGACCGAGTAATGGACACCGACCGGGCTGCCGGACGGCGAAAGGGCGGCCTCTTTTCGCCCTTGCCGATAACACGCGCAGGTGATATAATAACTTGTCAGTCACTATTATGGTTATAACAAACTCTGATACGGAGCGTACGATATGAACCTCAAAGCCATCCTTGCCATAGTGCTGTGCAAGCTGCTGCGCGCGCTCGCGCGCGTCCTGCACCGCGGCGGCACCGCCATGCCGGGGCGCTGGGCGCTCAAGCTCTGCCCGGATCTGCTCGCGCGTCTGTCGAAGGACGTAAAGACGGTCGTCATCACCGGCACCAACGGCAAGACGACGAGCGCGCGCATGATCGAGCAGGCCTTCCGCGAGCAGGGCTTTTCCTACCTGGCCAACCGCAGCGGCGCAAATCTCCTGAGCGGCGTCACGACCGAGTTCGTGATGAACTGCACGCTCGCGGGGAAGATGAAAAAGGAATACGCCGTCATCGAGTGCGACGAGGCCGCGACCGTCAAGGTCTTCCCGCAGCTGAAGCCCCGCGTCGTCGTCGTGACGAACCTCTTCCGCGACCAGCTCGACCGCTACGGCGAGGTCACGCACACGCTCGGCAACATCCGCACCGCGCTCGAGAGCGTGCCGGGCTCGACGATCTGCCTCAACGCGGACTGCTCGCTGTGCTCCTCGCTGGCGCTCACGCTCCCCAACCGCGCGGTGTACTTCGGCCTTGAGGAGGGCGCCGTGCCCTCGCGCGCGAAGGCGCAGCTCTCCGACGCGACGCACTGCATCCGCTGCAAGACCGAGTATGAGTACGACTACGTCAGCTACGGCCACCTCGGCGGCTTCCGCTGCCCGAAGTGCGGCTATGCCCGTCACGCGGCGGACTACGCCGTCACCGACGTGATCGAGCAGCGCTCCGCCGGCACGACCGCGGCCGTTTCGATCCGCGGCGAGCGGCGCGTGATCGATATCAACCTCCCCGCCCTCTACAACGTCTACAACGCGATCGGCGCGCTGGCCGCGGCGATGGAGATGGGCGTCGGCGCGGAGGAGGCCGTGCGGGCTCTCGCCGTGTTCAAGGGCGGCTTCGGCCGCATGGAGGCCTTCCGGCTCGGCAAGGCGGACGTGCGCATGATGCTGGTGAAAAACCCGGCGGGCTGCAACCAGGTCATCGACTATCTGGAAAACCTGCGCAACCGTTTCGTGCTGGTGATCTGCCTCAACGACCGCGGCGCGGACGGCACGGACGTTTCCTGGATCTGGGACGCGGAGTTCGAGCGGCTCAACGCCATCGCGGGGCGCATCGAAAAGGTCATCGTCTCCGGCGACCGCGCGCAGGACATGCGCGTGCGCCTCAAATACGCCGGCATCCCGGACGGGAACATCACGGTCGAGCGCGATTACGAAAAGCTCGTCAGCTCGCTCGAGCCGCTCGAGACCGACGTGTGCCTGATGCCGACCTACACCGCCACGCTTGAGCTGCGCGAGGTCATGGTCCGCCACTGCGGCGGCGCGGCATTCTGGGAGGGCTGAGACAATGGAACTGAAGATCGCTCATCTGTATCCCGACGTGCTGAACCTCTACGGCGACGGCGGCAACATCATGTGCCTGCGCAAGCGCCTCGTCTGGCGCGGGCTCGGCGCCTCCGTTTCGTGCCTGCCCCTCGGCTCAAAGGAGTCCCTCTCCGGCTTTGACATCGTGTTCATCGGCGGCGGCCAGGACTTCGAGCAGCAGGTCCTGCTCGCCGACCTCCACCGCGGCCGCGCCGACGAGATCCGCGCCGCGGCCAACGACGGCGTCGTCTTTCTCACGATCTGCGGCGGCTATCAGATGATGGGCCACTATTACGAGACCTTCGACGGCCAGCGCTGCGATTTCATCGGGCTTTTGGACCTCTGCACGATCGGCGCGCAGCAGCGCATGATCGGCAACTACAAGTTCCGCTGCACCGAAAGCGCGGGCGGCAGCGTGGTCGTCGGCTTTGAAAACCACAGCGGCCGCACGATGCTCGCTCCGGGGCTCGAGCCGCTGGGCACGGTGCTCTCCGGCTTCGGCAACAACGGCGAGGACAAGACCGAGGGCGCGCACTGGAAAAACGTCTTCGGCACCTACAGCCACGGCCCGATGCTGCCGAAAAACCCGGCCTTCTGCGACCTGCTGCTCTCCACCGCGCTCGAGCGCAAATACGGCCGCGCCGGTCTCGATCCGCTGGACGACGCCGCGGAGACGGCCGCCCACGACGAGATATGCGGCAGGATTTAGTTTTTAGAACGGAAGACGGACCTTCATCTCGCAAACCGTCTGCGGAGAAAACGCCATGATACGCTTTTACAACGGAAAAACGCTGCGCTTTGACGGCGGGGCGCATCTGACGGCCGACGAGGTCTGGACCGACGGCGGCCGGATCGTCCATGTCGGCGCGCCGAAAAAAGAAAAGCCCGCCTTCGAGCGGGAGATCGACCTGCGCGGCGACGTGCTGATGCCCGGCTTCAAGGACGCGCACACGCACACGGCCATGGTCTTTCTGCGCTCGCTCGCGGACGACATGCCGCTGGACAAGTGGCTCTCCGAGCAGGTCTGGCCCAACGAGGCGAAGCTCGACGAAGAGGCCGTCTACGACCTCACAAGGCTCGGCGTCCTCGAATACCTCTCCTCCGGCATCACGGCCTCCTTCGACATGTATGTGAAAAACGATGCCTACGCCCGCGCGAACATCGACAGCGGCTTCCGCACGGTGATCTGCTCGGGATTGAACAACTTTGACGCGGACCCGGAGAACATCGAGCGGGAGTATCTGCGCTTCAACGCGCTCGATCCGCTCGTGTCCTACCGTCTCGGCATCCACGCCGAGTACACCACCTCCATGGAGCGCATGGAATACGCGGTCTCCCTCGCGGAGAAGTACCGCGAGCCCTCCTTCACCCACCTGTGCGAAACGAAGGCGGAGGTCGAGGGCTGCGTGGAGCGATACGGCCTCACCCCGCCGCAGCTGCTCGACAGGCTCGGCTTCTTCCGCTACGGCGGCGGAGGGTTCCACTGCTGCTACATGAGCGATGAGGACGTCGCGCTCTTCGCCGAAAAGAAGCTCTGGGCCGTCACGAATCCGGCCTCCAATCTCAAGCTCGCCAGCGGCGTCGCCCCGATCGAGAGGCTGAGAAAGGCCGGCGTGCCCCTCGCCATCGGCACCGACGGCGCGGGCAGCAACAACGCTCTGGACATGTTCCGCGAGATGTACCTCGTCTCTGCGCTGGGGAAGCTCACGGCGGGCGACGCCTCCGCCTGCCCGGCCGAGAGCGTGCTGGAGATGGCCTGCGTCGGCGGCGCGAAGGCGATGGGACTCGACGACTGCACGGACCTCGCGCCCGGCATGCGCGCCGACCTCGTCGTGCTCGATCTGCAGCGGCCGAACATGCAGCCGGAGAACAACATCGTCAAAAACATCGTCTACGCCGGCTCGAAGGAGAACGTGCGCCTGACGATGGTCAACGGCGTCGTGCGCTACGAGGACGGCGAATTCTTCGTCGGCGAGAGCGCCGGGCGCATCTATGAAAAAGCTGCGGCCTTCATGAAAAAGATCAGAGAGTAGACAGAGACATGAAACGCATTGACCTGCATATCCACACCACCGCCTCCGACGGTACCTTTACGCCCGAGGAGGTCGTCCGCGAGGCGTCCCGCCTCGGCCTCGCCGCCGTCGCGATCACCGACCACGACACCGCCGCCGGCTATGCCCGCGCGGCCGCGGAAGGGGAGAAGCGCGGCCTCGAGGTCGTGCCCGGCATCGAGATCAGCACCAAGTTCCGCAGCGCGGTCCACATCCTCGGCTACTATATCGACGTGGATTCCCCCGCGCTCGAGGAGGTGCTCGACTGGATGCACCGCGACCGCGAGGAGCGCAACGTCAAGCTCTGCGCGATGCTGCGCGCGAGCGGCGTGGATATCGACATCGAGCGGATGCACGCGCGCTTCGGCGATCTCGTCGGCCGGCCGCATTTCGCCGAGATCATGATCGAGAACGGCATGGCGCGCGACATGAACGACGCCTTCGAGCGGCTGCTCAACAAGAACAGGCCCTACTTCATCCCGCGGCAGTTCCTGCCCATCGAGCGCTCCATCGAGATCATCCGCGAGGCGGGCGGCACGGCCGTGCTGGCCCACCCCTTCCAGTACCGCCTGGACGACGAGGCCCTGCGCGAGCTCATCGAGCACTGCATGGCAAGCGGGCTCGAGGGCATCGAGTGCCGCTATTCCGGCTATGACGCCCGGATGTGCGCGTATCTTGAGTCGCTCGCGGCCGAATACGGCCTTGTCCGCACCGGCGGCAGCGACTTCCACGGGACGATCAAAAGCGATATCCTGCTCGGCACGGGAAAGGGCGAGCTGAACGTGCCCTACGCCTTTTTGGAGGAGCTGCGCTCCCGCCGCGCGAAAACTTAAGTTGACAAAGCGGCGAAAATGCCGTTTACTTGTATAAACGACTCGACTTCACGCCGAAAGCTTTGACTAAAAATACAGCACCAGGAGACAGATAACATGGCCAAAACCAGAAAACGCGCCGGAGACAGACGGGACGGACGCCTGCTGCGCTCGCTGCCGGCTTTCTGCAAGTTCATCCCCTTCATCATGCCCACGCGGAACGACGCGCAGATCTTCTATGACGAGAGCTTTGAGATCTCGACGGTGGACCGCCGCCTGCGCAGTCTGCGCGTGGAGGGCTACAAGGGCATCGGCATGCTGCATTTCCTTATCGCCACGCACATCCGCTGCATCTCGATGCTGCCGGGCATCAACCGCTTCATCGCCGGCCGCCGCATCTACGCCCACGACGACATCACCGTCGTCATGGCGGTCAAGCGCTCGATGTCCATCGACGCGACCGAGACCACGATCAAGGTGCACTTCCAGCCCACCGACACGATCTTCGACGTCTACCGCAAGCTCAACGCGAAGATCGAGGAGATCAAGACCAGCGAGGAGGACAACAACACCGAGGAGGTCGCCGAGGCGCTCACAAAGGTCCCGCGCTTCCTGCTCCGCATCGCGATCGGCGTGCTGCGCGCGCTGGACTATTTCGGTCTGATCCCCGATTCGCTCATCGAAGCCAGCCCCTTCCACGGCTCGATGATCATCACGGACATGGGCTCGCTGCGCCTGCGCCCGGTGTTCCACCACATCTACAACTTCGGTACGCTGCCGGTCTTCATCGCTTTCGGCTCCAAGCGCCACGCCTATGAGATCGACCGCCACGGCAAGGTCGTGGACAACAAGTACGTCGACTGCAAGTTCGTCATCGACGAGCGCATCGCCGACGGCCATTACTACGGCCAGTTCCTCCAGGCCTACCGCTATATTTTCCAGCATCCCGAGATCCTGGAAAAGGCGCCGACCCGCGTGATCGAGGACGTGCGTTGAGCGCTGCGCGAAAAACCCCTCCTGCTCCGATACGGAGCGGGAGGGGTTTTTTGTTTTCGGATATCAGGCTTCAGCTTTCAACAGACGAAAGATCGCAGCCCTGTCCTCTGAAAACTAAAAACCAGGAACTAATCGACCTTGAAGCCCTCGCCGTGGACCTCGGTGGAGTCCATCACAAAGGAAAAGGACTTCGGATCGGTCTGCCGGATAAGCCTCAGGGTCTGCGCGACCACGCTGCGGCGGGTCACGGTCATGACGATGTGCTTGCCCTCGCCGGTATAGCCGCCGAAAGCGGGGATCAGCGTCGAGCCGCGGTCGGTGTGCTCGTTGAGCGCGCGCACGATCTCCTCGCCGTGCGAGCTGACGGTATAGATGACCTTGGCGTAATCCACGCCCTGGGTCAGCGCGTCGATGACCTTCGAGCAGACGTAGATCGTGATCGCGGAATAGATCGCGACGTCGAAATCGCGGAAGATCAGCGTGGCGATCACGACGACGGTGGCGTCGACGAACATCAGAAGCGTGCCGGTCGGCAGGTTAGGCAGCAGCTTTTTGAGGATCAGCGCCAGCAGATCGGTCCCGCCGGTGCTGATGCCGCGGATGAACAGCATGCCCATGCCGAGACCGCTGACCACGCCGCCCATCAGCGAGGCGACGAGCGTGTCGGAGCTGTACTTCGGCAGGAAGCGGTCGCCGATCTCGATAAAGAACGAGAGCAGCAGCGTGGCGATCAGCGTAAAGAAGATCGCCCGCGGCCCGAGCTTGCGCCAGGCGGCGATCATCAGCGGGATGTTCATCATCAGCGTCCACGCGCTCACGCGGATGGGCGTGATATAGGCCAGGGCCGTCGCCAGACCGGACACGCCGCCGGGGGCGATGTCGTTCGGGACGGTGAACATCGACAGCGCGAAGCCGACCAGCGCGGTGCCGACGACGGTGTAGACGAGATCGATCAGGACGTCCCTGAGCGTATAGTTTCCGAAGACCTTTTTCATGGAGCTCCACCCAAAAGCAGGATTAACGGGACGCACGGTCCCGCCCGCTCATTCTACCATAACGGCGGCGAAAATCCAAGAGGAAGAGCAAAGAGGCGCCGCGCCCGCATGAATACCCGTTTTTTGGGAATAATTTCTCAAACCGCGGCGAAAAATGGCCGCACAGCTAAAAAAATAAAGGTCGAGGAACGAAAAAACTTGCAGTTTTTCCGATCTGTGTTATAATGACGCTGCCGGAGTGCTGCAAACAGGAAGGAGTTTTTTTATGAAATCAACGGGGATCGTCAGAAAGGTGGACGAGCTCGGCCGCATCGTGCTGCCCATCGAGATGCGCCGCACGCTCGATATTGCGGAGAGAGATTCCCTGGAGATCTACGTCGAAGGGGACAGCATCATCCTGAAAAAGTACCAGCCGGCCTGCATTTTCTGCGGCAGCACGAAGGACCTCGTCAGCTTCGAGGGAAAAAACGTCTGCCCGGACTGCATCGCCAGGCTGAAGATCAGGCTGTAAAGCCGACCGAAACATACGGAAAAACCGCCGGCGGTCTCGCACCTGAGACCGCCGGCGGTTCGTTATCGGTGATAGATGCGCCGCAGCTCGGCGCTCTCGGCGCCGTTTTCGTCCTCCAGCAGCAGCGTCGGTTCCACAGTCAGGCCGGGCGCCGCGCCGCGCCGTCCTTCTATGAGCGCGAGAGAGGGGACTGCGCCCGCGCGGGCGCAGACGAAGCGCAGCCGCTTCGGCTCGAGACCGTGCGCGCTCATCGCGACAAAGACCTCGCTGAGACGCTCCGGCCGGTGCACCAGGCAGAAGCGCCCGCCCGTGCGGCAGAGCCGGGCCGCCGCGGCGCAAAGCTCGTCGAGCGTACAGCTTGCCTCCGCCCGCGCGGCCGCCCGCTCCGGATCCCGGGGCAGCGCCCCGCTCCCGAGAGGGAAGAAGGGCGGATTGGAGACGACGAGGTCGAAAGCGCCCGCTTCAAAGAGCGCGCGCACGCCGCGGATATCGCCGCAGACGACGCGCCCGCGGTCCTCCAGACCGTTTTCCCGCAGGTTCTCCTCGGCGCGCTTCGCGGCCGCCGGCAGGATCTCCAGCCCCGTCATCGACAGCTTGTCCGAGCGCGCGAGCAGCAGCAGCGTCAGGACGCCGCCGCCGCAGCCGAGATCGACGCCCCGTTTCGCCCCGGCGAGCGGGACGAAATCCGCCAGCAGCACGCTGTCCGTGCCGAGCGGGAAGTGATCGGCCTGTGCGTAGCGCGGCCCGCCGGGCCAGAGCTCCGTAAATACCGTCATAGCAGCTCCTTTTTGATAATAAAACGAGAGGGCCTTGCGCCCTCTCGTTTTCCCCTCGCAAGAGATTGTCGATTACTCGGCGACGATGGCCTCGGCCGGGCAGTTAGCCGCGCAGGTGCCGCAGTCCAGGCACTTGTCGGCGTCGATCTCATAGTGCAGCTCGCCCATGTCGATCGCTTCGGCGGGGCAGTTGGCCGCGCAGGTGCCGCAGGACAGGCACTCGTCGGTGATCACGTAAGCCATGTATGTACCCTCCATTTTTTATTTGATCCCCCGGGGGGACCGATTTCGCCACCATTGTAACACATCCTTTTCAAAAATCAATTATTATTTTTGAACGCTCTGATAACAATTCAAAAAAGTTGGCGATACTTTTCCTGCACCGCCGGTATTCGCCCTTTTCGCCGGGCGCGGCGGGGGATAATCGATACGATTGAGCGGGGCGGAGAGAGACTCGATCCCCCCGCTTTCGGAAACGGAGGACCGTCCATGAAGAGCAACGAACAGTTTACGCAGCGCGCCGAGAGCGCGATCGAGAATGCGCGCGCCGAGGCCGCGGCCCTGGGCCACAGCTTCGTCGGGAGCGTGCATCTGCTCCTGGGCATCCTGGCCGAGCCGGACGCGCTCGGCGAGCGGGTGCTGCGCCGCTGCGGGGCGGAGCCGGAGGCGCTGCGCCGTCTCGCCGCGGAGGAGCTCGGCAGCGGTGTGCCCGGCGCGCCGGCCCAGGGGCTCGACGCCGAGGCCGCCCGCCTTCTGGAGGCCGCCGGACGCGAGGCCTGCCGCCGCGGGCGCAGCTTCATCGGTACGGAGCATCTGCTGCTCGCGATCCTCAGCGACGGGGACTGCGCCGCCAGCAGGCTGCTGCGGCAAAGCGGGGCGGACGCCTCGGCCGCCGCGGCCGCGCTGTCCGATCTCTTCGGCGGCGGCGCCCAGCCCAGACCGTCCGAGCCCGGCGCGGCCTCGGCGCGTCCGGGCGCGATCCGCCGCGCCGAGACGCGCACGCTCGATCAGTACAGCCGCGATCTCACCGCGCTCGCGCTCACGGGCGGGATCGACCCGGTCGTCTGCCGCGAGAAGGAGATCCGCCGCACGGTGCAGATCCTCTCGCGGCGCACGAAGAACAATCCCGTCCTCGTCGGCGAGCCCGGCGTGGGCAAGACCGCGGTCGCGGAGGGCCTGGCCATGCTGATGGCGCGCGGCGCGACGACGGCGGAGCTGTCGAAAAAGCGCCTCGTCTCGCTGGACATCCCCTCGATGCTCGCGGGCACGAAATACCGCGGCGACTTTGAGGACCGCGTCAAGACCGTGCTGCGCGAGGTCCGCCGCGCCGGCGACGTGATCCTCTTCATCGACGAGCTGCACACGCTCGTCGGAGCGGGCAGCGCCGAGGGCGCGATCGACGCGGCCAACATCCTCAAGCCCGCGCTCGGACGCGGCGAGCTGCAGATCCTCGGCGCGACCACGCCGGAGGAATACCGCCGCCACATCGAAAAGGACGCCGCGCTCGAGCGGCGCTTTCAGAGCGTGCGCATCGCCGAGCCGGACCGCGAGCAGAGCCTGCGCATGCTGCGCTCGCTGCGCCCGGGACTCGAGCGACACCACCGCGTCTCGATCTCGGACGAGGCGCTTGAGGCCGCCTTTGAGCTCTCGCAGCGCTATATCGCCGAGCGCTGTCTGCCGGACAAGGCCATCGACCTCGTCGACGAGGCGGCCTCGGCCTCTCAGGTCTCCGGCACGCGCGCCGAGGTGGACGCCGCCGCCGTCGCGGAGGTGGTCGCGCAGTGGACGCAGATCCCCGTCTCCGCGCTCGGCAAGGACGAAAAGCGCGCGCTGCTCGCCCTCGAGGACGCGCTCAAGAGGCGCGTGATCGGGCAGGACGCGGCCGCCGAAACGGTGGCGCGCGCGATCCGCCGCAGCCGCGTGGGCCTGGGCGATCCGCGGCGCCCGGTGGGCAGCTTCCTCTTCCTCGGCCCCACGGGCGTGGGCAAGACCGAGCTCTGCCGCGCGCTGGCCGCGGAGGTCTGCGGCGACGAGCGCGCGCTCATCCGCCTGGACATGTCGGAGTATATGGAAAAGCACGCCGTCAGCCGCATCCTCGGCTCGCCCCCGGGCTACGTCGGCTATGAGGAGGGCGGCCAGCTCACCGAGCAGGTGCGGCGCCACCCCTGGTCCGTCGTGCTCTTCGACGAGATCGAAAAAGCGCACGAGGACGTGCGCGGCATCCTGCTGCAGATCATGGACGCGGGACGCCTCTGCGACGCCTCCGGGCGGGAGGTGGATTTCCGCAACACGCTCATCGTGATGACCTCCAACGTCGGCGCCTCCGCGATCGCGGAGGGCAAGGGCCCGATCGGCTTTTCCGCCGAGAGCGGGGACAGAGGCACGGAGGAGTGCGTGCGCGCCGAGCTGCGCGCGGTCTTCCGCGCGGAGTTTCTCAACCGCATCGACGAGATCGTGCGCTTCCGTCCGCTCGCGGAGGAGGACCTGCGCGCGATCTGCCGGCTGCTGCTCAAAGAGACGGCCGGACGCTTTGAAAAGCTGGGCGTCACGCTCAGAGTCAGCGACGCGGCCGTCGAGCGCCTTGCCTCCGAGGGCGGCGGAAAGGACGGGGCGCGGCCCCTGCGCCGCGCGGTGCAGCGCCTGATCGCCGATCCGGCGGCGGAACTGCTGCTCGCCGGAGAGGCGGGAACGGGCGACGAGCTGTTCTGCGACGCGGAAGGCGGGGACATCGTCCTGCGCCGCGGCTGAAAAAACTTTCTCCGTTTTGCTTGACATAATCCGGCTGAGGAGATAAAATACCATGATGGAAACATGCATGGAGCAGGGGAGCTCCCGCGCGTGATTCCGCTTTCAATTATGACGCGACGGATACGCTTGATGGTCCGTCTTTCTATTGAAAAAGCACCGCCCCAACCCCGCATTATTTTTTTGAGGAATGGAGGTGTGTTTGCTTACTATGCCCTGGTATTCATGGATCGCGATCGCCGTCACGGCCGTCGTTTGTTTCCTGCTCGGCGTTCTGTACCGTAAAAAGATCGCGGAGCGAGAGATCCAAAGCGCCGAAGAAGAGGCGAAGCGGATCATAAACGAATCGATCAAGACCGCCGAGAGCAAGAAGAGAGAAGCTCTCGTCGAGGCAAAGGAAGAAATACACAAAAGCCGCTCGGAATACGAGCGCGAGGAAAAGACCCGTCGGGCCGAGCTGCAGAAGCAGGAGAGACGCCTGCAGCAGAAGGAAGAGAACCTCGACCGCAAGACCGATGCGATCGAAAAGAAAAGCGACACGCTGAACAGCAAGATCGCCGCCGTCGAGGCCCAGCAGCAGGAGATCGCCCAGATCAAGAAGGGCCAGCTCGAGATGCTCGAGAAGATCTCCGGCTTCTCGATCGAGGAGGCCAAGGCCTACCTCATCGAAAACGTCAAGGACGACGTCACCCACGAAATGGCGCTGAAGGTCAAGGAGATCGAGGCGCAGTACAAAGAAGAGGCGGACGAGCGCGCGCGCGACATCATCGCCACCGCCATCCAGCGCTGCGCCGCCGACCATGCCAGCGAGATCACGGTCTCCGTCGTCGCTCTCCCCAACGACGAGATGAAGGGCCGCATCATCGGCCGCGAGGGCCGCAACATCCGCAGCATCGAAACGCTCACGGGCTGCGATCTCATCATCGACGACACGCCCGAAACGATCACCGTCTCCAGCTTTGATCCCGTCCGCCGCGAGGTGGCCAGGCTCGCGCTGGAAAAGCTGATCCAGGACGGCCGCATCCATCCCGCGCGCATCGAAGAGATGATCGCCAAGGCCCAGCGCGAGGTCAACGCCACCATCAAGGCCGAGGGCGAGCGGGCCGTGTTCGAAACGAACATCCACGGTCTCAACCCCGAGATCATCAAGCTGCTCGGCCGCATGCGCTACCGCACCAGCTACGGTCAGAACGTGCTGAACCACTCCATCGAGGTCTCCCACATCGCGGGCCTGCTCGCCAGCGAGCTGGGCGTCGACGTGAACGTGGCCAAGCGCGCGGGCCTGCTGCACGACATCGGCAAGTCCATCGACCACGAGGTCGAGGGCAGCCACGTCACCATCGGCGTGGACATCGCCCGCAAGTACCGCGAGAGCGACGCGGTCATCCACTGCATCGAGGCCCACCACGGCGACGTCGAGCCGCATACCGTCGAGGCCTGCCTCGTCCAGGCGGCGGACGCGATCTCCGCGTCCCGTCCCGGCGCGCGCCGCGAGAACATCGAAAACTACGTCAAGCGCCTCGAAAAGCTCGAGGAGATCTCCCGCAGCTTCCCCGGCATCGCCAGCAGCTACGCCATCCAGGCCGGCCGCGAGATCCGCATCATGGTCAAGCCGGAGGACGTCAGCGAGGACCAGATGGTCCTGCTCGCGCGCGACATCGCCAAGAAGATCGAGGACGAGCTGACCTACCCCGGCCAGATCAAGGTCCACGTCCTGCGCGAGACCAAGGCCGTCGACTACGCCAAGTAAGCCGCACGAACAAAAAAGCACACCCGCCGGGTGTGCTTTTTTCAAAAGGAGCAGAGACATGGATCAATACAAGCTCAGAGAATACATGGCCGCCGAGCCGGAGGCCAAGCTGCGCGACCTGGTCGCGCGCCTGCTGCACGACGAGATCGTCGCGCTGCGCATCGCGCCGGGCTCGAGACTGAACGTCAACCAGATCGCCGCGTCGCTGGGCATCTCGCGCACCCCGGTGGCCGAGGCCATCGCCAGCCTGACGGAGATCGGCTTCGTCACCACGCACCCGGGGCAGAACGGCAGCTATGTGCTGGACCTGAGCCTCAAGGACATGATCAGCCTCTACCAGGTCCGCTCCGCGATCGAGAGCGAGGCCGCCGCGCTCGCGGCATACAGCGCCAGCGATACCGCCGTGCAGGAGCTGACGGTCCTCGCCGAGGCCTTCCACGACAGCGTCAAGCGCCGCGACATCCGCGGCATGAAGGACACGGACATGCCCTTCCACCGCCTGCTGATCGAAAGCTGCGGCAACCCCTATCTGCTGCAGAGCTACGAGCTGCTGCTGCCGAAGCTGACGATGTACCAGTCCTCGATGGTGGAGTTCATCGGCAAGACCGGCGGCGAGGACAACCCCTGGATGCCGAGCGTGGCCTACAACCACGCCTCGATCATCGCGGCGATCCGCCTGCGTCTGCCGGAGATGGCGCGCGCGGCGATGGCCGACCACGTCAGCGCCTCGCTGAGCTTCACCTCCCTCACCGGCCAGGGCGCCGACCCCTTCTCCGCCGTCAAGGGAAAGTAAGAAAAATAAACAATGAGAAAACACGGGCTTCCCAAAAGGCGCGCTCACATAGGGAGACGACAGGTTTTGAGCGGCACTTTTCCGCCCATGCTTCATAGAAAAAACCGGAAATACATCAAGT
>JBGUZD010000028.1:0-2038 GCA_045222695.1 Candidatus Limivicinus sp.
GTTCGCGCCGTCGTGGAAGCTCATCTTCCGCTGGTTGATGATCAGCGTGTGCGGATCGGGCAGCTCGACGCCCTCGCGCATGTGGCCCACGATCTCGTCCATGAGAAAGATCACGGGCGTGCGGTACTTCTCCGCCAGGTTGAAGGCGCGGATGATCAGCGTATAGGTCTCCCGCACCGAGGCCGGGGAGAGCGCGATGACCGGATGGTCGCCGTGCGTGCCCCACTTCGCCTGCATGTAGTCGCCCTGCGAGGGGCTGGTCGGCAGGCCGGTCGAGGGGCCGCAGCGCTGCACGTCCACGATCACGCAGGGGATCTCCGCCATCGCGCCGTAGCCGATGTTCTCCTGCATCAGCGAAAAGCCCGGGCCGGAGGTGGCCGTCATGGCCTTCATGCCCGCGGCGGAGGCGCCGAGCACGGCGGCGATGGAGGCCAGCTCGTCCTCCATCTGGATGAACTTGCCGCCCTCCTGCGGCAGGCGGAGCGCGCAGGTCTCCGCGATCTCGGTGGAGGGGGTGATGGGATAGCCCGCGAAAAAGCGCATACCGGCGGCGATGGCGCCCTCCACGGCGGCCTCGTTGCCCTGCATCAGCAGTTTCTTCGACATCTCTTCCTCTGCCTCCTCACTCTTCCATGTTCACGAGATAGATCGCGTAGTCCGGGCAGCGCAGCTCGCACAGCCCACAGGAAATACATTGTTCCTCGTCCCGGATCGCGACCTTCTCTGCGCGGATCTCCAAAATCTGTTTGGGGCAGAAGGCGGCGCAGATCCCGCAGCCCTTGCACCAGTTGTCCTCGATCACGAGTTTCTTTCGTCCGTACACGACAGATCCTCCTTTTTCCGCCGGGCGCGCCGGCCTGTGCGCAGGCGCGGCCCTCCGGCGGGGATGCAGCTTCATTAAACACCATTTTCCGGAAAAAGACCAACACCTTTTCCCTTGCCCTTGCCACAGGCAAATACCTGTGATATGATGGGGCAAAAGGAGCGATGGACATGAATTTCCGCAATCTGCAGTATTTCCTGCGCGCGGCGGAGGAGAAAAACATCACCCGCGCGGCGCAGAAGCTCTATATCTCCCAGCAGTCCCTCTCGGGGCACATCGCCAAGCTCGAGGAGGAGCTGGGCGTTTCCCTGTTCGAGCGCGGCGGCGAGCTGAGGCTCACCTACGCGGGCGAGCGGCTGTATCTGCTCGCCCAGCGCATCTGCTCGCTCGAGCAGGAGATCCTGCGCGAGACGGGCGAGATCTCCGACCGGCGCCGCGGACGGCTGCGGCTGGGCATCTCCTACACCTGCGGCCGCGCGATCCTGCCGCGGCTGCTGCCGGAATTCCGCGCGGGGCATCCGCTGGTGGAGATCAGCCTGATGGAAGGCAACCACCAGAAGCTCAACGAATGGCTGGCCGCCGGGGAGATCGACGTCGTGCTGGGCTACGCGCCGATCGACGTGCCGGGCGCGGTGGTCTATCCGCTGCTGCAGGAGCGGCTTTTCCTGGCCTGCCCGCGCGCGATCACCGAGCGCGTCTTCGGCGCGGGGGCGGAGGATATGCGCCGCGGGAGGCGGGAGCTCGAGCTCCGCGCCCTCGCCGGCTGTCCCTTCATCCTGCTCAAATCCGGCAACCGCATCCGCTCGATGTTCGATTCGTGTCTGGAAAAGAAAGACTTTATGCCCGAGATCCTGCTCGAGACGGAGAACATCGAAACGGCCTTCGCGCTCGCCGAGCAGGGCATGGGCGTCACGGTCTACCCGGAGCTGTTCCTCAACACGCTCCACGCCGCGCCGAGCGAGGCGCTCGATCTGCTGCCGCTGCCCGCGGAGGACACGACGGGCACGCTGGCCGTGGCCTTTCTCGAAAAGGGCTACCACGCCCCCGCCGTGCTGGACTTCATCTCGCTCGCGCGGCAGATGTCCGGCGACTGGCTGAAAACGGAATAACGGAAGAAAAAGGGCCCGGAAAGGCGCGCTCACATAGGGAGACGACAGGTTTTGAGCGGCACTTTTCCGCCCATGCTTCATAGAAAAAACCGGAAATACATCAAGT
>JBGUZD010000029.1:0-12593 GCA_045222695.1 Candidatus Limivicinus sp.
TGTAGCGGTCCGGGATATTGGCGGCCACCGCCAGATCGGCGGAGCATTCCGCCCGGACGGGCACCTCCATGCCCCGGGCCTCCAGCACCGCTTCGTTCAGCAGCTTCATGTACATATCGTAGCCCACGTCCACCATATGGCCGGACTGCTCGGCGCCCAGCAGATTGCCCGCGCCGCGGATCTCCAGATCCCGCATGGCGATCTTGATGCCGGAGCCGAACTGGGCGAAGTCCCGGATGGCGGTCAGGCGCTTCTCCGCGATCTCGGTCAGCACCTTGTCCCGGCGGAAGGTCAGATAGGCGGAGGCCCGGCGGGTGGAGCGGCCCACGCGGCCCCGGATCTGGTGTAGCTGGGCCAGGCCCAGCTTGTCCGCGTCCTCGATGACGAGGGTGTTGACGTTGGGGATGTCGATGCCCGTTTCGATGATCGTCGTGCACACGAGCACCTGCGTCTGCCCCGAGACGACGTTTTCCATCACGGCGGCAAGCATGTTCTTGTCCATGCGCCCGTGCGCCGCGGCGATGGTCACGCCCTCGCCCAGCAGCTCGCGCAGCTTTCTGGTCGTGCGCTCGATGTCCTCGATGCGGTTGTGCAGGTAATACACCTGCCCGCCGCGCTGGAGCTCGCGCCGGATCGCGTCGGCGATCACGCCCCAGTCGTGCTCGAGCACGAAGGTCTGCACCGGCAGGCGGTCCTCCGGCGGCTCGTCGATCATCGACATGTCGCGGATGCCGGACATGGCCATGTTCAGCGTGCGCGGGATCGGCGTGGCCGAGAGCGTCAGCACGTCGACGCCGCGCGAGAGGGCCTTGATATGCTCCTTATGCGCCACGCCGAAGCGCTGCTCCTCGTCCACGACGAGCAGGCCGAGGTTTTTGAAGGCCACGTCCTTCGACAGCAGCCTGTGCGTGCCGATCACGAGGTCGCATTTGCCCGTGCGCAGGTCGGAGAGCGTCCGCGCGCTCTGCGCGCCGGATGAGAGGCGGCTGAGCACCGCGATGTTCACCGGGAAGCCGAAGAAGCGCTGCAGCGCGGTCTGATAGTGCTGCTGGGCAAGCACCGTGGTCGGCACGAGGATCGCGGCCTGTTTGCCGTCGAGCACGCACTTCATCACCGCGCGCAGGGCCACCTCGGTCTTGCCCACGCCCACGTCGCCGCAGAGCAGGCGGTCCATCGGCACGGGGGATTCCATGTCGCGCTTGATCTCCTCGGCGCATCTGAGCTGGTCCTCGGTCTCGGTATAGGCGAAGTTCTCCTCGAACTCGCGCTGCCACTCGCTGTCCGGCGAGAAGGCGTAGCCCGGCAGGCGCTGCCGCTCGGCGTAAAGACGGATGAGCTCGCCCGCCATGCTTTTGGCGGCGCTGCGCGCGCGCGAGCGGGTGCGGGCCCACTCGGCCCCGCCCATTTTGGAGAGGCGAACCTCCCTGTCCTCGCCGCCGCCGGTGTACTTCGTCACCAGATCCAGCTGCGTGGCGGGGACGTAGAGGCTGTCCGTCCCGGCGTAGCATATTTTTATGTAGTCCTTTTCAAAGCCGTCCACCGTCATCTTCACGATGCCGGCGAAGCGGCCGATGCCGTGGTTCTCGTGCACGACGTAGTCGCCCACGGAGAGGTCGGCGTAGCTTTCGATGCGCGCGCGGCCCGAAGGCAGGGACTTGTGCGCGCGGCGCTTTTCCTTCCCGCGCAGCAGCTGCGCGTCCGAGAGCACGCACAGGCGTATGCCGGGGTAGTCCATGCCCGCGGAGATCGCGCCGACGGAGATGCGGCAGCGCCCCGGCTCGGGCAGCGCGCTCAGGGGCGTCTGAAGGGACGCGTCGATCCCGCGCTCGGCGAAAAAGTCCCGCAGCAGCTGCGCGCGGCGCTCGTCCCCCGCGAGGACGACGACACGGTAGTCCTGCCGCAGATAGGCCGAGACGTCCTCGGCCGCGGCCTGCGCGTTGCCCGCGTAGCTCGTCAGCTGCCGGGCGGAGATGCTCGTGAGCGTGCGTGGCGCGAGCGCGCTGCGCCCCACGGTGAAGGCGTCGGCCATGTAGACGGGATAGTCCCCGAGCCGCTTCGTGAAGGCCTCGAAGCTCAAAAGAAAGCTCTCGGGCGCGGCGGCGGCCTCGCCGCGGCGCGTCAGCTCCTCCACGTCGGCGCGCAGCTGCGCGCTCCAGTCCCGCGCCTTTTCGGCGCAGCGTCCGGGCTGGTCGAGAAAGACGAGCGCGTCGGGCGGGAAGTAGTCCGCGGCGCAGGCGAAGGGGTAGATGAGCTCCATGTACTTGTCCGCGCAGCTCAAAGGGATCCCCGCGCCGAGCTTTTCCGCGTCGGAGCGCACGGTCCGGGCGATCTTCTGCGCGCTCTCGCTCGTACGCCGGCGCTCGTAGCGCGCGGCCCATCTTTCAAGCTCGGCCGACAGCGCCGCGGCGCCGCCCTCGCAGAGCGCGGGCACGGTCTCGGCCGCGGGCAGGATCGTGCAGCTTGTCAGGCTCTCGGTGCGCCGCTGGTCGGAGACGTCGAAAAAGCCCATCGAATCCACCGTGTCGCCCCAGAACTCCACGCGCACGGGCTCCTTTTCGCCGGGGGAGAAAAAGTCCAGGATGCCGCCGCGCACGGCGAACTGGCCCGGGCCCTCCACCTGGGCACTGCGCGCATAGCCGCAGCGCACGAGCGCGTCGAGCGCGTCCTCCATCGGCAGCTCCGCGCCGTCGGCGATCGTGAAGGCGGCTCTTGATAGCAGCTGCGGCGGGATCGTGCGCTGCAGCGCGCCGGCGACGGAGAGCACCGCGGCGCTCGCGCCGCCGAGCAGCTTCCACAGCGCGGCAAGGCGCTTCTGCTCGCCGCCGCGGGAAACGGCCTCGCTCTCGACGAAGGTGAAATCGCGCGTCTCGAGCGTGACGACCTCTTCCTCCAGCATGACGGAGAGGTCGCGCGCAAAGCTCTCGGCGCTCGCGTCGTCGGGGCAGATCACGACGAGCGGACGGGCGGTGCGGCCGCGCAGCGCGGCGGCGAGATTGGCCCGATGGACCGCTCCGAGGCCGGAAATGAGCGCGGGAAGTCCTCCGCTCTCCGACAGGGAGGGGAGGGCGGCGGCTTCCCGATGCTGCAGTATTTGATCAAAGAGGATGTTCATGCAAGGGGATTATACCATTACGAAGCCGCAAAATCAATCGCGTATGCGCGGTCGATCCTCTGGTTTTTTTCTTTCCGACGCCTTGCCGCGAAGGCCGCTTGCGCTCGGGCGCCCTGACCCGGGACGCAAACGGCGCGGCCGCGGAAAAAGCGGGCGGCAGATCGCCGCCCGCTCTCAGGGAGCCTGTCGAAGGCCTCTTATCTCCCCTTGTACTCCGCGCAGAGCATCGTGATGTCGTCGAACTGCTCGGCGTCCTTTACGAACTCGTCCAGCGCGCCGCGCACTCCGCGCAGGATCTGCTCCGGCGTTCCGTCCGCCGCGGCGTTGAGCGCGTCGAGCAGCCTCCCGATAGAGAACATCTCGCCGCTCGCGGTGTTGGCCTCCGGCACACCGTCTGTGTAGAGGAACAGCTTCGCGCCCTTCTCCAGCTGCAGCTCATACTGCGCATAGGTCTGCCCCGCGAGGCCGCCCAGCACGAGACCGTGCTTGTCGCGCAGCAGCTCGAAGCCGCCGTCCGCCCTTTTCAGCACGGGGTATTCGTGCCCCGCGTTCGCGGCCGTCAGCTTCCCGGTGGAGAGCTCCAGGATGCCGACCCAGGCGGTGATGAACATCTCCGCCTCGTTGTTCGAGCAGATCGCCTCGTTCGTCAGCCGCAGGATCTCCGCCGGCGAATTGCCCAGCATCGCGCAGCTCTGCAAAATGATCTTCGAGGCCATCATGAACAGCGCCGCCGGCACGCCCTTGCCGGAGACGTCGGCGATCACGAGACACAGATGGTCCTCGTCGATGAGGAAAAAGTCGTAAAAGTCGCCGCCGACCTCCCGCGCGGGGTCCATCGAGGCGTAGATGTCGAAGTCCGAACGCTCGGGGAAGGGCGGGAAGATACTCGGCAGCATCGCGGCCTGGATGCGCGTGGCCACGGACAGCTCGGTGCCGATGCGTTCTTTTTCGGCGGTGATGGCCTCGTTCTCGCGGATGTAGTCCTTCATGCGCTGCGTCAGCGACGCAAAGGCTTCGGCCAGGGTCTGCGTCTCGTCGCCTGTGTCGAGCGTCCAGTGAAAGTCAAGGTCGTCGCCCTGCATCGCGCCGACCTCCTCGGTCAGCTTTCGGATGGGCCGCACGATCTGCCGCGAGAGCGCCACGGACACGGCCAGCGCGATCAGCACCGCCGCGGCCAGCAGCGCCAGCAGCCCGTACTGCGCCCGCACGGTATAGCCCGCCGCGTCGCGGAAGGCCGTTTCGGTCATCGTGTTGATGCTCTCGAGCAGGCGGTGCGTCGGAGCTTCCACGGCCTCCTGCGGCAAGAACACGACCATCGACCAGCCGACGGCCTCCATCGGCGCGTATGCCGCGTAGCACGGCGCGCCGTCGACGTCCAGCAGCGTCACGCCCTTCCCGCCTCCTACGGCCCGCTCGGCCATTTCGGCCAGCGCCGCATCCGCCGACAGGCGCAGATCCGGCGCGTCGACCGCTGCGGCGAGCGCGCCGCTCTCATAGGTCGAAAACAGCACCTGCCCGCGCCCGTTGAGGATGCAGGCGTTGCCGCTGCCGCCCAGATTCACGCTGCGGACCAGATCCTCCATGTCGTCGAGATACATGCCCGCGCCGGCCACGGCGACGAGCTCCCCGCTGCGATAGACCGGCACTCCGCACATGATGCCCAGACGGGGCGTGTGGGCGTCCCTGGTCACGGGAGTGAAGAAGGGTCCGCCGCTCGCGGCCGCGCCGACGTACCAGGGGCGCTCCTTCGCCTCCAGGGGCATGAGCTTCCCGTTCTCGTCATACTTTTTCGCGGGGATGTAGTCGGCCTGCACCATGAAGCCCGACTCCGTCGCCACGTAAAGCGAGGCGATGTTGTCCTGGCTTGCGTTCACAGCCATCAGCGTGTCCTGCACGTTGCCGATCAGCTCCAGTTCCCCGACGATCGCGGGGTCCTCCGGGTCGACGGCGGCGGAATAGAGCACCTGGATGGTCAGCTCGCCGTCCTTTGACGGGTCGGGCAGGGGAACGGGGCGAGGCGCGTAAAGCGAAGGATGGTTGTAGATCTGCGCCGCGTCGTCGGCCACGATCCGTACGCCGCGCTCGAACTCAAAAAAGATCTCGTCGGCGATCTTCGCTTTTTCGGCGGCCAGCTCGAGCATCCGGGTCTGCGACTGTTCGGTCATGTAGGCCGAGGAGCTCTGCCCGATGGTTTCGGTCAGTGCTTCGTTGGAGGCGGCGAGCGTGTTCACGGCCTTCCGCATCGTGACGCCGAAGATCGTGCCCGCCACCAGCAGCATGCCGATCACCAGCGCGATCATCGCCCGCTGGATCTTCCGCCCCAGCGATCTGTTCTTTTTCATCCGTTGCTTCCTCCCGGCGCGCGCCCGTGGGCGGGCGCCGCATGATATCACATGATATAATAAGTATATCACGCTTTCCACCCCACAGGCAACAGAGAATCTGTGCTTTTCCGCCCCCTGCGGGAGAGTGACGGCGGCTTCCCAAGCGGGATACCGTACCCTCGACGTCCCTCCCCTGCGGAAAAACAGGGACGGCAGCCCCTGCGGGATTCATGGCTTCCCCGCGCACGGGGAAGCTGTCGAGCGAACGCGAGACTGATGAGGTCTTTTCGTCCCCCTCTCCCGTCCCCCCCGCAGGGAAACAGGGGCTGCGTCTGCAGCCCCTGCGGGAATGCCGTTCAGCGGCGAAAAACCTCGATCCCGTACAACGACAGGGTGGATCAAAGGAGGGGAGAAGTCCCCTCCTTTGCCGTTTCAAGGATGGGGTCCAGGGGAAGGGAAATCGAAATCCCTTCCCCTGGCGTGCTTTCTCTTTTTGTCCACTTTCTCTTTGCACGAGCAAAGAGAAAATGGACACCGGCCAGGACAAATAGAAGCGTTTTCTCCCGCCCTTTGCACGCGCAAAGAGAAAATGGACGCCTCCCAAGGCAAAACAAAAACGCAGGGCGGGAACGAGTCCCGCCCTGCGTTTGTCGTCATTCTTCCTTTTTCTTCACCGGTCTGAGATCGATCATCTTCGCCATCGCGCCGGGCGTGAGGCAGCGGGTATAGAAATCCGCGAGCACGCGGTGATACACCGCCGTGATGTCCTCGCCCTCGCCGCGGATCGGCTTGACGAAAACGTGCGCCTTCGTGCCGGAGATGCGGTAATCGCTCTCGATCTCCTCGTAGCCGAAGCGCTTGAAGAAGCGGAAAAGCTTCTTCATGTGGTCCGGCTCGGGGTCGTCGAACTCGGTGATCTCGGCGATGATCCCCTGCTTTTCGGCGTAGCGCTTGTGGATCAGCCGCATGACCTCCACGCCCAGGCCCTTGCCGCGGTACCAGGGGAACACGCCCAGGTACTTGAGCAGCACATAACCGTACAGTCCGCGGCAGCAGACCAGCGCGTAAGCCCCCTCGAGGCCCGTCTCGTCGTCGTACGCGATCAGCAGCTCCTGATCTCCGCGCGAGAGCGCGCGGTGGATCGCGAGCTTGCCGATGAGCTCCTCGCTGTCAAAATCGACCTCCATGAGGCCGTAATAGCGCTCAAGGTCGCGGTGGCCGCCTTTTCTGAGCGTCAGCATGTCCCTTCCTCCCCTGCAAAGCTCTGCGCCCGCACCAGCGAGGCGTAGACGCCGTCTTTCTTCATCAGTTCCTCGTGGCTGCCCGCCTCCGCGATCCTCTCGCCCTCGATGACGGCGATCCTGTCCGCGTGGCGGATCGTCGAGAGCCGGTGGGCGATGATGATGCTCGTGCGCCCCTCGCAGAGCGCGTCGAGCGAGGCCTGGATGCGCTGCTCCGTCACGGTGTCGAGCGCGGAGGTGGCCTCGTCGAGGATCAGGATCTTCGGGTTTTTCAGGAAGATGCGCGCGATGGACACGCGCTGCTTCTGTCCGCCGGAGAGCATCACGCCCCGCTCGCCGATATAGCTGTCGTAGCCGTCCGGCAGGGCCATGATCTCGTCGTGGATCTCGGCGCGGATCGCGGCGGCGACGATCTCCTCGTCCGTCGCGTCCCCGCGGCCGTAGCGGATGTTCTCGCGGATCGTGCCGGCGAAGAGGAAAACGTCCTGCTGCAGCATGCCGATCGAGCGCCGCAGGCTCGCCTGCGTGATGTCGCGCACGTCATGCCCGTCGACGAGCACCGCGCCGCCCGTCACGTCGTAGAGCCGCGGCAGCAGCTGGCAGAGCGTGGTCTTGCCGCCGCCCGACGGCCCGACGACGGCCAGGCACTGTCCCGGCTCGACCTCGAGGTCGATATGGCTGAGCACCGGCACGCCGTTGGAATAGGAAAAGCTCACGTCGCGGTATTCCACGCGCCCCTCGACCGCGCCGAGTTCCTTAGCGTCGGGGCTGTCCTGAATTTCCGGCTCGGTGCGCATGATCTCGAGAAAGCGCTCGAAGCCCGCCGCGCCCTGCATGTACTGCTCGGAAAACTGCGCGAGCTTCCGAACGGGCGTGACGAAGGTGGACACGTACAGCGAGAAGGTGATGAGCGTGACGAAGTCCATCTTCCCCCGCATGATCAGCACGCCGCCGAAGGCCACGACCACGACCTGCATGATGCCGGTGGTGAATTCCATGCCGGACATGAACAGGCCCATGGACTTGTAATACTCGACCTTCGCGCCGCGGAACAGGGCGTTGGCGCCCTCGAACTTCTCGTGCTCGACGTGCTCGTTGGCGAAGGCCTTGGCCGTGCGGATGCCGGAGATGCTGCTCTCGATGGCGGCGTAGATGTCGGCGGTCTTGCGCTTGACCTCGACGTTGGCGCGCTTCATGCGCAGGCGCTGCGAGAGCGTGAACCACAGGCACAGCGGCAGGATGACCGCCAGCGCGAGCGCCAGCTCCCAGCGGATCGTGAAGAGCACGGCCAGCGCGCCGAGAATCGTCAGCGTGCAGATCACGATGTTCTCCGGCCCGTGGTGGGCCAGCTCCGTCACCTCGAAGAGGTCGGAGGTGATGCGGCTCATCAGCACGCCCGTGCGGTTTTTGTCGTAGAAGCTGCAGGAAAGATCCTGCATGTGCGTGAAGATGTCGCGGCGCATGTCCGACTCGGTCAGCACGCCCATGCGGTGCCCCACGACCGTGATGACGTAGTACAGCACGCTCTTGAGGAAATAGGCCGCGACCATGACCGCCATGACCGTGAAGAAGGCCGTGAACAGCTTCTGCGGCAGCAGCGTGTTCATCGCCGTGCGCGAGACCCAGGGAAAGACGAGGTCGATCGCCGCGACGGCCAGCGCGCAGACCATGTCGAGCGCGAACAGGCCCTTGTGCGCGAACACGTAGGCCATGAAGATCTTCAAGGGCTTATCGTGGTAGTCGAGCTTCAAGTCCCTTCCTCCGCAGCTTTCTCTCTGGCCGCGACGGCCAGCGCGTCGCAGCGGTTGTTGAATTCGTTTTCGGCGTGGCCCTTGACCCAGTGGCAGCGCAGCTCGTGCTTTTCCGTCAGCGCGAGCAGCCTTTCCCACAGATCGGGGTTGAGGGCGCTCTTTTTGTCCGGCTTCTTCCAGCCGTTCTGCCGCCACTTGACGGCCCAGCCCTTGTCGAGCGCGTCGACGACGTACTTCGAGTCGGACCAGAGCTCGACGACGCAGCTCTCATTCAGGGCCTCGAGCGCCGCAATGACGGCCGTGAGCTCCATGCGGTTGTTGGTGGTCATCGCCTCGCCGCCGGAGAGCTCCTTTTCCCGTCCGCCGTAGCGCAATATCGCGCCCCAGCCGCCCGGCCCGGGGTTGCCGCTGCAAGCGCCGTCGGTATAGATCTCAACCGTTTTCATAGAAATACCCATCTTCGACAAAATCTCGCCCCGACGGCGCTTGCTGCCATGTCCGGCGGTTGCCGCGCAGGCGGCGAGCCGGACGGCTTTTTATCATCGAGGCGGCGCAGCCGTCCTCGCCGTCGGTATAGATTTCAACCGTTTTCATACGTTTCTCCGAGCTTTCAGAACAGCGTCCTCTCGTCCTCTGAAAACTAAAAACTAATGTCTAAAAACTATCGTCTACGGCGCTCGAGCAGCACGCGGTACTCCGCGCGGTCGATGATGCCGGCCTCGAGGAAGCCGTCGAGCTGCTTTTTCCAGTGCTCGGTCTTGTCCTCGTCGCCGCGGTAGCCCTGCAGACGGTCGTGCGAGTGGGCCGCGGCCGTGCCGCCGCCCTTGGCCTTGACGCCGTCGAAGCGCCGCGCGGCGCGGACCTTCTTCACGCGCGAGATCGTCACGGCCAGCACGATGACGAGCACGACCGCCGCGATCACGCCGATCGCGGTGTCGTCGAGACGGAAATTGCCCGTGCGGATGCGCCACTGCAGGCGCGAGAAGAAGCGCTGGACCTTTTCGACGTCCAGGCGGTTGACCGCCCAGATGATCAGCAGGAAGATCAGCCAGCCGATCCCGCCCTTTTTCTTTTTCCGCGGGGTCTGGCTCTGATTCTGGTTGTTCAGGTTGGCCATGAGAGATTCTCCTTTCGCGTGCGCGGTGATAACCCTGTCCTGCGGCTTTCTCAGAAAGAGGAAAACCAAACTCTAAAAACTTATTCCTCGCCGTCCTCGCCGGCTTCCTCGTCGCGGGCCGGCTCGGTCTTTTCGATGTCGATGACGCGGCTGCCCTCCTGGAGGCGCATGACGCGCACGCCCTGCGTGGCGCGCCCCAGGCGGGAGATGCGCTCGACCGGGGTGCGGATGATCGTGCCGTCGTTGGTGATGACGAGCAGGTCGTCCTCCTCGCCCACCATCTTGATCGCGGCCACGGGGCCGGTCTTGTCGGTGACGGAGTAGTTGCGGATGCCGACGCCGCCGCGGCCGTGGACGCTGTATTCGCCCAGGTCCGTGCGCTTGCCGTAGCCCTTCTCGGTGATGGACAGCACGTCGTAGCCCTCGCCGCTCGCGCCCGCGCCGACCACGAAGTCGCCGCCGCGCAGGCGGATGCCGCGCACGCCGATGGCCGTGCGGCCCGTGGCGCGCACGTCGGTCTCGTTGAAGCAGACGGCCATGCCGCGCTGCGTGCCGATGAAGATCTGCTCGTCGCCGGCGGTCTGCAGGACGGTGATCAGCTGGTCGCCCTCCTCGAGCGTCAGCGCGCGGATGCCGCTGGAACGGATGTTCTTCAGCGCGGCCTGCTCCATGCGCTTGACGGTGCCGTTGCGCGTGACGAAGACGAGATAGCTGCCCGTGTCGATGCCGCGGCCGCAGATCATCGCGCTGATCTTCTCGCCGGGCTCGATCTGCAGGATGTTGACGATGTTCGTGCCGCGCGCGTTGCGCCCGGCCTCCGGGATCTGGTAGCCCTTCTTGATATACACCCTGCCGCGGTTCGTAAAGAGCAGGATATTGTCGTGCGTCGAGGCCGTGAAGACCGTTTCGGTATAGTCCTCGTCCTTGGTGGCCATGGCGCGCACGCCGCGGCCGCCGCGGCCCTGGGCGCGGTACTCGCTCACGGGCAGGCGCTTGATGTAGCCGCCGTGCGTGAGCGTGTAGACGCACTGCTTCTCCTCGATGAGGTCCTCGATGTCGATCTCGTCCTCGACCACCTGGATCTCGGTGCGGCGCTCGTCGCCGTACTTGTCGCGGATCGCGATGAGCTCCTCCTTCAGCACCTGCCGGATCATCTCCGGGGAGGCGAGCAGCTCTTTATAATACGCGATCTTCTCCTCGAGCTCCTTATACTCCTGCTCGAGCTTTTCGCGGTTGAGGCCCTGCAGCTGGATCAGGCGCATGTCGCAGATGGCCTGCGCCTGCACGTCCGAGAGACCGAAGCGCTCCATCAGGCGCTGCTTGGCGTCGTCGTAGCTCGAGCGGATGATGCGGATGACCTCGTCGATGTTGTCCTGCGCGATCAGCAGGCCCTCGAGCAGATGGGCGCGCTCCTCGGCCTTCCGCAGGTCGTAGCGCGTGCGGCGCACGACGATCTCCTCCTGGAAGGCCAGGTACTCGTCCAGGATGTGCCGCAGCGAGAGGATCTTGGGCTGGGTCTGGTTGTTCACCAGCGCGAGCATGTTGATCGAAAAGCTCGACTGCATGGCGGTCTGCGCGAAGAGGCGGTTGAGCACCACCTGGGGGTTCGCGTCGCGCTTGAGCTCGATGACGACGCGCATGCCGTTGCGGTCGGTCTCGTCGCGCAGGTCGGAGATCCCCTCGAGGCGTTTGTCGTGCACCTGGTCGGCGATGGCCTTGATGAGCTGGCGCTTGTTGACCTGATAGGGCAGCTCCGTGACGATGATGCGGGTGCGGCCGTCGCGGCCGTATTCCTCAAATTCGGTGCGCGCGCGGATGACCACGCGGCCGCGGCCGGTGAGGTAGGCCTGGCGGATGCCGCTGCGGCCCATGATGATGCCCTTCGTCGGGAAGTCCGGGCCCTTGATATACTTCATCAGGTCCGCGAGCTCGCATTCCGGGTCGTCGAGCACGCAGACGCAGGCGTCGATCACCTCGCGCAGGTTGTGCGGCGGGATGTTCGTGGCCATGCCGACGGCGATGCCGCTCGAGCCGTTGACCAGCAGGTTCGGGAAGCGCGAGGGCAGCACGCGCGGCTCCCTGCGGCTCTCGTCGAAGTTCGGGTCCCAGTCGACGGTCTCCTTGTCGATGTCGCGGAGCATCTCGTTGGAGATCTTCGAAAGCCTCGCCTCCGTGTAGCGGTAGGCGGCGGGGGGATCGCCGTCGACCGAGCCGAAGTTGCCGTGGCCGTCGACGAGCATGTAGCGCATGGAAAAGTCCTGCGCCAGGCGCACCATCGCGTCGTAGACGGAGGCGTCGCCGTGCGGGTGGTAGTGGCCCAGCACGTCGCCGACGCAGGTGGCGGATTTCTTGAAGGGCTTGTCGGAGGTCAGGTTGCCCTCGTACATCGTGTAGAGGATGCGCCGGTGCACGGGCTTGAGGCCGTCGCGCACGTCGGGCAGGGCGCGTCCGACGATGACGGACATGGCGTAGTCGATATAGCTCGTCTGCATTTCGCCCACGAGCTCGGACTCGGTGATCGCCTGGTTCGGGAAGGCGATGTCCTCCGGCCTGTAATCGCGTTTATGCGTTGCCATTTTCACCCCACCTCCTTAAATATCGAGATTGACGACGTATTTCGCGTTCTGCTCGATCCATTCGCGGCGCGGCTCGACCTCCTCGCCCATGAGGACGGTGAAGACCTGGTCCGCGGCGATGGCGTCGCCGAGCGTGATGCGCCGCAGCGTGCGCTTCTCGGGGTCCATCGTGGTCTCCCACAGCTCGTGCGGGTCCATTTCGCCCAGGCCCTTGAAGCGCGAGATATCGACCTTGACGTTGGGGTTGTCGCCGCGCAGCTCGGCGCTGATGGCGTCGCGCTGCTCGTCGGAGTAGGCCACGCGCTGCGTCTTGCCGCGCTGGAGCTTGTAGAGCGGCGGCACCGCGGAATACACGTAGCCGCGCTCGATGAGCGGGCGCATGTAGCGGAAGAAGAAGGTCAGCAGCAGGGTGCGGATGTGGCTGCCGTCCACGTCGGCGTCCGCCATGATGATGATCTTGTGATAGCGCAGC
>JBGUZD010000030.1:0-12550 GCA_045222695.1 Candidatus Limivicinus sp.
GATGAGCTTGTAATCGACGCTCTCGCCGGCGTCGTAGCGCACGGTGATGTAGTTGGCGTCGACGCGGGTGACGACGCCCTCGCCCTCGGCAAGCACGCACACGCCGGAGTCGACGGCGCACTTGTGTTCGATGCCGGTGGCGACGATAGGCGCCTGGGTGGTCATCAGAGGAACGGCCTGGCGCTGCATGTTCGCGCCCATCAGGGCACGGTTGGCGTCGTCGTTCTCAAGGAAGGGGATCATCGCCGTGGCGATGGAGATCATCATCTTGGGGCTGACGTCGATATAGTCGACCTCTTCCCTGTTGACTTCGATCGTATCGTTGCGGTGACGGCAGGTGATACGCTTGTTGACGAGGCAGCCGTTCTCGTCCACGGGCTCGGAGGCCTGCGCGACGATGTACTGGTCCTCGACGTCGGCGGTCATGTACTCGACCTCGTCGGTGACGCGGCAGGTACCCTTTTCGACCTTGCGGTAGGGCGCGACCAGGAAGCCGTACTCGTTGGCGCGCGCGTAGGAAGCGAGGTAGGAGATCAGACCGATGTTCGGACCTTCGGGAGTCTCGATCGGGCAGAGACGGCCGTAATGGCTGTAGTGGACGTCGCGGACGTCAAAGCTCGCGCGCTCGCGGCTCAGACCGCCGGGGCCGAGGGCCGACATACGGCGCTTGTGCGTCAGCTCGGCCAGCGGGTTGGTCTGGTCCATGAACTGGCTCAGCGGGCTGGAGCCGAAGAACTCCTTGATCGCGGCCGTGACCGGGCGGATGTTGATGAGGCTCTGCGGGGTGACGATGTCGAGATCCTGCAGGGTCATGCGCTCGCGGATCACGCGCTCCATGCGGGAGAAGCCGATGCGGAACTGGTTCTGCAGCAGCTCGCCCACGCAGCGCACGCGGCGGTTGCCCAGGTGGTCGATATCGTCGGCGTTGCCCACGCCGTGAGCCAGCGCGTTGAGGTAGTTGACGGAGGCGAACATGTCGTCGACGATGATGTGCTTCGGAACGAGCAGGTCGATGTTCTGACGGATCGCATCCTTGAGCGCCTCGCCCTCGAACTGCTCGAGCAGGCGGCGCAGGACGATGCCGCGGACCTTGCCGCGCACGCCGACCTCGCTCGGAGCGAAATCGACGAAGCGGGACATGTCGATCATGCCGTTGGAGAAGACCTTGACGTCCTTGCCGTTCACCTTGAGCGTGACGGAGATGACGCCGGCGTCGTCGATGGCGCGGGCCTTGTCGCGGCTCAGCACCTCGCCCGCATCCGCCAGCAGCTCGCCGGTATAGGGATCGGCGACGGGGGCGGCCAGCTCGAAGCCGGCGATACGCGGATAGAGCGCGAGCTTCTTGTTGAACTTGTAGCGGCCGACGTCGGAGATGTCGTAGCGGCGGTGGTCGAAGAACAGACCGTCGAGCAGGGTCTCGGCGGACTCCACGGTGGGAGGATCGCCCGGACGCAGGCGGCGGTAGATCTCCATCAGGCACTCGTCGCGGCTCTGCGTGGTGTCCTTGTCGAGGGTGGCGATCAGGCGCTCGTCCTCGCCGAAGATCTCCTTGAGGCGCTCGTTGGTGACGGCGCCGACCTCGGTGTCGTCGATGCAGCTGAGCCACTTGGCGGGGTTGTTCTCGTCATACTGACCCATGGCCTTGAGGAACCAGGTGATGGGCAGCTTGCGGTTCTTGTCGATGCGGACGTTGAAGACGTCGTTCGTGTCGGTCTCGTACTCGAGCCAGGCGCCGTGGTACGGGATGACCGTGGCGGCGTAGATCGAAAGCATCGTCTTGTCCGTGGTCTTGTCGAAGTAGACGCCGGGGGAACGGACGATCTGCGAGACGATGACGCGCTCCGCGCCGTTGATGACGAAGGTGCCGCCGGGAGTCATGATCGGGAAGTCACCCATGAAGATGACCTGCTCCTTGATCTCGTCGGTCTCCTTGTTGCGCAGACGGACGCGGACCTTCAGCGGAGCGGCGTACGTGGCGTCGCGGGCCTTGCACTCCTCCTCGGTGTACTTGGGCTTCTCGTCCATGGAGTAGTCGATGAAGCTCAGCTCGAGGTTGCCGGAGTAGTCGGTGACGGCGTCGGTCTCCTTGAAGACCTCGCGCAGGCCCGTCTCCAGGAACCACTTGTAGGAGCTCTTCTGGATCTCCAAAAGATTGGGCATATCCATGATCTCCTGGGTGCGGGCAAAGCTCTTCCTCAAAGTTTTGCCGTAGAGAACATCAGTTGGCATGGCGCTTTCTCCTTAAACGTATTTGCGAACGCCCGGGTTTGTTGCTAAAAGTTTTCAACCCGGTGTTGAAACTGCTTGGGCAATATGCTATACTTCGAAATGTAGATAGTGGGTCTATATGCCCCTACCCTTGCAGACATAGCAAGTTATTCTACCATCGGCGCGCTTTGTTTGTCAAGGGGCATTTTTCTATTTGTCGGGGTCCTCCCGGCTTTTTTTGTTTTTGAGCGAGGTTTTCTTCATGGGCTTTGCCGTTTATCTGCTGCTCGCACTGCAGGCCGTGCTGGCGCTGGCGCTCCTGTGGCGCTCCGGCTGTCTGAAAAGCCGCGGCGCGTGGATCGTTTCCGTGCTGCTGGTGCTGCTTGCCTTTGCCGCGCGCGCGTACGTATTCGATTATGAGACGCTCGACTATCAGAACTTCCTGACGAAGTGGGTGGACTTCTTCCGCACGCACGGCCACTTCCGCGCGCTGCGGCACAGCGTGGGCAACTACAATATCCCGTATCTGTATTTTCTCGCCTTCTTTTCGCTGCTCCCGATCCGGGATCTGTATCTGATCAAGCTGCTGAGCACGCTCTTCGACGTGCTGCTCGCCTGGGGCGCGATGATGCTCCTGGGTCGCTTCACCAAAAAAGCCGGCGTCCTGATCGTCTGCTTCTTCACCGTGCTCTGCCTGCCGACGGTGTTCCTCAACAGCGCCGTCTGGGCCCAGTGCGACAGCAGCTATACCGCGCTGCTCGTGATCGCGCTGTACCTGGCGCTCGACGACAGGCCCGTCCCCTCGATGATCTGCGCCGCGCTCGCCTTCGGCTTCAAGCTGCAGGCCGTGTTCGTGCTGCCCGTGTTCGCCGTGCTGTGGATGGCGGGCAAGTTCAAGTGGCGGCATTTTCTCATCTTCCCCGCGGCCTATGTGGCGCTGGTGCTGCCCGCGGTGCTGCTCGGCCGCCCGTTCTGGGATACGGTCACGCTCTACTTCTCGCAGACCGGCAGCATCGGCGACGCGCTGAACTACAACTCCTCGTCGATCTTCGCGATCTTCTGGCGGGTCGCCGACACGGTGAAGGCCTCGAAGGTCGCCATCGTTGCCGCCTTCATCTATATGCTGGCCGTGCTGATCGTGTGTTATGTAAACCGAAAGCGTCTCAACGACCGCGCGATCCTCGGCGCGGCGGTGCTGTTTGCCGTGGGCATCCCCTTCCTGCTGCCGCACATGCACGACCGCTATTTTTTCTGCGCCGACATCCTCACGCTCGTGCTGGCCTTCGTGTCCTGGCCCTGCTCCCCCGCCGCCGTGCTGACGCAGTTTGCCTCGCTGCTCGGTTATCACGCCTATCTGAAAATGCGCTTCCTGCTGCCGATGCGTTACGGCGCGGCGGCGCTGATCGTCACGATCATGGTCGGGGGCTTGTTCCTCCTCACGGCGCTGGACGGCGCGAAGCCGGCGCCCGAGCCGCAGAAAAAGCCGCGGAAGAGGCGGAAAAAAGGCTCTTGACAAAAGGGCAGAATCTGCTATAATGCTTCTTGCCTTAAATGCGGCGCCGCCAAATGGTGCAAACTTCTTTCAATGCAGACAGGAGCACCGGCGGGTATAAGCGAGAGTGCTGGAATAGGTAGACAGGCACGTTTGAGGGGCGTGTGTCGAATGACGTGTGAGTTCAAGTCTCATCTCTCGCACCAAAAAGCAGTCCATCCGAAAGGATGGGCTGCTTTTTTGGTGTCCGGCCTTCGGCCGGTTCCCACGCTTTGAATGGCGGCTTTTCCGCAGAGAACGAAGCCCCCGTTGTGTTTTTTCCTCCGGCGTGTTATGCTTTATTCAGAAATATATGTAAGGAGCGATCGTTCATGGCCAAATACACTTCCCTCGTCCCCGGCGTTGAGATCGACAACGCGGCGGAGGATTTCCGCGCCGCGCTGAAGGTGGAGCAGTACCGCGTCGGCAAGGCGGCTGTCTATCTCCCCGCGGGCTTCCGCTGGGAGTATGTCCCCCTCTCCGCGGTCGTGAGCGCCGACGGCTCGGACCGAAACGTCACCGCCGGGCACTGCGTCACCGTGACGGAGAGAAAACCCGCCGTCGCGCTGATCACCGACGCGGGCAGCTTCACGCTCAATCTGGACAAAGCCGACAGCGTGCTGAGGATCCTCGACGCGATCGGGAAATAGTTTTCATAGCAGAAACACGGCCTTCCCAAAGAAGGCCGTGTTTTTTTATGCTTTTTTGCTCAGGAAGGCGCTGGTCGCCTCGTCCTCGTACTGGCGGGTGTAGAGACGGTAATAGTGCCCGTGCGCGGCGAGCAGCTCTTCGTGTCTGCCCTGCTCGATGATCTTGCCGTCTCTCACGACGAGGATGATGTCCGCGTTCCGGACCGTCGAGAGGCGGTGGGCGATCACGATCGAGGTCCGGCCGCGGATGATCGTGTCGATCGCGCGCTGGATCTTCTGCTCGGTGATCGTGTCGACCGAGGCGGTGGCCTCGTCGAGCACCAGGATGCGCGGGTCGGCCAGGATCGCGCGGGCAAAGGAGATGAGCTGCTTCTCGCCGGTCGAGAGCATGTCGCCGCCCTCGCCCACGTCGGTCTCCAGCCCCTTTTCGAGCCGGGCGACGACCTCGTCCGCGGAAACGAGCTTCAGAGCCCGTTCGATCTCTTCTTCCGTGGCGTCGGGTCTGGCGTAGAGCAGGTTCTCCCGCACCGTTCCGGAGAAGAGATGCGGCGTCTGCAGCACATAGCCGATCGAACTGTGCAGCCACAGCTGCGAGCGCTCGCGCGCGTCGCGCCCGTCGATGAGCACGCTGCCCGCCGTCGGCTCGTAGAAGCGGCAGACGAGGTTGGCGAGCGTGGACTTGCCCGCGCCGGTCTCGCCGACGATGGCGACGTTCGTCCCGAAGGGGATCTTCAGATCGAAGTGCTCGAGGATGTACTCGTCGCCGTCGGGATACTTGAAGCTGACGTCTTTGAATTCAATGTCGCCGCGCAGCTCTTCCCAGTTCTCCTTTTTCGGATCAAAGCTGTCGCCGTAGATCGTGACAACCTCGGCGCTGTCGTTCACGTCCGGCTTTGTTTCGAGCAGCTTTGTCAGACGCTCGATGTTGACCTGCGTGGTCACAAAATCGGAAAAGGCGTCCACCAGCCAGCGGATGGGCTCCATCATGCCCTGGGCATAGGACATGAACATCGAGAAGGTGCCGACCTCGCTGCGGGCGATAAAGCCGCCGCGCCACAGCACGATGGCCAGCGCGAGCGAGGAGGCGAAGTTCATCGTCACGCCGAACACGCCGCGCAGCCGCGCCGCGCGCACCGAACGGCGCAGCATGTTGTCGGTCTCTGCCTTGAAGTCGTGCTCGATCCGATCCTCGATGACGAGGGTCTTGACGGTCTTCGCGCCGGTGATGCCCTCGTTGAAGTTGCCCGTGATCTTCGAGTTGATCTCGCGGATCTCGCGGTTGATGCGCACGAGCTTCTTCTGAAAGACCGAGAACAGCACGACCAGCAGCGGAAGGATCGTCAGCACCAGCAGCGCCAGACGCGCGTTGACGATGAGCATTGCGACGATCGCGCCGATCACGTAGGCGCCCTGCCACACGCTGTCGATGATCGTCCAGGAGAAGAGCGCGCCGATGCGCGAGGTGTCCGACATGACGCGCGAGTGGATATAGCCCACGCTGTTCTGGCTGTAATAAGAGAAGGACAGGGTCTGCAGGTGCTCGAAGGCCGCGTTGCGCAGGTCTCGGTCCAGACGTACCTCCAGCCAGAGAGCGGTCTTTGCGGAGAAAAAGTTGCTGACGCCTGCGAAGAGGATCACGAAAACGTACATCAGGATGAAGGGCGCAAGCGTGTCCAGCGTCCCGAGTCCGACAAAGTGGTTGAGCGCATAGCGCTGCAGCAGCGGCGTGCCGATGTCGATGATACTGCCGGCGGCGCCGCACAGGACCATCGTCAGCATCATGCCGCGGTACTTTTTCAGGAAGGGCAGCATCTTGCCGATGCCGAAGAACTTCAGCGAGCTCTTGTTTTCGGAGGGCTTGTTCATACCTGCGCCTCCTTTGCCGTGCCGGACTGGATCTCGTAGATGCTCTGATAGATCCCGCCCGCGCGCTTGAGCTCGTCGTGCGTCCCCTGCTCGACGACGCGGCCGTTTTCCAGCACCAGGATCTTGTCGGCCTTGGAGAGCGTCGTGATGCGGTGGGAAATGAGAATGATCGTGGCCGTGCCGAAGCGCTCTTCGAGTCTGGTCCGGATCTTCGCGTCGGTCTCGGTGTCGACGGCGGAGAGCGAGTCGTCAAAGATCATGATCGGCGTGTTGGAAGTCAGCGTACGGGCGATGGCCGCGCGCTGCTTCTGTCCGCCGGAGAGCGTCACGCCCCGCTCGCCCACGAAGGTGTCATAGCCCTTGGCAAAGCTTTCGATCGTCTCGTCAAGGCAGGCGGCGGCCGCCGCGGCCTTGATGCTGGTCAGATCCGTGCCGTCGCAGGCGATGGAAATATTCTCGCTGATCGTACGGGAAAACAGGAAGGGCTCCTGCAGCACGATGCCGATGTGACGGCGCAGCCAGTCGGTCCTGATCCTGCGGATATCCACGCCGCCGACCGTGATCGTGCCCTTCCCCTCTTCGAGCGGATAGAGCTTGTCGAGCAGATACATCATCGTGGACTTGCCGCTGCCCGTGCCTCCGAGGATGCCGAGCGTCTGCCCCGCCTCTATCGAAAAGCTGACGTCCTGCAGCATCGGCGGGCAGTTTTCGTATGCAAAGGTCACATGGTCGAACACGATGTCGCCGCGGATCTCGGGCGTCAGCGCCTCGGGCGGGTCCTGCTCGACGGGCGAGTCCATGATATATTTGATGCGTTCGATCGACACGCCGGCCTTGCTCATCTCGGCGATCATGCGCCCGAGCATGCGGATCGGCCACATGAGCATCGCGTTGTAGGAGATGAAGGCCACGTACTCGCCGGCCTGCATCCTGCCGCGGATGCAGAACACCGCGCCGAACACGACGACCAGCAGGATCTGCGCGCCGGAGAGCACGTCCGCGCTGCTCCAGTAGAGGCTCATGGTAAGGCCGAGCTTCTCCCAAAGATTGGTATAATAGGCGTTCTGCGTCTCGAATTTATCCCTCTCAAAGCGCTCGCGGCCGAAGGCGCGCACGACGCGCACGCCCGTGAGGTTTTCCTGCGCCATGGTCGAGAGCTTGCCCTCGTTTTCGTCGCAGTCCAGGAAGCCCTTGCGGAACCTGTTGTGGAAGTACAGCGAATAGCAGATGATCACCGGCATGGGGATAAAGGCGATGAGCGTCAGCGGCACGTCCATCGAGAACATGAAGATAAGGCTCAGGATCAGCATGACAAAGATGCGGAACACGTTCGTCAGCTGCTCGGAAACAAAGTTCTTCATCGTGTCGATGTCCGAGGTGCAGCGCTGGATGATGTCGCCCGTGCGGTTTTTCATGTGCCAGGAAAAAGGCAGGTGCTCGATGTGGGAAAAGGCCGTATCCCGCATGGTCTTCACCAGCGTCTCGGAGGCGGCCGTGTTGCTCACGCGGAAGATATACTGGCAGCTCACCTTCACGGCGGCCACGATCACGACGGCGAGCGCCATGATCCACAGATGCTCGCCGAGGTAGGAAAAGCCGCCGAGCGCCTCCACGCCGCGCATGACCCAGGCGGGGAATTCCGCTTCCTTGCCGCCGATGGCGTTGTCGATCGCGGCGCGGATGATCTGCGGCGAGAGCATATCGGCCAGCGCCGCCAGCGCCGCGGAGAGCATGCTGACGCAGAACAGCCCCTTGCTGCCCTTCAAAAACCGCATCATCAGCGCGCGCGTTTCCCTGTTCTTTTGTCTCTTTTCCTGTTTTGTCATAGTTCCGTCGAGTATGCCTTGAAAAAATACAGTCAGCGCCTTGTACTATATCACGCGCAAAAGGCCGCGTCAACCGTTGCCGGACGCGGCGCGGGGTGCTATAATAACGATCGGGTGACAGTCGATGAGAAAAACGAGCTTATGCTATATCGAACGCGATGACGAGTATCTGATGCTCCACCGCGTGAAAAAAAGCGTCGATGAGAACGCCGGGAAGTGGATCGGCGTCGGCGGCGGCTTCGAGGAGGGGGAAACTCCCGAGGCATGCATGCTGCGCGAGGTCCTTGAGGAGACCGGACTTCGTCTGACCGCGTGGCGCTTCCGCGGCGTCGTGACCTTTTTATCCGACGTCTGGGGCGGCGAGGAGATGTACCTCTTCACCGCGGACGGCTTTGAAGGCGAGCTGCGGGACTGCGCCGAGGGCGTGCTCGCCTGGAAAAAGAAGGACGAGGTGCTTCTCTCCCTGCCCATCTGGGAGGGCGACCGCATCTTCCTCAGGCTTCTGGCCGAGGATCGGCCCTTTTTCCTGCTCACGCTCCGCTACCGCGGCGACACGCTCGTCGAAGCGGCCCTGGACGGAAAGACACTGGAGATATAAAAAACGCGGTCCCGTCGGGACCGCGTTTTCTTTATGCTCGTTTACCGCATGCTCACGCTGTCGGCCAGCTCCAGGATCTCACGCTCAACGCGCGCCTGCGCCTGCTCGGGCGTTTCCTTCTGCGCTTCGAGCTCGGCCTCGCGCGCGGCGGCCTCTTCCCGCTCACGCGCCTCTTCTTCCTCCCGTCTTTTTTTGTCGCGCGCCTTCTTCTCGTGCTTCAGCACGGGGATCACGGCGGCGGCAAGCAGCGCGGCCGAGGCGGCGGCGCGCGCGATATCGAACAGGCGGGGCATATCGGGATAAAAGCGCTGCAGCACGACGTCCGCGATGCAGAACGCCGTCGAGCCGCCTAGCACCCACAGCAGCGTATGCTTGTTCAGGATCTTTTTCAGAGGCGTCTTTGGGAATACGGTCTTGACCGTAATGGCAAGAGCGGCGAGGATCATCAGCGCGATCATGACCCACTTGGCGATCGCCGCGCCGACGGGAGATAGCACGCCCGCCCACAGCAGCGAGGCAGCCGAGATCAGCGCCCAGCCCACGCACCAGAGCGGCACGGCCACGCAGGCGCGCACCGCCAGCGGCAGACGCAGGACGAACTCGCGCGTCTTCTGCCGCACGCCGCCCTTTTTCTTCTCCTCCTCTTCCTCTTCCGCGACCGCGTCATCGTCGCCGGTATCGCCGTCGCCGGGGTCGATCTCGGCGTTCAGCGTCTCGACGATCGGCGGCGGGGCCAGGGCGGAATCGTTGTCTTTGAGGATATCCGCCGGCGCCTCGAAGCTGCCGCCGATGAGCACGCCCGCGGCCGCGACCGTGGCGGCGGCAGTCGCCGCGCCCTTGTTTTTCATTTTGTCAAGGCTGAGTTTTTTCATAGTCGTCAACCTCTTTTGCTGATGATAAGAAAATTATAGTGTCCTTTTCCCTTTCTGTCAAATATCTTCAAAGGAGACCGCTTTGGACGTGATCACAAAGCGGTCTCCTTTTTAGTTTACATAATATTATTTCTTTTCTCCGGAACGGAACAGCAGCGCGGCGATCAGCGCGAAGAACACCGCCGCGCAGACGCCGCCCGCCGAGGCGCTTATCCCTCCGGTGAACGCGCCGACGAGGCCCTTTTCCTCCACGGCCTCGCGCACGCCCTTCGCCAGCAGGTTGCCGAAGCCGGTGAGCGGCACGCTCGCACCCGCGCCGGCGAAATCCACAAGCGGCTGATAGAGCCCCAGCGCGCCGAGCACGACGCCCGCGACGACGTAGCTCGTCAGGATGCGCGCGGGCGTGAGCTTTGTCTTGTCGATCAGCAGCTGGCCGATCAGGCACAGGGCTCCGCCGACGAGGAAGGCTTTGAGATAGGGCAGAAGCATTTCCATTGTTCAATCCTCCCTTTCGATGACGACCGCGTGGCAGATGGAGGGGATGCTTTCGCCCTGCTGGGCGGAGGTGGGCGACATCAGCGCGCCCGTCGCCGCGAAGAGCACGCGCTTCCAGATCCCCTTTTCCATCGCGGGCAGGACATGCCCCGCGAGCACCGAGGCGCAGCAGCCGCAGCCCGAACCGCCGCTGTTCACGCCCTGGGTCTTGCGGTCGTAGATCAGCATGCCGCAGTCCATATACTTCACTCCCGTGTCAAAGCCGTCCTTTTCGAGCAGAGACTGCAGGATGTCGTGTCCGACCGCGCCGAGGTCGCCGGTGAAGACCGCGTCGTAGTCGGCAAAGCTCCGTCCCGTGTCGGCGAAATGCGCCGTCAGCGTGGCGTGGGCGGCGGGCGCCATGGCCGCCCCCATGTTGTTCGCGTCGGTGATGCCGGCGTCTGTGATCGCGCCGGTCGTGATATGCGTCAGCCGAAGGCCCTTTCCGCCGCGGGAGAGGATCACCGCACCCGCGCCCGTGACCGTCCACTGCGCCGTCGGCGCGCGCACACCGCCGTATTCCAGCGGGAAGCGGTACTGCCGCTCGGCCGAGCAGAAGTGCGAGCCCGTGATGGCGCATATTTTTGATGCAAAGCCCCCGTCGAGCAGCATCGCGCCCAGCGAGAGCGCCTCCGCCATCGTCGAGCAGGCGCCGTAGGTGCCGAAGTAGGGCACGGCCGTATCCCGCATCGCGAAGGCGGAACTGATGCATTGGTTCAAAAGGTCGCCGGAGATGATATAGTCGAGCTTCGAGGGCGGAAGTCCGGCCTTGTCGCAGGCGAGAGAAAAGCAGATGCGCAGCATGCGGCTCTCCGCCTTTTCCCAGCTCAGTTCGCCGAAATAGGGGTCTTCCGCGATCTGGTCAAAGCCGTCCCGCAGCGGGCCCTCCCCTTCTTTTTTCCCTGCTACCGCCGCCCAGCCGCGCAGCACGGGCGGATCGGAAAGCTCGACCGTCTGTTTTCCCATGCGTTTTCCCATGAAAAGTACCTCTGTGACAGTATTGTAAAAGTAGTTTTTCCAGGAAAACGCAAAATATGAAAAACGGGTATGGCCGAAGCCATACCCGTTTTTGTATGTTGCCGTATTGCGATCAGATGCGCATGCAGACGTCCCATGCACGCCAGATGACGGTGCGCAGGTTGCCGATGGCGACGCAGTCGCCGACACGGTGGACGTGCATGCCCTTCTCGCCGACAGGAGCCGGAACGAAGCCGATGCCGTTGATGACGGCGTCGCACTCGACGCGGAAGCTCTCGTCCGGAGTCTTGATGACACAGTAGCCGTCGCCGATCTCGGTGATCGTGCTGTGCAGATAGACCGGGACCTTGTGATACTCCATCGCATCACGCAGGAAGGAGGTGTTCGCAAGGCAGGTGGCCTGAGCCGCGACGAGGTCGTTGCCGTACTCGACGATGGTCGGGTGCTTGCCGGCGAGGACCAGGTCGTAGGCCGCCTCGCAGGAGGACTGGCCGCCGCCGAGGAAGACGATCCTGTCGCCCTCGACCTTCTTCTCGCGGAGCAGTTCGCGGAAGGTGCGGGTCTTGTCGAAGCCCTTGATCTGGGGCATCGTTCTGGGAACGGAGCCGGTGCAGACGATGATCTCGTCAAAGCCGCGCTTGATGGTGCCCAGATCGTTGACCTCGGTGTTGAAGCGGACCTCGACGCCGGCCTTCTTGATCTCGTTCTCGTACCAGCGGAGCAGCTGCTTGTCGTTCTCCTTGAAGGTCATCGCGGAGGCCGTGAGGAACAGGCCGCCGAGCTTGTCTTCCTTCTCGAAGATGACCGGGTTGTGGCCGCGCTTCTTGAGCACGAGCGCGCACTCCATGCCGCCGACGCCGCCGCCGATGATGGCGACCTTCTTGGGCTTCTTGGTCGGGACGATCTTGTAGCGGTTGCGCTGCATCGTGGGCGGGTTCAGCGCACAGCGAGCGAGGTGCAGCGAGTCGCCCAGGGACTGGATGTTCTCGGTGCCCTCGAACTTGGCGAAGTTGAAGCAGCCGTTGTGGCAGCGGATGCAGGGACGGATCTCGTCCTCGCGGCCTTCCTTGATCTTGGTGACCCAGTTCTCGTCGACCAGGTTCTGACGGGCGATGGCCACGGCGTCGAGACGGCCCGCGGCGATCTCATCGGCGGCCTTGACCGGATCCATACGGCCGGCGCAGGCGACGGGGATGTCGACGAAGTTGCGGATATGCTCGACGTCGGCGAGGTTGCAGTTGTCGGGCATGTACTGTGGCGGATGAGCCCAGTACCAGGCGTCGTAGGTGCCGTTGTCGCAGTTGAGGAAGGCATAGCCGGCATCCTGCAGGATCTTGACGGCCTTCTCGGATTCGGGCATGTCGCGGCCGAACTCGACAAAGTCCTCGCCGGGCATGGCGCCCTTGCGCCAGCCCTTGGTGCAGGAGCGGACGGAATAACGCAGGGAGACGGGGAAGTCGTCGCCGGCCTGCTTGTGGATCTCCTGA
>JBGUZD010000031.1:0-2084 GCA_045222695.1 Candidatus Limivicinus sp.
CCAAGGTCGAGGCCCACGGCCGCCACAAGAAGCAGTCCGGCGGCAGCGGCCAGTTCGGCGACGTGTGGATCCGCTTCGAGCCCCAGGAGGAGCAGGACGACATGATCTTCGCCGAGGAGGTCTTCGGCGGCTCCGTTCCCAAGAACTTCTTCCCCTCCGTTGAAAAGGGCCTGCGCAACGCGGTGCAGAAGGGCGTTCTCGCCGGCTACCCGCTCGTCGGCCTCAAGGCCACGCTCTACGACGGCTCCTACCACCCCGTCGACTCCAACGATATGGCCTTCCAGACGGCCGCCCGTCTCGCCTACCAGGACGGCATCCCCAAGGCCCGCCCGACGATCCTTGAGCCGATCGGCCAGCTCTTCGTCACCATTCCCGACGAGTATCAGGGCGCGATCATCGGCGACATCAACTCCAAGCGCCGCGGCACCATGATGGGCTCGCTGCCCGCCGAGGACGGCATGACCACCATCGAGGCCGAGGTCCCGATGGCCGAGATGAGCACCTACACGATCGACCTGCGCTCCATGACCCAGGGCGCCGGCTCCTTCACCTGCAAGTTCGTGCGGTACGAGGAGGCCCCCGGCAACGTCCAGCAGAAGGTCATCGAGGAAGCCAAGGCTCTGGCCGAGGCCGAATAAGCAAGTCCCTCCTGACAGCTTAAAAAGCGGGGTCCCCAGACCCCGCTTTTTTTCTCCTTTTTCCATTGCACGCGAAAGGGTTTGAAAACCATGTTTGACAAAGTGACCGGTTTGAAAAATATCCTTTGGGCGATCGGGATCGTGGTATGTCTTCTCGCTCTGCTCGTCGGCTTTCTCGTCTCGGCCGTCACGCCCTATCACGGCGAGGCCGATCCCCGCACGCCGGATCTCAACGCCGTGCGCGAGAAGAACTCCTCCGCCGACGTCTCGGCGCTGACTTTTGTCGAGCCGGACGGCCAGCTTCACCTGCTGCGCGACTCGAAGGACGCGGGCGAGGAATACATCCGCTCCTCCGTCTTCCTCACCGACAGCGTGCTGCTCATTTTGCGCGAGCAGTCGCTCACCGGCGGCGACGTGTGGAGCAGCGACTCCGGCAATCTGCCGATGGGCAGCGTCGCCACCTGGAACATCCTGTACAGCGACGGCTCGAAGATCTCACCGGCGGACGCCTGCATGGTCACGAAGCCCGCGCGGCTCTTCATCGCGGTCGGCAGCGACGGGCTGGACAAGCTCAGCCGCGACGACTTCATCAACGGCTACACGGGCCTGATCCGGTCGATCCAGCGCGTCAGTCCGGAGACGCAGATCGTCTGCTGCTCGATCTCCCCGCTGGCGGAGGGCTATGACGTCCCCGACGATCTCGACAACGGCGTGATCGCCAACGCCAACGACTGGCTGCGCGAGGTCTGTCTGAACACCGGCGTCTACTTCGCCGACACCGCTTCCGCGCTGACGAGCGGCGGCGTTCTCGATCCGCAGTATGCCGCGGCGAACAACCGCTCGCTCAACACCGCCGGCGCGCAGGCCGTGCTCGGCTACCTGCGCACCCACGCCATCCCCACCGTCTGAGAATCTTTCCGCCCCGTCTCACCTTAGCGTGAGGCGGGGCTTTTGTTTTTTTGAAATGCGCTTGACAAATTGCTATTAGTTTGATATCATTCTGATATCATCCAAAACAGGAGGTTTTTAACTATGCAGGAAAAGATTCTCAATACCAGGAAAAACGGCATGGCCGTGATGCTGCTTTGCATCCTGCTCTATGTCGCCGCGATCCTCTGCGTCATCTTCGGCGCAATCAACATGGACAGGGGCAACATGCTCGGCCTGCTGCTCTTCATCCCCGGCCTCGTCTGGGCGCTGCTGGGCTGGATCCCCTTCTGCGGTCTGAAGGTCCTCAAGCCCCAGGAGGCCCTGGTGCTGACGCTCTTCGGTAAGTACATCGGCACGCTCAAGGGCGAGGGCTTCTACTTCGTCAATCCCTTCTGCACGGGCGTCAACCCCGCCGCGGCCACCCGTCTGAACCAGAGCGGCGACGTGGACAGCAACTCGCAGAACAATCTCCTCGGCGTGCTCTCCAACGCCAACAACGCCAACGCGGCCGCCGTC
>JBGUZD010000032.1:0-10069 GCA_045222695.1 Candidatus Limivicinus sp.
GGCCTGAAGGACGAGTCCACCGAGACCACCGTTACCGGCACCGAGATGTTCCACAAGACCCTCGAGTACGCCGAGGCCGGCGACAACGTGGGCTGCCTGCTCCGCGGCATCGACAAGAAGTCCGTCGAGCGCGGCCAGGTCCTGGCTGCTCCGAAGAGCATTCACCCCCACACCAAGTTCAAGGGCCAGGTCTACGTCCTGACCAAGGAAGAGGGCGGCCGTCACACCCCGTTCTTCAACAACTACCGTCCGCAGTTCTACTTCCGCACCACCGACGTGACCGGCGTCATCAACCTGCCCGCCGGCGTTGAGATGTGCATGCCCGGCGACAACGTCGACATGGACGTCGAGCTGATCACCCCGATCGCGATCGAGAACGGCCTCCGCTTCGCTATCCGCGAGGGCGGCCGCACCGTTGGTTCCGGCGTCGTTATCGCCATCAACGAGTAATTCTCCCGCAAGGGTAAACAAGCCATAAACCACACAGGCCCAGCCTGTGTGGTTTTTTATTGTTTGTTTACATAAAAATGCTTTCCCCACTTGCCCTGCCTTTCATTTTATGATAAAATGCTCTATCAGACGTCGAGAAAAGACTTCCTTTGATTTACGCTGTTTCAGGCTTCGCGCCAAAGGAGATATGACCGTGAGCAAGACCGCTGAAAAACGAAACCGGGAAAACAAGCCGAAGAAGAAAAGCTCGGGCCGCGCGCTGCGCGTGATCGGGCGTATCCTGCTTCTGCTGCTGGAGACGCTGCTGCTGATCTGTCTGGCGCTCTACAGCATCATGTATGTGCTGGCCAAGGGCCCCTCGGAAACGGCGCGCGATCTTTTCGTCACCTCCGTGCGCGAGACCAGCGCCATCAAGTTCCTGGCGAACATCTATTTCACACCCGAGGAGATCGCCGAGATCGAGACGGTCAAGGAAACGGTGGATTTCGCTCCGACGGACACCTCGCTCATCACGATCAGCACCGATCCCACGGTGACGGAAAACGGACCGGGCTGGACGGACGTGCACGGCGTTTTTCACCCGGACGAGGACGCGGACGGCATCATCATCGAGCCCGTCAAGGGCAAGGGCTATGCCGGCTATATGATGGTCGTGCTCGACCCTTCGCGCGTGATCATGGGCAGCATCCCCTCGTCCTACGGAAGAGAGGGCTACGTCGTTTCCGAATACGTCCAGTATTTTGACGGCGTGGCCGGCACGAACGCCGGCGGCTTCTATGATCCCGGCGGAATGGGCGACGGCAGCATCCCCGATTCGCTCGTCGTGGTCGACGGAAAGATCTATTACGCCGAGTACGGCTGCGGCATCGAAGGCGGCGGCGGGATCGCGGCCATCGACGGCAACCACATCCTGCATGTGGCGAAATCCATGACGCGGCAGGAGATCATCGACAACGACATCCGCTACGCGGTCTGCTACGGCCCGGTGCTGATCGTCAACGGCGTCTCCGCGAGCCCCGACTCGCTGAATATCAGCCTCAATCCGCGCACGGCGATCGGACAGTGCGCAGACGGCGCGATGCTGCTGCTTGTCATCGACGGCCGCCAGGTCGTCAGCATGGGCGCGCAGTACCAGGATCTCGTCGAGATCATGGAGCGCTACGGCGCCGTGAACGCCGTCAACCTCGACGGCGGCTCCTCCTCGATGCTCTGGTTCCAGGACCACTATGTCAACAATTCCTCTTCGGTCATCGGCGTCCGGGACATGCCCACATCCTTTGTTGTACTGAAGGAGGGCGCGAACAATGGCTAAAAGAAGAAGCTCCGGGCGCTTCGCGCTCGGCATGATCGTCTACGCGCTTACCTTCATCGTGTTTCTCGCGATCGGACTGCGCATTTTCTGGGGCATGATCGACAGCTACGAAAAGTCCCAGCCGAGCCACGCGATCGACCGCTATATCCAGTCCTTTGACAGCGAGCATATCCGCGCGCTGTCGAGAGACTTCGTCTCCACGCTCGACCACCGTCTGCAGAGCGAAGAGGACAGCTATGCTTTGATCGAAAGCCTCTTCAAGGGCGAGCTGCGCTATTCCAAAAAAAGCGCGGAGAGCACGGATGACAGGCTCGTTTTCGCGATCCTTTCCGAAAATCGGCTGCTCGGCACCATGGCGCTCAACCGGCTCGACAGCGGCTCCGACACGGTCTGGGAGGTCTCGGACGAGCACTTCGATTTTTCGGATCTGCTCAGCGGACGCGAGATCCTGGCCCCCGCGGACTGGACGGTCCTCTGCAACGGGAACGCGCTCGGCGATGAATTCATCACCGAAACAGGCATCCGTTATCCCTCGATGGAAGAGGCCTACGACTACGGCTTTTCGCTGCCGACGCTTGTGCGCTATAAGATCGGCAACTATATCGGCGACGTGGCTGTCAGCGCCCGGGACGCCGAGGGGAACGAGACGGAGCTGCAGGACGATCCCGCGGCCTACACGCTGTCCGACCGCTGCACGGCGGATCAGCGCGACCGCATGGATGACTTTACGAGACGCTTCCTGCCTCTCTACATCGCCTTTATGTCCAACACCAACCACAACGCCTATGACAACTACGCGCGCGTGCATCCCTATCTGCTGCCCGGCAGCGACCTTGAGAGCCGCTTTTACAACGCCATCGGCGGTCAGGTCTACAGTCACAGCAAGGGCGACTACCTGCACGACGTCGTCGTTCACGGGGTGTTCGACCTCGGCGGAGGCAGATTTCTCATCGATGTGGACTATGAGGTGGACACCACCGGCAACGCCGGTACGGTCGCCAACGAGGCGGGCATGCTGATCGTCGCGGAGGACCGCGGCGCGGACGGCATTTTCGCATCCGAACTGTTTATCAAGTAAAGTTTTGACAGGAGTTTTCACAGTATGGACCAGACGGGGCAGGAGAGAGCCGTCAACAGCTTCTTCGCCGCGGAAAACGAAAAAAAAGAGAGCTTTTTCAGAAAGCTCGGCCGCGTCTTTGCCAAGCTTCTGATCCTGCTTGTTGAGACGGCGCTGCTTGCCGCGCTGGTCCTCTACGCCGGGATGTACGTCCTGGCCAAGGGGCCTTCGCCGGCGATACGCAAGATCTTCGTCACCTCGGTCAGAGAGACGAGCGCGATCGGATTTCTGGCAGACCTGTTTTTCTCCGAAGAGGAGATCGCGGAGATCGAGGCCGTCAAGGAGACGCGCGAATACGCGCCGACGGACACCACGCTCTTCACCGTCGGCGACGACGCGCCTTCCGCGGGCGGCGTTCCGCAGCCCGACGAGTGGGGCCTCGTCGACGAGGACGGCGACGGGATCATCGTCGAGCAGATCAACGGCGCGGGCTATTCCGGCTATATGATGGTCGTGCTCGACCCCTCCCGCGTCATCATGGGCAGCATCCCCTCGTCCTACGGCGCCCAGGGCTACACGATCAGCGATATGGTACGCATCTTCGACGCCGTGGCGGGAGTCAACGCGGGCGGCTTCCTGGATCCGAACGGGGAGGGAAACGGCAGCATGCCGGATTCCACCGTCGTGGTCGACGGGAACATATACTTCTCCGACATGGGCTGCAGCGACGGCATCGCCGCCATCGACGGGGATCATATCCTGCACGTCGCCAATTCCATGAGCAGGCAGGAACTGATCGACAACGACATCCGCTATGCGGTATGCTACGGCCCGGTGCTGATCTCCAACGGCGAGCCCGCAGACCCCGAGAGCCTGCGCGACAGTCTCAACCCACGCACGGCGATCGGACAGCGCTCCGACAAGGCGATGCTGCTGCTCGTCATCGACGGCCGCCAGGTATCCAGCATGGGAGCCTCCTTTCAGGATGAGGTGGAGATCATGCAGCGCTACGGCGCCGTCAACGCGATCAACCTTGACGGCGGCTCTTCCTCGGTCCTGTGGTATCGCGGCGGCTATATCAACAAGACAGCCTCCGTGATCGGCATCCGGCCGGTCCCAACCTCCTTTCTTGTACTGAAGGAGGGCCAGGGATGAAAAGAAAGAAAAGCAAATGGCTCGGCTTCTTCCTGTTCATGGTGATCTACGCGCTCGTCGTGCTTCTCGCCGCCTCCTTCGGGCTGAAGATCCTGTGGGATTTTGCCGACAACTATGAGCGCTCGCTCCCCAATCGCAAGATGGCCGCCTATGTCTCGACGCTCAACGAGACGCACGTCAGAAAGATCGCGCTTGATTTCGTGTCGTCGCTCGACCGCAACATCCAGAGCGAGGAGGACGCGAACGCCGAGATCTGGCGCTGCTTCGTCGGAGGCGTGCAGTACGAGATCGTCTCCTCGGACAGCGAAGAGCAGACCGTCACCTACGAGATCCGCAACCGCGAACACCGCCTCGGACTGGTGACGCTCGCGAAAAGCTCAATAGACACGGGGGAAAATACCTGGAAGGTCGCCCGGGAGGACTACGATTTTTCCTTCCTGCTCAACACCGAACAGTTCATCGTTCCCGAGCACTGGGTCGTCTATTGCGGCGCGCGCCGTCTCGGCGTGCAGTACATCATCGACCCGCGCGTGGAGTACGGCTTCCTCTCACAGTTTTACGGCAACAGTTTTCCGATGCCGCATCTGGCCAAATACGAGATCAGCAACTACATCGGAGACCCCGGGATCCGCTTCTTTGACGCGGACGGCGTCGAGCAGCCGCGATTCACCTTCACGGACGGAAGGGACCAGATGCTGCATGCCTCCGGCATGGTGCTGCAGGACATCGGCGCCTTCACAAGAGACTTTATACCGCGTTATGTAAACTGCCTTTCCAACGTCTCGCATAACGCGAACATGAATTATATCCTCATCCAGCCCTATATCGTGCCCGGCGGCGAGCTTGACCAGCGGCTCAAGGCTGCGATCAGCGGTCAGGTCTTCGCACAGAGCCGCGGCACGGAGACGAGCGACGTGCGCATCCACGAGATCTTCAATCTCGAGAACGAATACTATATCGTTGATCTGTCTTACTCGGTCGTGACTTACGCCGACAAGGGCAGCACGACCACCGATACGGACATGTACCTGGTCCTGTATCGCGGCGACGAGGCCTATCTGGCCCAGATGGTCGTGTTGTATTGATTTCATTTTTCAGGAGACACACATGGAAGAAAAAGCATCCTGCCTCGATTCCGTCGCAGTCGTGTTGCCCTCCCTCAATCCTGACCACCGCTTCAAGGCTGTGGCGGACGGATTGATCGGAGCGGGTTTCCGGCACATCGTCGTCGTGGACGACGGCAGCGACGAGGAACATAAGCACTGGTTCGACGAGCTGCGCCCCAGCCCCGTCTGCCATGTGCTGGTGCACGAGGTCAACAAGGGCAAGGGCAGAGCGCTCAAGGACGCCTTCGCCTACGTCCACGAGAAGCTGCCGGAGCTCAAAGGCGTCGTCACGATCGACGGCGACGGACAGCACCTTCTCGGCGACATCATCGCCTGCGGCGAGCGCATGCTCAGGGAAGGGGACAAGGTCGTCATGGGCTGCCGGGATTTCAGTCACCCGGACGTGCCTCCGCGCTCGGTGGCGGGCAACCGCTTCACGGCCGCGATGTTCCGCCTTTGCTACGGTATCCGCATCACCGACACGCAGACGGGCCTGCGGGCGATCCCCGCGCAGTATCTCGAGCGTTTCTCCGAGATCGAAGGAGAACGATTCGAGTACGAGACGAACATGCTCCTGCAGATGAAGCGCATGGGCATCGGCTTCGTCGAGCAGCCGATCGAGACGGTCTACGACAAGGAGGAGTACTCCTCCCATTACAACGCGCTCAAGGATTCCTGGCGCATCTTCAAGGTGATGGCCAAGTTCCTGCTCTCCTCCGGCGCGGCCTTTCTGATCGACACGATCTTACTCTATGTGCTGCTGAAGCTCTTTGGCGAACGTTGGGGCGCTCTCGCGCCGACGATCGCCCTTACGATCGCGCGGCTTGTATCCTCGTTTGTCAATTTCAACGCCAATAAGAGTTTCGTCTTTCAGAACAAGGGCCATTACAAACGAGCCATGCTGCGCTATTACATCCTCTGCGCGATCCAGTACGCCGTCAATGCGGCGCTGCTGAATGGGCTGGTAGCTCTTGCTTCCCGCGCGGCCGGTCACACGATCTCAGCCGGGCTGACGACGCTGATCCATATATTCGTGATGACGGTGCTGTTCTTCATCAGTTATCCGATCCAGCGCGAGTGGGTATTCTCGGAGAAAAAATAAAAATCAGCTGCTCCGCCCGAAAAGGGAAAAGCGGCGATTAATGCGAAAAAAGCCGGAAATGCATGCCATTTCCGGCTTTTTTCGCGGCCACGATTCCTTAATCGCCTTTGTGCATAACGCACCGGGACAAATTCGTGAACGAATTGTGAATGTTGACAAAAAAGGGACAAGCCAGTTATAATAACTATATCTCTGTAACGTACAGAATAAAACAAAGGAGGATACTATGAAAAGATTTTTGGCACTCATCCTTGCGCTCAGCATGATTTTGGTGCTTTGCGCCTGCGGCGCCGGCGGCGGAAAGGCAAATGACGGACCTTTCAAGCCGAACGGCCCTGTTACGCTGATCGTTGCCTACAAAGCCGGCAACGGTACTGACATCACCGCCCGTATCCTTGCAAAGTATGCCGAGAAGTACGTTGGTCAGACCATTATCATTGACAACCAGGACGGCGGTTCCGGCTCCAAGGGCTGGTCCAAGCTGGCCTCTGCCAAGCCTGACGGCATGACCATCGGCTTTATCAACCTGCCGAACTTCAACAGCTCTATCGTGAAAGGCCTCGGCACCTACACGATTGACAGTTTCGCTCCCATCTGCAACCACGTCACCGAAACGTCTCTCATCGTTGTCCGTGCCGATGACGATCGCTTCCCCGATCTGAACGCGCTTGTCGAGTACGGTAAGGCGCATGACGGCGAGCTGATCGCCTCCACCAACGGCGCGCAGGCCTCCAACCATATCGGCGCGCAGGCCTTTGCCAATTCTGCCGGCTTCACCTACAAGGCCGTTCCCAAGGGCAATACCAACGAGGAGCTTACCTCTCTGCTGGGCAAGGAAGCCGACTTCTGTGTGGCCAAGGCGCCTGACATCAGCTCCATGACCGACTCGGTAAAGGTTCTGGCTGTGTTCGGCAGCGTGCGTCTGGCTGAGATGCCCGACGTCCCCACCCTTGCTGAGCTGGGCTACTATCAGGATTGGCTGGGCTCCTCCCGCTGCATTGCCGCACCCGCTGGAGTGAGCGCGGAAGTAATCTCCTTCTATGAATCTGCCTTCAAGCAGGCTATGGAAGATCCCGATTATCTGGCCGAAGCCGCCTCCTTCGTCACCGGCTACATGGACGCCGCAGCGACGGCGGAACTCTTCAAGCAGCAGCAGACCTTCACCGAAAGCCTGGCCACCGGCTTCTGGTATGACTGAGCCAATCACCTCTTTTTAGGGAAAACCGTGCGCGCTGCTGATTGCGGCGCATTCGACTTAAAGCGTTTGATCAAAAGGGCAGATTTCTGCCCTTTTGATCAAATCATAAAGAAAGAGGGAGGAATCTTCTCTTGAAAATGAAGTATACGGATGTCGGCGTCGTGGCGGTCTTCTATGTGATCTGCGGCCTGTTCTACTCAGGGACCAAAAAACTGCCCACCGAAAGCCAGACGTATCCGAAATTCATCGTTATTATCCTGTTCGGACTCACAACGCTGTATCTGATCCAAATGATCATGAACGCCGTCAAACACGGAACCGAAAGCGGCAAGTCCCAGTTTGAGGGATTTCAGCCCAAGCAGTTCTTTGTTTGCCTTGGTTTGACGCTGCTGTACATCATTGCCGTTATCACCGTTGGCTTCTATGTTTCCACCGCTGTTTTCCTGGTGGTATCGCTTTTGTTCCTCAAGGTCAAGCCTATGTACATTGCCATAGCTACCGTCGCGCTTCTTCTGCTGATCTACGTCGCATTTACGCTCTTCCTGCGCGTCCAGCTTCCGAATAATCTGCTGTTTTAAGGAGGGACGTGAATTATGCTTAATACTTTGGCTGTGATGGGACAGGGCTTTTTGCATGCTCTGACTCCCATTAATCTGATTATGATGCTTGCCGGCGTGGCATTGGGCATCGTCATCGGCTGTATGCCGGGCCTGTCCGCCGCGATGGGTGTTGCGCTGATGCTCCCCCTGACCTTCACCATGCAGCAGGATACCGCGCTGATCGTCCTTGGCGCCATCTACTGCGGCGCGATCTTCGGCGGCTCGATCTCCGCCATCCTGATCCACACGCCCGGCACGCCCGCCTCGGCCGCCACGGCCATCGAGGGCTACCAGATGACGAAACGAGGGCAAGCGGGCAAAGCTCTGTTTACCGCCTGTTACGCTTCCTTCTGGGGCGGCCTTCTTAGCTGCATTTCTCTGTACTTCTTCGCCCCGCTGCTCGCAGAGCTGACGCTGAAATTCCAGTCCGCCGAGTATTTTTGGCTGTCCATTTTCGGGCTGACCATCATCGCGGGCGTCGCCGGCAAGTCCCTGGTCAAGGGCCTGATGTCCGGCGCGCTGGGCCTGTTGCTGAGCACCATCGGCTCTGACCCCGGGTCCGGTATCCCGCGCTTTATGCTCTTCGGCAACAGCTATTTCTATGATGGCATCAACGTCACCTGCGCGCTGATCGGCCTCTTCTCCATGAGCCAGGTCTTCATTCTGGCAGAGAAGAAGATCAAGGAGCGTGCCCAAGCCAGCAAGGTCACGGATAAGATGAGCCTAACGCGCGCGGAACGCAAGACCATCCGCCCGACGATCCTCCGTTCCTGGATCATCGGCAACCTGATCGGTATTCTGCCCGGCGCCGGCGCCTCCATCGCCTGCTTCCTGGGCTATAACACCTCTAAACAGTTTTCCAAGCACAAGGAAATGTTCGGCAAAGGCTCCATCGAAGGCGTGGCAGGCTCCGAGGCGGCCAACAACGCCGTTACCGGCGGCTCTCTGATCCCGACGCTGACGCTCGGCATCCCGGGCGAGTCTGTCACGGCGATCCTCATGGGCGGCCTGATCATGAAGGGCCTGCAGCCCGGCCGTATGCTCTTTAACGAAGAGAACGCCATCGTAACGTACACCTTCTTCGCCGGCTTCGTGCTGGTGCAGTTCTTCATGCTGGGCATCGGCCTGCTGGGCTGCCGCGGCTTCGCGCAGATCTCGCGCCTCTCCGACGCGATCCTGATCCCCTGCGTCACGGTGCTCTGCGTCGTTGGCTCTTACGCTATCAACAGGCTTCCCGAGGATGTAATCGTCATGTTCGTATTTGGTGTGCTGGGTTATTTGATGCGAAAGCTGGATTTGAACACAGCTGCCATTGTACTGGCTTTGATCTTGGGGCCAATAGGAGAAAAGAACCTGCAAAATGCCATGATCATATCCGACGGCAGTCCCAAGATCCTGTTCTCGTCCGTGATCTGCTGGGTCCTGATCGCGCTTTGCGTCGTCGGCATCCTTTCACCGATCTTCATGTCGAAGATGGAGAAGAAGGCCGAGGCGAACGCCATCTCCGGTACAACGGAAGATATCGAACAGCTTACGGAAGAGGACCTCGTTTGAGAGCCCTTCTCAACTGACAAACAACAAAAAAAACACACAGGCTGCATGCCTGTGTGTTTTTTTGTTTTCCGGAAGTCTTACGCGATCAGATGCGCGATGTAAAGACAGAGATACGCGGTCGGGATCGCGAAGAGAAGACTGTCTGCGCGGTCGAACATCCCGCCGTGGCCGGGGATCAGGTTGGAAAAGTCCTTCACGCCGATCATGCGCTTGATCAGCGATTCGGCCAGGTCGCCGACCTGTCCCATCGAGGAGGCGAACACGCAGGTGATAAGGATCACGGAGAAGGGGAGCGCAAGAGAGGTGTTCTTCATGATGAAGAACAGCAGCACCGCGCTCGGTAGCGAGGAGGCAAGCCCGAAGAGACAGCCCTCGACCGTTTTGTGCGGCGATACGAGCGGCGCCACCTTGTGCTTTCCGAAGCGGCTGCCGCCGACGAGAGCGGCGGTGTCGCAGATCCAGGTCGCGACGCTGCCGACGAGCAGGGTCTGCGCCCACAGATCGGTCACGGAAATGACCATCAGCAGGTTGAAGAG
>JBGUZD010000033.1:0-4128 GCA_045222695.1 Candidatus Limivicinus sp.
ACTTGATGTATTTCCGGTTTTTTCTATGAAGCATGGGCGGAAAAGTGCCGCTCAAAACCTGTCGTCTCCCTATGTGAGCGCGCCTAATGCCCGGCAGCTTTCTTTACTTTTCCTGCCGAAGCGACTATAATGGCGCTCAAAGGGAGATGAAACAGGCATGCGGAAAAAGCTGTTCCTCTGCGGCCCCTCCGGCTGCGGCAAAACGACGATGATCCGAAACGCGCTCGGCGGAAAACTCGCCGAGGCCGGCGGCTTCGTCACGGAGCGCGCCGTCGGTGCGGACGGGAGGCTGCTGGGCTTCGACCTGCTGCCCGCGGCCGCGGCGGCGGGAGTCGAGGGCTACGCTCCCCTGCGCTTTCTCGATTACACAAGCGAGCCGCCTGAGCGCGACAACGAGATCTTCCGCGTCGAGGCCGTGCGCCTGCTGCAGGAGGCGGAATACTATCCCTTCGCCGTCCTCGACGAAATCGGCGGCTTCGAGCTGGTCATCCCGCAGTTCCGCGCCGCTCTCGCGGCCTTTCTTTCCTCGCCCGTCCCCTGTCTCGGCGTTCTGAAGGCGAGCGCGGGCGTGGAGGAGCTGCAGGCGCGCTTCGGGCTCGGCGAGAAATACCCCGCGCTCGCCCGCCGGCTGCGCGAGGCTCTCGACCGCGATCCGGACACTCTCGTGCTGGATATCTCGGGGCGCGGCGACGAGCGCGCGGAGCGGGCCGTACGTGAATGGGCCGAAAGCTTTGTGAGATAAAGCACTTGCGATTTGCGCGTTTTTGTCTTATAGTATGGTAAAGCGTTAAACAGAGAGGATCAAGACCATGAGCGACGAAGTCTATTATCACGACCACGGCGACGGCGTGGTGCACGCGCACCATCTCGACGGCGAGCACGGTCATTCCCATACGCACACCCATCCTCACACGCAGACCAAGGCGGTACTCAACCGCCTTTCCCGCGCGATCGGACATCTCGAGTCGGTCAAGCGCATGATCGAGGACGGACGCGACTGTACGGAGGTCCTGATCCAGATCGCGGCGGTCCGCTCTGCGCTGAGCAGCACCGCGAAGGTGATCCTGAAGGACCATCTCGAGCACTGCATCACGGACGACCAGTCCTCGGGCGATCAGCTGCAGGCACTCAACGAGGCCATCGATAAATTCATGTGATCCCGCACAAAACCCTCGGCCGGCTGTTCACAAGACCGTTTCGAAATATGATCGGACGTTCCTCCGGCAGGCTCGGCAAAAAAAGATGATCTGCATTTTCATGTGCAGATCATCTTTTTTCTTATCCGAAGATCTGGCCGGGCAGCTTCAGCTTCTCCCTGGGCGGGAAGCCCTTGTCGAAGGCCTCCACGTCGGCGTCGTCCACATAGTAGCCCTGCGGCGTCTGATACACGCCGGTGATCCCGTCCAGATAGCCCGGTATCAGCTCCCTGCAGAGGAAGAAGGAATCGTCCGCCCCCTCCGGCAGATCGTGATAGCGGATGGAGAATTTGCGCGCAAAATCAAAGCCGCTGTGACCGTAAAAGCCGATGTTCCCCTCGAACAGCACCGCGCCGAAGCCCATTTCGACCGCTTTTTCCAGCGAATAGTCCAGCAGCTTTTTCCCGTAGCCCTTTCGCTTGAGCTCCGGCGTGATGCCGATCGGGCCCATGGTCAGCACCGGGATGACCCTGCCGTCGTCGGCCTCGATCACCGTTTTCATAAACATATTCTGCCCGATCAGCCGTCCGTCCAGCTCCATGACGAAATCGAGCTCCTTCACAAAGGCCGGGTCGTCCCGCAGCACATGGATCACGTAGTGCTCGCTGCAGCCGGGGCGGTAGACGTTCCAGAAGGATTCTCTGACAAGATTCTCGACATCTCTGTATTCCCCGGGTCTTTCCGGACGGATGATAATATTGCTGTCCATAATGTTCTCCTTAAACTTGATGGATCGCGGCCCCTCTTCGCCCATGATCCCCATGGGGCGAAAGCCGCGGCAGGCGGCGCAGGCGTAGCTGCACCCGCTGCGCCCTGCCGGGATTTATCTCTTTGGATGAAGCGATATAGCAGGAAACGGCATGACCCGAAAGTCATGCCGTTCCGGCAAAACAGTAAAACCGTTTTACGACACCGGCCCGATCGGCGGTGTGATTTAAGCCTTATTTGGAGTTGAAGATCTTGAAGATGCTGTCGAAGGGATCCTCCTCGGCAGCGGGCTCCTCGGCGGGCTTGGCCGCGGGAGCGGGGGCGGCGGCCGCCTTCTCGACCGCGCCGGAGAACAGGCCCTGCGGCTTGGAGGAGACGGACACGGGACGCACCGGAGCGGCGGCGGAGCTCGCGGCGGGCGCGGCGGACGGCGCGCTCTCGTCAAAGCCCGTGGCGATGACGGTGACGCGGATCTCGTCCTCCATGGAGGGATCGAAACTCGCGCCGAAGATGATGTTGGCTTCGGGGTGAGCGGCCTCCTGCACGAGGCTGGCGGCGGACTCGATGTCGTCCAGGCCCATATCCTCGGAACCGGTGATGTTGATCAGCACGCCGCGGGCGCCGTTGATGGAGGTCTCCATCAGGGGGCTGGCGACGGCCATGCGGGCGGCCTCCTCGGCCTTGCCCTTGCCGGCGGCATGTCCGACGCCCATGTGGGCGTAGCCGGCGTTCTTCATGATCGTGGTCACGTCCGCGAAGTCGAGGTTGATGAAGCCGGTGTTCTTGATGAGGTCGGAGATGCTGGTGACGGCCTGGTGCAGCACATCGTCGGCGATCTCGAAGGCGTTGGCCAGCGTGATCTTCTGATCGGTGGCGAACTTCAGACGGTCGTTGGGGATGATCAGCAGGGAGTCGACCTTCTCAAGCAGCTCCTTGATGCCGTCGTTGGCCTGGTCCATACGGCGCTTGCCCTCGAACTTGAAGGGCTTGGTCACAACGCCGACGGTAAGGATGCCCGCCTCGCGCGCAAGGTCCGCCACGATCGGCGCAGCGCCGGTGCCCGTGCCGCCGCCCATGCCGGCGGTGATGAACACCATGTCCGCGTTCTCGAGCGCCTTGGCGATATCGTTGCGGCTCTCCTCGGCGGAGCGCTTGCCGATCTCGGGATCGGAGCCGGCGCCCTGGCCGTGCGTCATCTTCTCGCCGATCTGGATCTTCTGATCGGCATTGGAAACGCTCAGCGCCTGCTTGTCGGTGTTGATCGCGACAAACTCGACGCCCTGCGTGCCGGACTTGACCATTCTGTTGACAACATTGTTGCCCGCGCCGCCGATACCGACGACCTTCAGCGTCACGACATTATCGGGGCCGTTTTCTGCTTTGAAATCCATTGTATTGCCTCCCTGTTTTTATCGAACAATATATCTGACAAGAAGTCGTAGTTCGCTATGTAAAGCTATATTATTACATTTCTCTCACAAGGTCAAGCTGTTTTTTCATTCTTGTGAAAGTAATTGTAATCTTTTTGTAAATAGTTTTACTTACTGCGGAACGAAATGCGCGACCGTTCCGTCGGAGACGTTGATGATCCCGCCGTCGCCCTCTTTGAGCTGTTCCAGGACCGACTCGATCATGGCGAACTTGTGGTCCACGCCGCTCCTGCCTCCGATGACGATCAAGAAGCGTGTGCCGTACTGCATGCTCGCGCCGATGGGATCGGAGAAGTCAAGGCTGAGGATATGCTCTGCGAGCCTGCGCTCCTGGATCTGATAGAGCACGTCGGAGATAAAGCCGATGATCTCCTCGTTCCCGTCCGCGCTGGTCAGCCGCTCGCCGATGAGCAGCGTGCCGGGATCGAGGCCCTCGACGCGGATCAGCGAGCCGAGCTCGTCCTCCGTCGCCTTGCCGAGCACCTTGCAGCTGCGGTCGATCGTCCAGTTCTCGTCGCCGACGGCGATATAGGCCAGCGCCTTGCATTCCTGCACGGTGATGATCACCTTGTTGGGCAGCTGACGCTCGAGCGAGACCTCCTCGACATAAGGCAGCTTTGCGAAGACGCGGCTGATGGCGGCGAAGCGGTCGAAGAAGAACAGGTTGTCGCCCTCCTCGATATCCACCGCGCGTATGATCTCCTCATCCGTATAGTGTGTGTTTCCCTCCACGCGAATATCCGACACGCGGAAAAACACGCTCATCACGAAGATGGACGCCACCACCACGATCA
>JBGUZD010000034.1:0-11678 GCA_045222695.1 Candidatus Limivicinus sp.
AGCTGCTCGATATCCTGGCGCGCTACGGCGTGAAGGCGACCTTCTTCGTCACCGGCGACGATCCGGATTACAACGACCTGATCGCGCGCGCCTACCGCGAGGGACACACCATCGGCGTGCACACCTTCTCGCACGATTATTACCGGATCTATTCCAGCGATCAGGCCTTCTTCGACGACTTCCTGGCCACGGAGGAGCTGATCTACGAGCAGACGGGGACCTATTCCAAACTCTTCCGCTTCCCGGGCGGCAGCAGCAACACCGTCAGCCGCAACTACAACTACGGCATCATGTCCCGCCTGGCCAAGACCTTCACCGATATGGGCTACGTCTATTTTGACTGGAACGTGACCAGCGGGGACGCGGGCGAGACCAGCTCGACCTATCGGGTGATCGACAACGTCGCGGCGGGCTGCAGCGAGAACACCGTCAACGTCGTGCTGCAGCACGACATCAAGGGCTTCAGCGTCGACGCGGTCGCAAGCATCATCAACTGGGGCCGCAATCACGGCTATACCTTCAAGGCCCTCGACGAGACCAGCTTCACCGCCCATCACGAGATCGCGAACTAACGGATTGACAAGCGCACGGCGCAGGATTTATAGTAATCCTGCGCCGCATTTTTTTGAAAAAGCGACAGCCTTTGCAGAAGAAGGAGAATGAAAAATGATCCTTGCCATCGACGTGGGCAACACCAACATCGTCCTCGGCTGCATCGACGGGGGAAAGATCCTCAACGTCGTCCGGATCCATACGGACACGCGGGAGACCGAGGCGGAATACACGATCAAGCTCAAGGAGATCATCTATGCCTACGGCATGGATATCAAGGCTATCGACGGCGCGATCCTCTCCTCCGTGGTCCCGCCCGTGACGGAGGCGATCCGCCGCGCGGTCCGGCAGCTGACGGGCCTTGACTGCATGGTCGTCGGCCCCGGCGTCAGGACCGGGATGAACGTGCGCGTCGACGATCCCGGCACCGTCGCGGGCGATCTGATCGTCGGCGGCGTGGCCGCCATGCATTATTACGGCGCGCCCGCGATCGTGCTCGATCTCGGAACAGCCACCACCGCAACGGTCATCGACGCGAACGGCTGCTTTTGCGGCGGCGCGATCATGCCGGGCGTCAAGCTCTCCTACGGCGCGCTGGCCGCCGGGACGAGCCTGCTGCCGGAGATCTCCATCACGCCGCCGAAGAAGTGTATCGCGACCAACACGGTGGACTGCATGCGCTCCGGCGCCGTGTTCGGGACCGCGGCCATGATCGACGGGCTGATCGACCGCATGGAGGAGGAGCTGGGCATGAAGTGCACGGTCGTCGCGACCGGCGGGCTTGCCTCCAGCATCGTGTCCTGCTGCCGGCACGAGATCGTCTGCGACGACGATCTGCTGCTCAAGGGCATGTGGTACCTCTACGAGAAAAACAAATAAAAAACCGCCTGAGCCCATCGGGCTCAGGCGCATTTTTCAAAACCGGGGTCAGTCGGCGTTCCAGGCGCGGATCTGCTCGCGCAGCCAGTTGGCCCACTCGTCGATCCCTTCGCCCGTGCGGGCGGAGATCGGGATGATCTTCATGTTGGGGTTGAGACGGCGCACATACTTCTCGCAGGCTTCGAGATCGAAATCGAAGTAGGGGAGCACGTCGATCTTGTTGATCAGCAGCACGTCGCAGATCGAGAACATCAGCGGGTACTTCAGGGGCTTGTCGTCGCCCTCGGGAACGGAGAGGATCATCGCGTTCTTCGACGAGCCGGTGTCGAACTCCGCCGGGCAGACGAGGTTGCCGATGTTTTCGAGGATGGCGAAGTCCACGTCGTTCACGCCGAGACCCTCGAGCCCCTGCCGGGTCATGCCCGCGTCCAGGTGGCACATGCCGCCGGTGTGCAGCTGGATGACCTTCGCGCCGGTCTTTTCGATCGTGGCCGCGTCGACGTCGGAGTCAATATCGGCCTCCATGACGCCGATGCGGAACTCGTCCTTGAGCGCGGCGATGGTGCGGCGGAGCGTGGTGGTCTTGCCGCTGCCGGGGGAGCTCATCAGGTTGAGCAGAAAGACCTTGTCTTTTTTCAGTTCGGCGCGCAGCTTGTCGGCCTCGCGGTCGTTGCTTTCAAAAACGCTTTGCTTGATCTCCAGAACACGGAAGCCTTCCATGTTGATCCCTCCAGTAAGAGTATATTGATAACATCCTGCATCTTACCACGCATCGGGGGTTTTTTCAAGATGAGGAAGAGAGAATGAAATATAAAGCGATCCTTTTCGATATGGACGGCACGGTGCTCGACACGCTGCGCGATCTCAACGCGGCGGCGAACACCGCACTCGCGGAATTCGGCCTTCCGCCGATGAGCCTCGACGAGACGCGCAGACGGGTCGGGAACGGCTCGCGCCGCCTGCTGGAGCTCTCCGTCCCCGCGGGGACGCCCGGGGAGAGCCTGGACAGGATCCTGGCCTGGTACCTGCCGTATTACAACGCCCACGCCAACGACACGACGGCGCCCTATCCCGGGATCACGCAGCTCCTCGCCGCGCTCAAGGCGGCAAACTGCCCGCTGGCGGTCGTATCCAACAAGCCCGACAGGACGGTGAAGGAGCTCGCCGCGATCCATTTCCCCGGCCTTTTGGAGATCGCCGTGGGCGAGAACGAGGCCGGCGGCGTGCGCCGCAAGCCCTGGCCGGACACGCTATTGACGGCTGCGGCCGCCCTGGGCGTCGAGCCGGGCGAGTGCCTGTATGTGGGCGACTCCGAGGTCGACGTGCTGACGGCCGGGCGCGCCGGGATGGACTGCGCCTCGGTCCTGTGGGGCTTTCGAAGCAGGGAAGAGCTGGAGCAGGCGGGAGCGAAGCTTTTTTTCGACACGCCGGAGGAATTGGAAGAATTCATTCTGAAAAGAGAAGACTAAAACCAGAAAAGCATAAAAACCGAGAGGATGCGGGATCGCGCATCCTCTCGTTTTTTTACAGCGGCTGTTTTTTGATCTGCGCCCAGCGGCGCGGGTATTTCGGCGGCGTATCGGCGATCTTGCGGATGAGAATCGCGCTGTGGCAAACCTCCGTGCCGGGGATGATATAATCCCGTTCCGCTTCGATCTGCCCGCCGAGCAGTCGCACGGCGTTTTTTGCCTCGCGGAGCTCCTCGGCGTGTTCCGAGCCCTTCATGGCTATGAACAGCCCGCCCGTTTTGACCAGAGGCAGGCAGAGCTCGCAGAGGACGTTCAGACGCGCGACCGCGCGGGAAACGGCGATATCGAAGCCGCCGCGCCAGGCCTTCGGCGCCTCCTCGGCGCGCGCGTGCACACAGGAAACCTCGTCAAAGCCGAGCTTTTCGCAGGTCTCGCGCAAAAAGCCGATGCGCTTGTCCAGACTGTCGAGCAGCACGAGAGAGATGTCCGGGCGGGCGATCTTCAGGGCCAGACCGGGAAAACCTGCGCCCGTGCCGACGTCGATCACGCGCTTGCCTCCGAAGTCCGCGAGTGTCAGGAGAGCGGCGCTGTCGAGAAAATGAAGGCGCGCGGTCTCGTCCTCACCCTCGATCGCGGTGAGGTTCATCACCTTGTTCGTCTCCTCAAGCGCGTCCGCGTACAGGCGAAAGCGCTCCAGAGCCCGCTCGTCGAGCGGCAGGGAGTACGCCTCGAAGCCGGAGCGCAGGATCTCTTCGAGCATGGCTTATTCCGCCTGCTCGAGCGAGAGCCTGAGCGCCTTGGCGAGCTGGTCCGGGCAGGAGGTGGCCTTGCGCCCGCAGCGAACGCCCTCAAGACGGCGGATGACCTCTTCGACCTCCATCCCCTCGATCAGCTTCGCGATGCCTTTGAGGTTTCCGTCGCAGCCGCCCATGACGGAAAAGCTTTTGACCCTGCCGTCCTCGGTCTCGATCTCCATGAGCTGGGAGCAGACGCCCCGCGGCCTGTAAGTGAACTTCATGTTTTTCGCTCCTCATCTGTTTTTCTGCATGATAACACCCGCCGCGCTTTTTCGTCAAGATGCGCGGGACATATCCGGCGCGGCGGGACGCATACGATGTTGAGAAAGGCGGGGAGAGGATGTTGAGCAAGGCAAAAAAGCTGGCGATCCTCGGCGCGGTCGTGCTGCTGATCTATACGCGGTGCCGCGGCCGGGAAAACGACGCGAAGGAGCCCGCGGCCGCGGAGCGCGCCGAGGCATGCGTCGCCGCGGCGCAGACGAGCTCTCCCCGGGAGAACGAGACGACGACGCTCATCCACGAGCCGGCCGCCGCGGCGGAGGAATGGGAGGAGAGCTTTTTCATCCCTTCCCAGGCGGAAACGGCGGTCGCCATGACGATCGGGAACACGGTGATGCTCAAAAACGAAACGGGCTACGCCCTTGACGCCGACGCGATCGCGCAGGGCGGCACCTCGATCCGGCTCGCCGCGGACGGGCCGCAGATCCTGATCATCCACACGCATTCCTCCGAGGCCTACACGCCCGCGGGGCTGGATCGCTACGAAGCGAGCGACAACACGCGCACGGAGGATCTGGAGCACAACATCGTCCGCGTCGGCGACGAGCTGACGAGACTGCTGGAAAAAGCCGGGCTCCGGGTGATCCACGACAGAGGCGTTTACGACTATCCGAGCTACACCGGCTCCTACGGCCGGTCGGGGGCCGTCGTGGAGCAGTACCTGCGCGACTATCCGAGCATTTCCGTCGTGCTCGACGTCCACCGCGACGCGCTGGGGACGGACGGCGTGATCTATAAGACGGTGGCGGAGGAGAACGGGACCTGCGCGAGCCAGGCGATGCTGCTCGTGGGCACGGACGAGAGCGGGCTGGAGCACCCGCGCTGGCGGGAGAATCTGTCGCTGGCGCTCTATCTGCAGAAGGCGATCTTTCAAACCTATCCGACGCTGATGCGGCCGGTCGCGCTCGTGCCGCAGCGCTACAATCAGCAGCTCTGTCCGGGCATGCTGATCCTGGAGGTCGGCAGCAGCGGGAACACGCTGCAGGAGGCGCTTGCGGCGATCCGGCTCTTTGCCGCGGCCGCCGCGCCCGCGCTGCTCGCGCTGGCGGAATGAGGGCGTTTTTAACGGATAATTCACTTTACAAAAAAGACGCCTCGTGCTATATTGAAACCAAGATCAAACGCGATCAAATACATCAATTACAAAGGAGAGAACACCTATGAAGAAATGGGTCTGCCCCGTCTGCGGTTACGTCCATGAGGGCGACACGCCCCCCGAAAAGTGCCCCGTCTGCAAGGTCCCCGGCGAGCGCTTCACGCTCCAGGCCGAGGAAATGAGCTGGGCCGCCGAGCACGTTCTGGGCGTCGGCAAGGTCTTCGGCGCGGACGTGCCGAAGGAAGTACAGGAAGAGATCATCGCAGGGCTCCGCGCCAACTTTGAAGGCGAGTGCAGCGAGGTCGGCATGTATCTGGCGATGGCCCGCGTGGCCTACCGCGAGGGCTATCCCGAGATCGGCGCTTACTGGGAGAAGGCCGGCCTTGAGGAGGCCGAGCACGCCGCCAAGTTCGCCGAGCTGCTCGGCGAAGTGCTGACCGACAGCAGCAAGAAGAACCTCGCCATGCGCGTCGACGCCGAGAACGGCGCGACCGCCGGCAAGTTCGAGCTGGCCAAGCTCGCAAAGAAGTACAACCTCGACGCGATCCACGACACCGTGCATGAGATGGCGCGCGACGAGGCCCGCCACGGCAAGGCTTTCAAGGGCCTTCTGGAGCGCTACTTCGGCTGATTCCTCTGCCTGAAAGGGGGAAAGAGCTGTGATCGCCAAGTTTTTTATTATCTTTTTTTCCCTTCTCATCGTTCTTGCGCTGATCGGCTTTTGGATGAAGAAGCGTCATGCCGGCGACAGCGGAGCCGGGAAGGATGACCCTCTTTCTGAAAAGAACGTCAGCAACGTCAACGACTTAAACGACTTGTTCAACCGCGCCCGCTACATGGACCGCGACGACGGACGGGAACAAGACTGAAAGGAAGATCTGCGCATGCGATACGCCCGCTTTGACAATACGATCGCCGCACGCATCGACCGCGGTGAGGAGATCCTCGAGGAGCTGAAAAAGATCGCGCTTGCGGAGGATATCCGTCTTGCGCATATCAGCGCGCTCGGCGCGGTAGGCGATTTTACCGTCGGCGTATTCCATACCGCGGAGAAACAGTACCACGCCAACCGCTTTACCGGCGACTGGGAGATCGTGTCCCTCGTCGGCAACATCACGCAGATGGACGGCGAATACTACGCGCATCTGCACATGAGCGCCGGAGGAGCGGACGGCTCCGTGGTCGGCGGGCATCTCAACCGCGCGATCGTCAGCGCGACCTGCGAGATGTTCATCACGATCCTGGACGGGACGGTCGAACGCCGTTTCGACGGCGATACCGGCCTGAATCTCTTTGAATTCATCTGACAAAAAGGAGGAGCACCGAAATGAAGTATGTCTGCAATGTATGCGGCTGGGTTTACGACGAGGAAGAGACCGGCGTGAAATGGGAAGATCTGCCCGATGATTTCGCCTGCGAGCTCTGCGGCGTCGGCAAGGAAGACTTCAGCCCCGAGGAATGATCCCGCATCCGTAAAAAAGAAGCCGGAAGCCATGCGCTTCCGGCTTCTTTGCGCGTGGGGGAGAAGCGCGCGGCTTTTTATTACAAAAGAAAGAAATAACGGTAAAAGAAAAAAAGCGTGGCATAAGCGAAAAGACTGTGCTATAATGTCAAATGGGATTATGGAAACAAAATTATGAAAACCTGTTCCGGCCCGCACGGCCGCAGATAAGAAAGGCAGGATGCGATATGGAGAAAAAAGAGAAAGAACCGCGCGGCTTTTACGTTGAGAAGGGCAGCTTTTTCGCCCATGCGGCCGTTACGATCCTCGTGCTTTCGATGGCGGCGCGTCTGCTCGGAACGATGAATCTCTGGAACGGCGGGATGAACCAGCTTCTCGTTCAGATCCTGCTGCCCGTCGGCAGCATGCTGCTGTTCATCCTGTTTATCCTGCTGCTCGGCAGGATAGCCCTCTGGTCGACGATCCTTCCCGTACTGGGCGGCGCCGCGTTTTTCATCCTCTCCGTCTTTGACCAGGGCCCCGGCTGGACGATGTTCATCTGCATCGCGCTCGCCTTTTTGGCGGCCTTCCTTTATACCGCGACGCTCTCGGGCATGATCCGCAGCAAATGGCTGATCGTGCTCGCGTTTGTCCTTATCTTCGCGTATCAGATCGTGTTCCGCGCGATCCCCGTATTCGGCTCCGCGGTGGAGACCGTCAGCTTTATCGACGGCATGACGCTGCTGTCGTCTCTGGGGATGGTCTTCGCCATGCTCTGCGCCTCGCTTGCGTTCCGCCGCAGGAAGAAGCCCGAACCGGAGCTGCCCAAGATCAAGGACCCCGTGGTCTTGAAGCCGCAGGAGCCCGCCGCCGAAAACACCGACGCTGTGATCGAGGCCGCCGCGGTCGAAAGCTCCCCGGCGCCCGTATCCTCCGAAGCGGAAGAAATATCGGTCGTCCCCGCCGCCGAGGCGACGGCGGACGAGACCGCAGCCGCAGTCTCAGAGGAAAGCAGCCTGGAGTAAGTCGTAAACGGACTGCGAAAGGCATTGCCTTTCAAAATGGGTACAGCTATGAAAGAAACGGGAAGAACGGCCTCCTCCAAAGCCTTTACCGGCAAGCATGAGAGCGCCGCGTCAACGGGACGGCAGCCGTCATTTACGGGGCGGGAAGCCTCGTACACAGCGCGTACGGCGCGGCAGGCTTCCTACACGGCGCGGCAGAGCGCCGCGGCGAAGCAGCTTTCGGCAACGGCAAGACAGAGGGCCTTTGAGCAAAAAAAGAAAAGAAACCAGAAGCGGACGCTCTACATCGTCTTTACGGCGCTTGCCGCCGCGCTGATCATCGTCGCGGCCTTCATCCTGAAGGGCGCGGCCGAGCAGCGCAGCTACAACACCTATTACGGCAACGCGCTGCAGGATTATTACAACGGCGATTACGACAGCGCCCTGGCCAGCCTGCGCCGCGCCTCCGCCATCACGGAGACGGAGGAATGCAGCATGCTGATGGTGGACTGCTACGACAGGCAGGGGAATTATCCGAAGGCGCTGGAGCTCCTCGAAAAAATGTACAAGCAGGACAAGACGAACACCGTCGTGTCCGCGCGCATCGCCGAGATCAAGCTCAAGGTCAGCGAGAAGAAAAACGAATCCCTGGTCACGGTCGCCGGCAAACAGTATGAGGAATGGACAAGCTCGCTCTCGCTGAAGGACACGGCGCTGGGCGACGGCGTGCTCAACGATGTGATCAAGCTCTATTCGCTTACCTCGCTTACGCTTTCGGGCGACAGCCTCACGGACATCACGCCCCTTTCCTCCCTGGGCGGTCTGGTTTTTCTTGATCTGTCGAACAACTCGGTTTCCGATCTTCGGCCGCTCGGGAATCTGCGGGAGCTGAAAACGCTCTATCTGGACAACAATCCGATCACGGATTTCTCGCCGCTCTACGGGCTGCCTCAGCTTGAGATGCTTTCGATCCGCGGGATCGGGATCACGGACGAGCAGCTGCGCGCCCTCTCCGAGGCGCTGCCGAGCTGCAAGATCCACAGCGAGACCGCGGACGAGACCGCCAGCGAGGTGACGGTCGGCACGCTCTCGTTCAGAACGGACGCGACAGAGCTGGATCTGAGCAACATGGACATCTCCGATCTGTCTCCGCTGACGGTATGCAAGGGGCTCAAAAAGCTGGACATCACCGGCAACAATGTCTCCGATCTGACGCCGCTGATGGACTTGACGGAGCTGGAATGGCTCTGCTTCAAGGACAACGTCGTAACGGACCTGCGCCCGCTGATGGGGATGCGCTCGCTGCGCTATATCAACGCCGAGGGCAACGGGATCACCAGCACGACGGCCCTGGCCACGCTTACCGATCTCAACGAGCTCTACCTGGCCTTCAATCAGCTTGAGGACCTTTCCGGGCTGCACACGCTGGTCAATCTCCGCAGACTGGGACTGGAAAACACGGGCCTGAGCGATGAGGAGCTCGGCGAGCTTTCCTCCATGAGCGGCCTGGACGTCCTGCTGATCTATGACAATCCCGACCTCACGGGCGAGGCCGTCGACACGCTCAAGTCTCAGCTGCGCGGCTGCACGATCCAGCATTCCGATCTGATCTACTATATCGACATCTGCGGCGAGCGCGTCAAAGAGGACGCGACGGAGCTTGAGCTCTTCGGACGCGGGATCAGGGATATCAGCTCGATACCGCTGCTGAAAAAGCTTGAAAAGATCGATCTCGGCGCAAATGAGATCGAGAACATTTATCCGTTCCAGTATATGAGCGCTCCGCTGCGTGAACTGAGAATTGCCAACAACAACATCTCGGACGGTACTGCGCTCATGTATCTCGATTCGCTCGAGCTGCTGGATATCTCGGGAAACAGACTCAGCTCCGTAACGCCGATCTCGCATATCTCCACGCTCAAATGGGTGAAGCTCACGGGAAATCCGCTCAGCGGAGAGCAGATCGCCGAGCTGCGCGCGGCGCTGCCGGACTGCGAGATCATTTTCGAAGGATAAGGCCGCAGGATAATAAAAAACGCTTTTGGCCTGTGCCAAAAGCGTTTTTTTTGACGTCTTTCAGTTTGTGCCGGAGGAGCCGAAGCCGCCCTGGCCGCGGTCGCTCTCAGCCAGAGAGGAAGCCTCCGCGAAGCGGGCCTGAAGGACGGGGGAAATGACCATCTGCGCGATGCGCATGCCGGCTGTGATCGCAAAATCCTCGTCCCCGTGATTGATCAGGATCACCTTGACCTCGCCGCGATATCCCGCGTCGATCGTGCCCGGCGCATTCAGGACCGTCACGCCGTATTTCGCCGCCAAACCGCTGCGCGGCCGTACCTGCGCCTCATAGCCTGTCGGCAGCTCGATGGAAATGGCCGTCGGCACGCAGCCGAAGCCGTGAGCCTTCAGAAGAAAATCCTCGGAGGCATAGAGATCGAAGCCTGCGTCGTCCTCGTGTGCCTTCAGCGGGATGTGCGCGCCCTCGCGCAGAGGGATGAATTTGATCTCGATCATCGTCAGCGCCTCCTTTTTATAAAATTATAATCCAATTCCCCGCAATCTTCAAGATGGCGCCGGAGCTTTTCGATCTCTTCACGAAACCGAGCTCCCGTTCTGCTATGCGGAGAGCGGCCAATTCTTAATTTCTCCGGATGGGGGATGACAAATTTTGGATATTGTGTTATGATCGGCGTGCAAATACTTCAAATATTAAAAATTTTACACATAGAAAGGGCAGAAACATGCAGGACTACATCATTGCGACCTCCTCCACCTCCGATCTGACAAGGACCTATCTGGAGGAGCATCGGATCCCGTTTATCCCTTATACATATACGGTCGGAGAGCAGCTGTTCGAGGACGACTGCCGCGAGGAGACGCGCGAAAAGGTCTACAAGGGCATGCGCTCCGGCGACAGGCTGAAGACCTCCATGATCAACGAGTTCATTTACTGCGATTTCTTCCGCTCTTTGCTTGAAACGGGGAAGGACGTCATTTTCCTTGATATGTCGCAGCAGATGTCCGTTTCGTATGAGAAGTCCAGAATTGCCGAAGAGATGCTCAAGGGGGAGTTTCCGGACCGCCGTCTGTACATCATGGACACGCGCTGCATTTCCGGCGGACTGGGCCTGCTGGTCAAAAACATGGTCGCACGCATGGAGCGGGGAATGAGCTTCGACGAAGTGATCGCCTGGGGCGAGGAAAACAAGCTCAGGATCGCGCACCGCTTCACGGTGGACGATCTGAACTATCTCAAGGCGGGCGGCCGCGTTTCCAATTCCGCGGCGCTGGTCGGGTCGCTGCTGTCCGTCAAGCCGGTGCTGTACGTGCCGGACCGCGGGACGCTGGACGTCGCCAAAAAGGTGCGCGGACGCAAGGCGGCGCTTGCGGAGATTCTGCGCGGGGTGAAAGACGATCTTGCGCAGATCGATCCGAGCGGGATGGAGATCAACATCCTGCAGGCCGATTGCAGAGAGGACGCAGAATATGTCCGCGACGAGATCCGAAAAGCGTATCCTTCGGTCGGCGAGATCACGATCACCGGTCTCGGCGTCGTCATCGGCGCGCACTGCGGCCCGGGCCTGCTGACGATCTTTTATCTCTGCAACGGCCGCAGGCCTTGAAAAATCAAGCTTTTCGAGCAAAGAAAAAACAAGAAAAAAAGTGTTGACTTTTCCTGACCCGTCTGCTATTATACTTCTTGCGCTGAGGCGCAGGTACATCGCAGATGGGGGTATAGCTCAGCTGGGAGAGCGCTTGAATGGCATTCAAGAGGTCAGCGGTTCGATCCCGCTTATCTCCACCAAAAGAAACAGTCACCCGAAAGGGTGGCTGTTTTCTTTTGGTACAGGTGGGATGGTACACCGCTGACCTCTTGCAATATAATCATGGCCGCGGAGCGGCCTTTCCGGCGTGTGCGCCGGAAAGGTCAGCGGTTCGATCCCGCTTATCTCCACCAACGGAAAACCGAGGACTTTTGTCCTCGGTTTTTTCGTTGGTGAAAAAACCGAGTAACCGCTGACCTCAAAACGCGGAGCGTTTTTTGAGCGAAGCGGAATAGTTGCGAAGCAAGGCGCGAAGCGGCGGGCTTCGCAGCGGTTCGATCCCGCTTATCTCCACCAAAAGAAACAGTCACCCGAAAGGGTGGCTGTTTTCTTTTTGCTG
>JBGUZD010000035.1:0-41841 GCA_045222695.1 Candidatus Limivicinus sp.
ACAGCGAGGGATCGACGACGCTCTTGCCGGTGAGCTTTTCCAGATCCTCCAGAGGCCGAAAGGCTGCATGACTCTGATCTCTGTCCAGATCGATTTGATAGATTTTTACTCTCGTTTGGGTTTTCCTCCTCTCTGGATTCGTTCCATTTCTTCTCTCATGCACCGCTCCCGCCAGCAGACGAAGCCGTGGCCGGGGAAGGGACATCCGACGCACTCCGGTTTCTCGGTACACACCGGATTCTCCGGAGGCTCCCGTGCGCTGCCCGCAGGCTCATGGCGCATGAGCTGGCGATAGTTCTCTCGCGCAGGACGATCCCTGCTGTTTGCTTCTTTTTCCATGTTCATCTCCTTTTCTGTGGAAAATAAAAAAAGCGCCGTCCTGTTGTCCCGTGAGTAACGGAACCGCAGAACGGCGCTTTTCTCTACAATATTCAGTTTAGGGCAAATTATACAAAGTTCAAATCCTGTACGCCGATATAAGGCTTTATCTTCCTTAAGCAACGCGGTAGGTGGCGTCAGAACGCTCGAAAATGCTCGCTTCCACTGGCTTTCCAGACAGTAGAATCATTAATTGTAGTTGAGATATTATTAACAGTATTGTTTTCTTGATCTATTTAGGTCTTGCAATATTATCAATTTCTTCCCTTGCCTTTTTGCCTAATACTCGTACGTATTGTTTTGCTCTTTCAGCTTCGACTTCCTCTTGATTAAGAAGAAGTTGACGCCGTAACCATTCCTTGTTTTCGCGTCTTTCATCTAGTGTGCTGATGTAGTAGATTATCAGTACTACTACAATTATTAGTATAGCAGAGAAAAGAATAACCATACGTCTTTTCTTTCAATATGTCTGCGGAACAATTAATTTTCCCTGCTATTCATTGCAAGCTCAATAGCGCGCATTGCGTCAAGTGCTTGTTCGAAAATTATTTTTTTGGGCAAATTCTCCAATTGGTATTCTGTTGCCCATACCTCGATAGCACTACCTATCAACTCCATTAACCTTGCCATTTTACTATCAACGTGAATGACCGGTTCTTCCTGATCAGCACATGTGTTATTACTCTTATAACCGTAATTACGTACAGGAAGGTCCATGGATACTTTTTCCTTCCCTTTACGTCTAAACAAGCGAAACAAAGCGAATCACCTCAGTTCTCTGTTTTCAAAGTTTCGAAGATTACGGCGAAGCATATCGTTAAGATCTGCAAGCTGATCCATTGCCATTTCCAAAGATGCACCATGCAACCGTCCCTGTCTTTGCAGATTGTCGATGTGTTCCTGCGTTCTTGCAATTTGCTCAAGATTTGCTGTAACAAGGTCACCAGCATGATAAGCCTTGGCATCTGCTAATACTTTCTCAGTTTGAGCCCTAAGCATTTCAAGCTGAGCATGTCGTACAACCCCGTTTGCTCTTGCTCTTGTGACAAGACTTGTAATGTTTCCAGATACTGCAATCGCCGCATCTACAACAGGAACCAAAGAATTAATATCCGCCACAGTCATCTACCTCTCTCTGTCGAATTTGACGAATAAACTACTTTTACATGGTTTGCTTTAAATTATATTAATATCATATATCAATATTATTTTGTTGTCAAGTTATGTGTTGGTAATTTAAAAGCGCCATCCTGTAGTCCCGTGACAAACGGAACCGCAGAACGGCGCTTTTTCTCCACAATATTTGGTTGTTTATGGGATTCCAACAGTTCGAATCCCTTTACCCCCCTCGAGAAAGGGCTTTGGCATCCTTGGAAAAACTTGAGTTTTTTCGGGCCTCGAAAAGCCCGGAAAAGGGCGATGCCACTGGCTTTTTAGCCAGTGGCATCTTTAGTGTAATGAATAGGTGGCACGCCTTAAGGGATTCGAACCCCTGACCTTCTGGTCCGTAGCCAGACGCTCTATCCAGCTGAGCTAAAGGCGCATGTCGGTTTATCTTCGACAGCTTGAACATATTAGCACAGCTCGGAGCGTTTTGCAAGACCTTTTTTTGCTTTTACAAAAAACTTTACCAGTTCATGTTTTTGGACACCGAATCCGCCATATCGCCGATCACGCGGGCGACGGCGCTTTTGACGTCCTTCTTCTTCGGGCGCATCAGCAGCGTCGAAACGACGCCGACCGCGAGGCCCAGGCCCATGCCGAGATAGAGATCGTTGTTTTTCATCCTGCACTCCCCTTCCGCCGCTCTCGCGCGGCAGTTTTTCACCTTTAGTATGCGCAGTTTGCGAAAAACAAACCGTCCTTTCCGATCCGTAACAGAAAATCCATTGATAGCGGCGGGGCAGATGTGCTATTATAATATGTAATCAAAAAAACGCTTCTTTTGCAAGAAAGGGAGGCGAAGCGATGAGCGTCAAGATCCTGGCCGTGGGCGACGTGTGCGGCGAGCCCGGGCTGGCTTTCCTGAACAACAATCTGAGGTCCTACCGCAAGGAGAAGGGTATAGATTTCGTCGTCGTCAACGGCGAGAACGCCAACGTCGTCGGCATCACGCCCAAGCAGGCGGATCAGATCCTGCACGCCGGCGCGGACGTGGTGACGCTGGGCAACCACACCTGGACGCGGACCGAGCTGCGCCCCTATCTGGAGGAGCGCCGCCGCATCCTGCGCCCCGCGAACTTCGCGCCGCAGTGCCCCGGCAAGGGCATCGAGGTCTATTCCACCGACTTCGGCGACGTGTGCGTGCTCAACCTGATGGGCCGCTTTACGCTCGACGTCAACACCGACAACCCCTTCGTCATCGCCGACGGCTTCATGGAGGAGATCCGCGAGAAGATCATCCTCGTGGACTTCCACGCCGAGGGCACCAGCGAAAAGCGCGCGATGGGCTTCCTTCTCGACGGCCGCGCCAGCGCCGTGTGGGGCACGCACACGCATGTGCAGACCTCGGACGCGCAGGTGCTGCCCAAGGGCACGGGCTATATCTCCGACCTCGGCATGACCGGGGCGGTCCACTCCGTGCTCGGCATCGACCCGGAGCAGAGCATCGGCAAGTTCATGGGCGATCCCCCGCGCCGCTATGAGTCCGCGAAGGGCCCCGCCAAGATGGAGGGCTGCCTCTTTGAGATCGATCCCGAGACGGGCCGCTGCCTGTCGGCGGAGGGGGTGAGGCTGACGTGAAAGGGCTGCGCATCCTGCATACGGCGGACCTGCACATGGACTCTCCCTTCGAGGGCCTGGGCGCGGGCAAGGCCGCCGTCCGCCGCGGCGAGCAGCGCGATCTGCTCGGCCGCATCGCCGCTCTCGCCGCCGCGGAGCAGGCGGACCTGGTGCTCTTCTCCGGCGACCTGCTGGACAGCGACAACACCTTCTACGAAACGGGCGAGGAGCTGATCCGCGCGCTGCGGCAGATCCGCGTGCCGGTCTTCATCGCGCCGGGCAACCACGACTTCTACTCCGAGCGCTCGCCCTACGCGCGGCTGAAGCTGCCGGAGAACATCCACATCTTCACCGAAAACGAGATCCGCTGCGTCGACTGCGGCGAGCTGGGCTTCCGCGTGTACGGCGCGGCCTTCACCGACCGGCGGAGCGGACCGCTCCTGCGCGGCTTTCATGCCGAGCGGACCGAGGGCGTGTACAACATCCTCTGTCTGCACGGCGAGGTGGGCGTGCGCGATTCGATCTACGACCCGATCAGCGAGGACGAGCTCGCCCGCAGCGGCGTCGACTATGCCGCGCTGGGCCACGTCCACAAGGCGAGCGGCCTGTGTCTGGCGGGCGGCACCTGGTATTCCTGGCCCGGCTGCCCCGAGGGGCGCGGCTTCGACGAGACGGGCGAAAAAACGCTCAACCTCATCGAGCTCGAGGGCGGGAACTGCACGCTGCGGCCCCTGTCCGTCGCCAGCCGCCGCTATGAGACGATGGAGGTGGACATCTCCGAGACCGAGCCGCTGCTCGCCGTCCATACCCTGCTGCCGGACGAGACCGTGCGCGACGTCTACCGCATCGTCCTCAAGGGCGAGACGGACGTGCCGCCCGATCTGAACCGCCTGTACGAAAACCTCAGCGAGTTCTTCTTCGAGCTGCAGCTGCGCGACGAGACGCGCCTGCGGCAAAGCGTGTGGGAGCGCTCGGGCGACGATTCGCTGCGCGGGCTGTTCCTTTTGAAGCTGCGCGAGCGCTATGACGCCGCGAAGACCGACGAGGAGCGCATGCACATCGAGCAGGCCGCGCGCTGGGGTCTCGCCGCGATCGACAACCGGGAGGAGGTGGTCCGCCATGATGATCAATAAGCTGACGGCCTCCTTCGGCAAGCTGGAAAACGAAACGCTCACCTTCCACGACGGGCTCAACGTCATCCACGCCCCGAATGAGAGCGGCAAGTCCACCTGGTGCGCCTTCATCCGCGCGATGCTCTACGGCGTCGACTCCGGCGAGCGGGCGCGCGGCGGCTATCTGCCGGACAAGCAGCGCTACGCCCCCTGGTCCGGCGCTCCGATGGAGGGACAGATGGACGTTACGGCCGACCGCTGCAACATTACCCTCACGCGCACGACGCGCACGAGGACCGCCCCGATGCGCGAGTTCACCGCCACCTACACCGGCACGAACGTGCGCGTGGACGGCATGACGGGCGCCAACGCGGGCGAACAGCTCACGGGCGTGACGCGCGACGTGTTCCGCCGCAGCGCCTTCATCGAGCAGGGCTCGGTGGCCGTGCAGGGCAGCCCGGACCTTGAGCGGCGCATCAACGCCATCGTCTCCACCGGCGAGGAGGAGACCTCCTACACCGAGGCCGACGGACGGCTGCGCGCCTGGCAGCGCAAGCGCCGTTACAACCGCCGCGGCATGCTGCCGGACCTCGAGAGCAAGATCGAGGACGCGCGCCGTCTGCTGGACGATATGGACGGCTCGGCGGAAAACATCGAGGCGCTCGAAAAGCGTCTGGAGCAGACGAAAAAGGACTGCGTCCGGCTCGAAAACGAGGTGACCGAGAGCCGCAAGCGCCAAAGGCGCGAGTCGATCGAGTCGCTCAGCCGCGGCCGCGCCGCGCTCAGCGAGGCCGACGGCGAGCACGACGCCGCGATGGAGCGGCTTTCCGAATGCCGCGGCGAGCTGCGCCGCAGCGCCTTCGAGGGCATGGACATCCGCACCGTCGAACAGAAGGTCAGCGCCGATCTGGACCGGATGGCGGAGCTGAAGGCCGTCTATAAAAAGAAGGCCTCGCCGCTGTGGATGATCCTCTGCTTCCTGCTGACCGTTGCGGGCGTCACGCTCTACACGCTTTATGACAAGATCGCGTGGATCGCCGCCGCGGGCGTATTTCTCATCGGCGCGGTCGTGTTCCTCATGCTCTATCTCAAGGCGAAGAGGACGGCGGCCGACGCGCGGGAGGAGCGTTCGAAGATCCTGAAGGGCTACGGCGTGCAGCACGGCTCGGAGCTCTCCGGCGCGCTGGAGGAATACCGGAAGCTCTATGCCGCCGTCCTCGCCGCCGAGGAGAACGAACGGGCCACGCGCGAGCGATACGAGCAGGCGCGCCGCCGCCAGGAGAAGCTGGAGGAGAGCGCGCTGGCCGACCTCGACTTCGTCTCCGGCAGCTCGCCCGCCGCCAGGCTCGGACGCGAGCTGAACGCCAAGCGCGCCGAGGCCGAGCACCTGAATGCGCAGATCGCCACGCTCAAGGGCCGTCTCTCGGCCATGGGCGACACGATGGTGCTGCGCAGCGAGCTCGGCACGATGGAGGAAGAGCGCGCCCTGATCGAGCAGGAATACGAGGACATCTCGCTGGCCGCCGAGACGCTGCGCAGCGCCGACGACGAGCTGCAGAGCCGCTTTTCGCCCGAGCTCGGGCGCGTGGCGGCGGAGTATATGTCGCGCGTGACCGGCGGGCGCTATTCGCAGGTGCTCATCAACCGCGACTTTTCGGCCATGACCCGCACGGACGCCGACGCCGTGGCGCACGACAGCGGCTACCTGAGCGCCGGGACAATGGATCTGCTGTATCTCGCGGTCCGCCTCGCGGTCTGCAAGCTGGCTCTGCCCGAGGGCGAGCCCTGCCCGCTGATCATCGACGACGCGCTGGTCAACCTCGACGAGACGAGGCTGCAGCAGGCGATGGATCTCCTCAAGGAGATCGCCAGGGAGCGTCAGGTCATCCTCTTCACCTGCCGGAGTGCGGAATGATCGTTGGAAAGCAAAAAGACTGCTGATGATCCGTCAGCAGTCTTTTTGTTATCCTTCCTTTCCCGTCAGCTCGCCCCAGAGCTCGAGCAGCCGGAAGCGCAGGGCCGTGCCGTCGGAGGAGAGGATCTGAAAGCTCTCCTCTCCGATATCCTGCTCCAGCTCCTCCGTGCTTTCGAGACTCAAACAGAGCGGCGGGAAGACGACGCACCACCAGTTGCGCCCCTCCCCTTTGCCGAGAACGACGCGCAGCGAATCATAGCCGCCCGCGGGCAGCGAAATGCGCCCGTAGCTCCGCGTCGGGTAATACTCGCGCGTGAGCGTGACCGTGACCTGCCGCCCCTCGGCCGCGGCCGCGGCCGTGCTCTGCAGCTCCGGCAGCGAACGCGAGAGGAGCTCCGCGGCCTCCGTTTTGCTTTCGATCCCTTCGAGGCGCGGCGAGAGGAAATCCAGCACCGCGTCGCGCACCCCCAGCTTGAGCGCCTGTTCCTCGGCGCTGTCGTCGACGGCCAGAACGTGCAGACGGATCAGCGACTCGCTGATCCGATCGCTTTGCTTCTGCGCCCACAGCGCGGCGCAGAGCGTGAGGCACAGCGCGCACAGCAGCGCCAGCTCCCAGGCCTTGAAATGAGTTGAAGGATGTTCGGACATGAAAAAACCGCCTGTCTTCTGTTGATACACAGAGTATGGGCGGTTTTTTGATTCTTTAGTCACAGCAGCGCGCCGACGGCCTCGGCCGTGAGGCAGAAGCGGTATTCCTTTTTCAGCGTCCCGCAGGCCTTTTCGGCCGCCGACATGTCGCGGAACACGCCGAAGACCGCCGAGCCCGTTCCCGTCATCAGCGCGCCGAGCGCCCCGCAGTCGAGCAGCGCGCCCTTCGCCGCGCGGATCGTGCGCATGCGGCGGTCGGGCACGTCCTCGAAGACGTTGTACATCCGGCGGCACAGTCCGTCGAGATCTCCCTTTTCCAGCGCGTCGAGCAGGCCGTCCGTGTCGGGGTGGCAGCTGAGCTTCGCCTCGTCGAGCTTGCGGAAGAGCTCCGGCGTGGAGATCGAGAAATCCGGCTTGCAGACGACGAAGGCGCAGGGCGGCAGCGCTTTGAGCGGCTGCAGGATCTCGCCCCGGCCGGAGGCAAGGGCCGTCCCTCCGCGCAGGCAGAAGGCCACGTCCGAGCCGATCTCCTCGCCCGCGGCGCAGAGCTCTCCGGCCGACAGCGGCTCTCCGTAGGCACGGTTGAGCGTACGCAGCACCGCCGCGGCGTCCGCCGAGCCGCCCGCCATGCCCGCGCCGACGGGGATGCTCTTGCGGATCGCGATCTTCATCCCGCGTCCGGGATCGCCGACGAGCTCGAGGAAGCGCAGCGCGGCGCTCACGGCGAGGTTACGCCTGTCGCCCGGCACGTAGGGCAGCGAGGTGACGGCATGCACGATCCCGTCGGGCTCCGGCGTGATCGTCAGCTCGTCGCAGATCGAGACCGTCTGCATGAGCATGAGCATGTCATGATAGCCGTCGGGGCGCCGCGCCGTGACGTCCAGAGAGATATTCAGCTTTGCATAGGCCTTTCCCGAGATCGGGAAGACCGGTTCCCTATTACTCAAAGTAATACACTCTCATTTCATACGGCCGCGAGGTAAAGCCGTTCATGATGACGAAGTTGCTCTCGTAATTGGAGAAAACGACCTGGCCGGCGTAGAGATCGAAATCCTCCGGCGCTTCGAATCGCAGCGCTTTTTTGGTAAAGGAGCAGATCACGAGCAGGCGCTTGCCCTCGTATTCTCTGGCGTAGACGTAGAAATTCTTATCCTTTGGAAAATACTCTTTGTAATCTCCCCAGACGGCGACGGGCGTCTCCTTTTTGAACTTCAGGATCGCGCGGTAGAAGTTCAGCAGCGAGTTCGGGTCGTCCTCCTGCTGCGCGGCGTTGATATCCTTGTAGTTTTCGTTGACGAAAAACCAGGGCGTTCCCTCGGAGAAGCCGGCGTTTTTGCCGTCCGTCCACTGGAAGGGCGTGCGGGCGTTGTCGCGGCTCGAGCGCGCGAGCAGCTTCATCGCCGTCGAGCGCGGCATGAAGCGCGTGGCGACGTCGATGTTGTTCTGGGCCATCACGTCCTTGTACATGCCCAGCTCCGTCAGATTGGTGTTGAGCATGCCGATCTCCTGGCCCTGGTAGATGAAGGGCGTGCCGCGCTGGAGAATGTACATGGCCGCGAGCATCTTGCCGCTTTCGGTGCGGTATTCCTCGCTGCCGTAGCGGCTGATGATGCGCGGATGGTCGTGGTTTTCTATGTACAGCGCGTTCCAGGCCCGGCCCTGCAGCTTCGTCTGCCATTCGGAGAAGGCGCGCTTCATCTTCACGAGGTTGAAGGGCAGCTGCAGCATGTCGAGCATGAAGCAGTCGGCCTCCATGTGGCTGAAGGCGATCATCTCGTCGAGCACCTTGTCGCCGCCCTCGTCGATGTATCTGAGCGCGACGTCGGGCGTCGTCATCGGGCTCTCGCCGACGGTGAAGCAGTCGTAGAAATCCAGCACGTCGCGCTTGAATTCCCTGAGATACTCGTGCGCCTTCGGGCGGTTGGCGTAGTGCCTGTAGCCGTTGGCCACCGGCAGCGGCGGATAGGAGCTCGGCAGGCCCTCGTCCTTGGCGATGAAGGTGATGACGTCCTCGCGGAAGCCGTCCACGCCCAGGTCCAGCCAGAAGCGCAGGATGTTTTTGACCTCCTCGCGCACGCGGGGGTTGGCCATGTTCAGATCCGGCTGCTTTTTGGCGAAGACGTGCAGATAGTACTCGTCGAGAGAGGCGTCGTACTCCCAGGCGCCGCCCTCGAAAACGCTCGACCAGTTGTTCGGCGGCAGGCGGCGGCCGGAGCGCGTCGTGCGTCCCTTGCGCCAGAAATAGTAGTCGTGGTAGGGGCTGTTCTTGTCCTTTCGTCCCTCGATGAACCATTTATGCTCGTCCGAGGTATGGTTGACGACCAAGTCCATGAAGACCTTCATCCCGCGCGCGTGCGCGCCGTCGAGCACCTGCCGGAAGACCTGCAGGTTGCCGTAGTCGGGATGGATGTCCATGTAGTCCGAGATATCGTAGCCGTAGTCGGCGTTGGGCGAGGGAAAGAGCGGCGAGAACCAGATCGCGTCCACGTTCAGGGATTTGATATAGTCCAGCTTGTCCAGCACGCCCCACAGATCGCCGATCCCGTCGCCGTTGCCGTCGCAGAAGCTGCGCGGCCAGATCTGATAGACGGACATGTTCTTGTACCATTCGCTCTTGGCCATGTTCTGTCCCTTCTTCGCATTTTGGAGTAAATCATATTGTATCACGACTTGAAAAAGATGTAAATAAAAACGGGTCTGTCTCTGAACAGACCCGTTTATTGTTCGATCGATCAAAGATACTGGAAGGCGAGGATGACCAGCGCCATCCCGACGGCGAAACAGAGCCCGACGAGCAGGATCGCCTTCATGGCTCCCAGGATCGCCCAGATCCGCTCTTTGCGGGAGAGCCCGTCGCCCTCCGCGGGGCTGACGGGGCCGCTTTGGCGGTTTCTCTCCATGCCGGCCGCGGAACAGAGCGCGTTCGGATCAAAGCCGAAGAGGTTGCGGCGCGTCACGCCGCTCATATCGGCTATGGTCCGGCCGTCGTCCTCGAGCTCCTCGCGTTTGCGCTCGCTCATTCCTTATCGTAGAGGTGGCAGACCACGAAGTGGCCGGGCTCGACCTCGACCTGCTTGGGCACCTCGTGCTTGCAGCGCTCGGTGCAGCGGGCGCAGCGGGTGTGGAACTTGCAGCCGGAGGGCGGGTTGGCCGGGCTGGGGATGCTGCCCTCGAGCACGATGCGGTTCATCTTTGCGTTCGGATCCGGGACGGGGATCGCCGAGAACAGCGCCTCGGTGTAGGGGTGCAGCGGGTTGGAGAAGATATCCTCCGTCGAGCCGTACTCCACCAGGTTGCCCAGATACATGACGCCCACCGAGTCGGAGATATGCTCGACGACGGAGAGGTCGTGGGAGATGAAGAGGTAGGTCAGCTTGAACTGCTCCTGCAGGTCGCGCAGCAGGTTGATGATCTGCGCCTGGATCGACACGTCCAGCGCGGAGACCGGCTCGTCGCAGACGACGAATTCCGGGTTGAGCGCCAGGGCGCGCGCGATGCAGATACGCTGGCGCTGGCCGCCGGAGAACTCGTGCGGATAACGGTCCTTGTGGAAGGGCTGCAGGCCGCACTTGTCCATGATGTTGTCGATGTAGTCGTCAAACTCGTTGGCGGGGACGAGCTTGTGCTCGCGCACGGCCTCGCCGATGATCTCGCCGACGGGCAGACGCGGGGAGAGGCTGGAGAAGGGGTCCTGGAAGATGATCTGCATCTTCGGGCGCATCGCGCGCATCTCCTTCGCCGTGAGGTCATAGACCTCCTGGCCGTTGAAGAGCACCTGGCCGCCGGTCTTCTCCCCCGCGAGACGGAGGATCGTACGGCCGGTCGTGGTCTTGCCGCAGCCGGACTCGCCGACAAGGCCCATCGTGGTGCCGCGCTTGAGATTGAAGGTGACGCCGTCGACGGCCTTGACGTAGCCGACGGTATGGGCGATCAGGCCGTCCTTGATCGGGAAGTACTTCTTGAGCGCGTTGACCATCAGAATGTACTGCGGGTCGTACTCAACGGGGGTGAAGTTGTTCTCGATCACCAGGGAGGATTTCTTTTGCTCGCTCATTTCGCATCCTCCTTCTTGTCATAGTAGCGGTAGCAGCTGACCTTGTGCGTCTCGCTGAGACTGATCATCTCGGGGTACGCGCCGCTGCAGCGCTCGACGCACTTCTCGCAGCGGTCCTTGAAGTAGCAGTAGTCGGGCATATTGATCGGGTTGGGCACCTTGCCGGGGATGGAGTAGAGCTTGTCGATCTTCTTGCCGACGACGGGCTTGGACTCCATCAGGCCGATGGTGTAGGGGTGCGCCGGGTGATAGAAGATATCCTCCGCCGTGCCCTTTTCGACGATGCGGCCCGCGTACATGACCACCACGTAGTCCGCCATCTCGGCGATGACGCCGAGGTCGTGGGTGATGAACATGATCGAGGAGTTGATCTTGTCCTTGAGGTTGCGCAGCAGGTCCAGGATCTGGGCCTGGATCGTCACGTCCAGAGCCGTGGTCGGCTCGTCGGCGATGATGATGCGCGGGTTGCAGGCCAGGGCCATCGCGATGACGACGCGCTGGCGCATGCCGCCGGAGAGCTCGTGCGGGAACATCTTGTAGACGCCCTCGGAGTTCGCGATGCCAACCATTTCCAGCAGCTCGATCGTGCGGGCCTTGATGTCCGCCTCGCTCTTGCCCTCGCCGTCGTGCAGCTCGATGACCTCGTTGATCTGGTCGCCGATGCGGAAGACGGGGTTGAGCGCGGTCATGGGCTCCTGGAAGATCATGGACACGTAGTTGCCCCTCAGACGCTGGAGCACCTCGTTGGGCGCCTTGGTCACGTCGTAGGCCTTGCCGTTGCCCATGTTCAGGCGGATCTCGCCCTCGACGACCTGGCCCTGCGGGCGCTGGAGCAGTTGCATGAGCGAGAGGGAGGTGACGGACTTGCCGCAGCCCGACTCGCCCACGACGCCCACGGTCTTGCCGATGGGCACGTCGTAGCTCACGCCGTCGACGGCCTTGACCGTGCCGGCGTCGGTGAAGAAGTAGGTGTGGAGATTGTCGAACTCCACGGAATTGTTCGGATCGTGCATCTGCGTGAGATACTCGCTCTCCGGAACGTTCTTGCGTTTGCGCGCCTTTTCGTAGGCGTTCGTGATCTTGCGGTTCTCTCTCGAAATGCGCCGCGCTTCACGGGCGGAGAGATAGCCTTCGCTCTTCTTTGCCATATCCTCTCCTCCTTAACGCTTCATTTTCGGGTCAAAAGCGTCACGCAGACCGTCGCCCACCAGGTTCCAGGCCAGGACCGTCAGCAGCAGCAGGGCGCCGGCCGGGATCCAGATGAACCAGTAGTGCTGAAGGACGAAGGTGTTGTTGACGTCGTTGATGATGTTGCCCCAGGAGGCGAAGGGGTACTTGACGCCGAGGCCGAGGAAGCTCAGCGAGGCCTCGGTGATGATCGTACCGCCGATGCCCATCGTGACGGAGACGATGATCTGCGGGATGACGTTCGGCACGAGGTGCTTGAAGATACGCCTCGACACGCTGATGCCGCCGGCTTCGGTGGCGGTCATGAATTCCTGCTCGCGCAGCGAGAGGATCTGGCCGCGGATCAGACGCGCCATGCCGGGCCAGCCCAGGAAGCCGAGGATCAGCATCAGGTAGACCATGCGCAGCTTCGGGTCCATGTTCATGGCGTCCATGGCCGCGCCGATGATGATGATGACCGGCATCGAGGGGATGCAGTAGAAGATATCGACGATACGCATGATCAGGTTGTCGACCCACTTGCCGAAGTAGCCGGCGAGGCCGCCCATGATGATGCCGAGGAAGGTGGCGATCAGCTCGACGATGAAGCCGATGATCAGGCTCACGCGGCCGCCGTACATCAGACGCGTCAGCATGTCCATGCCGTTGCGGTCGGTGCCGAGGGGATGCTCGCGGCTCGGCTGGCCGTAGGTGTCGTACACGCGCGTCTCGGTGGCCCGGCGGATCTTCCAGTTCTTCACGTCGGGCTTGTAGTCGATGATGTACTCGGACTCCACGCCGTCGACGTCGGTGAAGACAAAGCTGTCGGCGCCGGCCTCGAGCTCGGCCGCCAGCTCCTCCTGGAAGGCGCGGGAGAGGAACTGTCCGGGCACGATGGTCTGGATGACGTAGCGGCTGATGAAGGCGAGCTCATCGCCGTCGGAGGAGAAAACGCCGCCGTCTTCGTCGATCACATAGTTCTTTCCGTCCGCCGTGAAGCTTGTGCCGTCGTTGGTGTAGGCCTTCAGGGCGTTGAAGATGAAATCGAAGGAGAAATTCGTGCCCTCGACGCTCGGGGTCACGATGTCCTTGTACGCAAGACCGATGGTCGTGTCGGTGTCGGCCAGGGTCACGCGGTAGAAGTCCTTGCCCTCCTCGATCACGCCGTAGGTCACGTCACGGTAGGTGACGGTGTCCTGCTTTTTCGTCGTGGCCAGGACGACCTGCGCCTGGATGATGGAGTCGAACTTCTGATCCGGCGCGGCAACGTAGCGGAACTCGCTGTTCTTGACGGCGCCGGCGTATTCCTTGTTCTGGATGTCGATGCGGTAGAACTGCTGGTTTTCCTTGTAGGGGCTGATGATGCCGCCGATGAAGGAAAAGATGAACATGAAGGCCAGGATGCACAGACCCACGACCGCGATGCGGTTGCGGAAAAAGCGCTTGGCGACCATGGCGCCCGGCGACAGGACCTTGACGCGGCGGTCGTCGTTGAGGGAATACTGCTCTTCTTCGGAGGCAGCGGAAACTTCTTTCTTTTCGAGATCTTCGCTCATTTTCGCTCCTCCTTTCTTATGCGATGCGTACGCGCGGATCGACCACGGCGTACAGGATGTCTGCGATCAGGTTGCCCAGCAGCGTGAGGATGGCCAGGAAGGCCAGATAGAACATGCTGAACGGGATATCGCCGCCGACCATCGCGTGGTAGGAGGCGTAGCCGATGCCCGGGATGGAGAACATCGTTTCGGTGAACAGGGCGCCGGAGAACAGGCCCGGCAGCGATCCGCCCACGATCGTGACCAGAGGGATGAGCGTGTTGCGGAAGGCGTGCTTGTAGATGACCTTGTGCTCGTCGAGACCCTTGGCGCGCGCCGTGCGGATGTAGTCGGCGTTCAGGACCTCGAGCATGTTGGTACGCGTGTAACGCATCAGTCCGCCGATGGAGATGACGATCAGCGTCACGATCGGCAGCACCAGGTGGTGGCACTTGTCGAGGAACTGGTGGGCGGCGTCAAGCTGCATGTAATTGCGTCCGACCAGACCGAAGAGGTCGAACCAGCCGAGCTTGACGCAGAAGACCAGCTTCAGCAGGGCAATGAAGAAGAAGGTCGGCAGCGAGATGAAGGCCAGGGCCAGGACCGAGATCGTATAGTCGGTCTTGGTGTACTGCTTCGTCGCCGCGATGATGCCGAGCGGGATGGCGATGATCAGCTCGAAGAACATCGTGATCAGACCCATCCAGAAGCTGAGCCACACGGTCTTGTTGAACTCATCGATGACGGGGATGGTGTAGTACCAGCTGTCGCCGAAGTTGCCGCGGAAGAAGTCGCGAAGCCAGTAGAAGTAGCCGCCCAGGATACCCTTGTCCATGTTGTACATGGCCGTGAGCTGGGCCATCCACTCCTCATAGCTCTTCGAGCCGGGCTGCTGAGCCTTGGAGCGGGCGACGTTTTCGATGTAGGACGTGGGCAGACAGCGCATCAGGGTGTAGATGATCAGCATCACGAAGAAGAAGATGATCACCGAGAGAAAGAGACGCTTGATGATGTACTTGCGCACAGGCATGACCTCCGTTCGTTTCGGCAGCGCGGAGCTTTAAGAGGAAAAATTTACCTCCGCCGCGCTTACCTTATAATATCCGTACTGCCGCATATCCGAAAACGGCTCCAAAGACGACAGAGCCGCCCTTGGATATACGGCGGTCGGGGGATATCCCTGCGCCCCCGAGGGGGCGCAGGGATATGATATGTGCTGTATGATTTTTTCGATTGCCTTACCGGAATCAGCCGTTGAGCTCGATGTTCTCGATCTCGGAAGCCCAGCCGTAGAAGGTGGTGATGTCGGGCGTCATGGTAGCCATGTTGACACGCTCGGTGGAGAAGAGAACAGCGTTCTGGCGCTGATAGGTCGGGGTCTCGACGGCCCAGTCGACGACGATGTCGAGAGCGGCCTTGTACATGGCCTTGCGGTAGGCCTGGTCGGTGGAGGCGCGGGCGTCGAGGATGATCTGGTCAAGCTCGGGATCCGCGATGCAGTACTCGTAGTTGCTGCCGCCCTGGGCAGGGCCGCCCTGCGGGTTCTTGCCGGGCTCCTTGGTCGGGCCGTTGGCAACGTCGGAGTAGTAGATCTGGTACATGTCGGGATCGACGGTGGCGCCCCAAGCGGCGGCCCACATCTCGACCTGGATGGCGTCGAGGTTATCCCACAGATCGGAGCTGTTGGAGAGGTCCTTGATCACGAGGGTCATGCCGATGGTCTCGAGAGCCTTGCGGGCCTCGTCGACGATCATGAAGGCGGGGTGATCGCCGATGCCGTCAGCCGGGATCCAGAAGGTGTACTCGAGCTTGGCGCCCTTCGGGGCGGCGGTCAGCTTGCCGTCGGTGACGGTGTAGCCGGCCTTCTCGAACCAGCCGAGAGCGGCCTGGAGAGCGGCCTCGTACTTCTGCTCGGCGGTCATGTCGGCAGTGTCGATGTCGTTGCCGTCAACGTCGACGGAGAAGGCCACCTTGTAGCCGTCGTCAGCGGGACGCGGAGCGGCCCAGGAGGTGTTGGAGATCGGGTAGTTGATGACAGCGGCGCGGTCGCCGTAGTAGGAGTCGATAGCGACGTCACGGTAGACGGAGAAGATGGTGCCGAAGGCCTTGCGCAGCGCCTTGGAGGCGTCGGAGGCGGGCTCGCCGTTGACGTTGACGTTCATGGCGTTCTGGCCGATGTAGCCGTAGCCGAGGTTATCGACGGTGTTGGTGGTGATGATGTCGCCGGTCAGCTCGCCGTTGGAGTTGGTGGCCATGATGGCGGCAATGTTGTCGTTGGTGAAGGACGGATCGCCGATGTCGATGGTGCCGGTGGTGATACCGTTGAGCTTATCCTGGTCGGCGGTGGTCTCGAGGAAGTTCATGTGCTTGATCTTCGGAGCGCCCTTGAAGTAATTCTCGTTGGCCTCGAAGTAGACGACGCCGTTCTCAAACTTGATGAACTTGTAGGGGCCGGCGCCCATGGGCTGGGTGGTCTTGGCGCGGACAAGGCTCAGATCGCCCTTCGGGAAGCCGAAGCTGTCATTGTCGTAGTCGTACAGGGAAGCATCGCCGTAGTAGTGCAGCGGGCAGATGGCAACGCCGAGCTGGTAGATCGCGACGGCGTCGACCTTGGTCATGACGATGCGCATGTTGTAGTCGTCGATCTTCTGGATGCCTTCGATCTTGGTGGCGGACTCGCCGGTCTGGACACCCTTGCCGGTGAAGTCGCCGGCGGTCGGGAAGAGCTCGTCAAGACCCTTGGCGGCCTTCTCGGTGCCGATCATGGTGAACACGTCGTCGCCGTAGGCGGCCCACAGAGCCTCAGCAAAGGACTCGGCCGTGTTCTCCGCGGGAGAAAAGCCCCACAGGCCGGCGGAGCTCTGCACGTCGACGGCGCCGTAGGAGGCGTAGTTCTCCATGCAGTAGTCGGTGATGTCCTGGGCCAGGGCGACAACGGCCTCGTCGGCGGCGGACCAGAAGGCGTTGTACTGCTCTTCGGTGAAGAACTCGTTCTCAACGTAGCCCTCGCCGCGGCCGGCGCCAACGATCAGGTTGGCCAGGGACTCCATGCCGCTGCGGTAGGCGTCCATGCCGAGGATCGGCTGGGCGTACAGCGTGCTGGATCCGTCATAGGTCGGGTCGCAGAGGACGTACATCGAGAAGATGACGTCGTCGATGGTGACGGGCTCACCGTCGGAGAAGACAAGGTCGTTACGAAGAGTGAAATCGTAGTAGACGGTGCCGTCTTCGTTCTCGGTGATCGTGAGGTCAGCCGGGCCGTAGTAGGTGTACGGGGTACCGTTGAACTCGATGGTCTCACCCTCGATGCCCTTCTGGATGATGGCGCCGGTACGATCGGAAGTCAGCAGACCGATCTGGGTCATGTTCTGGACGTCCTGGTCGTAAGCGGTCTCGGAGAAGAAGGGGGAGAACTTGCTGTTGAACGGGCTGTAGCCGACAACAAGCGGGGTGGTCTCGTTCGCAGAGGGGGCGGCTTCGGCTGCGGGAGCCTCGGCAGCGGGAGCCTCGGCGGCAGGCGCTTCAGCAGCGGGAGCCGGGGCGGCCTGCTGACCGCAGGCGGCCAGAGCGAAGACCATCACAACTGCGAGGAGCATTGCGAGAAATCTTTTCATTTCATTTCCTCCTGTTTTTTTGAATACATACGCGATTGTTGATTTGAGTATGTATTTTTGCTTCTATATTATAGCGGCAACGCACGCCTTTGTCAATTGAAAAAGCCTCTTCTTTTCGCTAAATCGACTAAAATAATCAAGCGAAAATTGTATCAATTAACCAGTTTTCTCCTCCTTTTCCGTCCTTTGGGAGCGGTCTTGAGCTCTCATGCGGAAAACGGAAACAAAAATGTTGACATCGCCGCCTTCCTTATGGTATTATCTCTTGGCTGAATGTGGATAGAGCCCCCCTGCGGGTGTAGTTCAATGGTAGAACACCAGCCTTCCAAGCTGGATACGTGGGTTCGATTCCCATCACCCGCTCCATACGCGCCAATAGCTCAGCAGGATAGAGCAACTGCCTTCTAAGCAGTAGGTCGGGGGTTCGAATCCCTCTTGGCGTGCCAAAAGCCCTCACAAGTCGATCGTGAGGCAAAGCATTTGGTGGGATTAGCTCAGTTGGCAGAGCACCGGATTGTGGTTCCGGGTGTCGTGGGTTCGAGCCCCATATCCCACCCCACCGGAAAGAGGCCCGCGGCCGCAGGCCGTGAGGCCTCTTTCATCAAAATCTTGGGATGTAGTGTAATGGTAACACACCGGACTTTGACTCCGATATAGTGGGTTCGAGTCCCGCCATCCCAGCCAACACGTCAGAGCAGCGCCGTGCGAAGTTCTGGCGCCCGCGCCCCAGTAGCTCAGTAGGCAGAGCACCTGCCTTTTAAGCAGGGTGTCCGGGGTTCGAATCCCCGCTGGAGCACCAAAAAGAGACAGACAGGCCGTAGGCCCGTCTGTCTCTTTTTCGACACCTCGAACCTCGAACCCCGGACACCAAACGCGAAGCGTTTTTGAGCGAAGCGGAAAAAATGTGATCGCGGCATCGCCGCGGTCACGGGGTTCGAATCCCCGCTTACGGCGGAGCTCTCCTTTTTCCCAAAAAACAAACCCTTTCGCAGGCGCGCTTTTTCTGATATAATGAGCGCGGCAGCAGAAAAGCGTTCTGAACACGGAAGGAGAACAGGGGATGAAACACCACATCATCGTAAAGTTTGCCGAAGGAACGGACGTCCGCGCGCTGGAAAAGCCGGTCCGGAGCATTTTTGAACAGACGCTTTCCATCCCGGGGATCCGCGGCGTCGACGTGCGGCTGTCCAACTCCGACAGACCGAATCGTTATGATATGATGATCGTCATGGACATGGATAAGGACTCTCTTCCCGCCTACGACGTATCCGAGCCGCATCTGCGCTGGAAAGCCGAATACGGCGGCATCGTCGCCAAAAAGGCGATCTTCGACTGCGACGACGAATGCGTCTGAGCGAAAACGGCCGTCCCGAAAGGGACGGCCGTTTTCATTCTGCCGGGTCACGATTCCCGGCTCTGTTCGCTTATCCGGGCCAGATACGCCTGCTTCTCGCGCTCATCCTCCGCCTCGAGCGATTTGGAATTGCGGACGCCGCCCAGATACTCCAGATGATGCCGGAACTCATGGCGCAGGACGCCGCGCAGGATCTCCCGGGCCCGGGCCGCGTCGGCCTGCGGATAGGCCCGGTCAAAGGAGCCCTTGAACAGGACGATCTGTCGGATGCCGGAGCTGCGCCGGTACTGTCCCATGATATAGAGATCGTTTCCCCGGGCGTAGTCCGGGACCTCCGCCGCCGTCGACACGATCACGCCGCCGGTGAGCTCCCGGAAGAACTCCTTCGGCAGCTCGTCGAGCAGCTCCGAAACGATTTGTCTGTATTCACCGATGCTGATCATAGGCCGTCCCCTGCTTTGCTTTTCTATATTGTAGCACCGCGGAAAAGGATCCGGCAATCCCCTTTTATGCGTCACGCGCGCCCTCGCGCCCGAAAGAATAAAAAAATATGTTGAAAAACTGAATAACCATGTTTATAATAGCTTTATTCCGGCGGCAAGTCGGATAATTATCGAAAGGAATGATCGGCATGGATAGTAATCGAGAAAAACTGGGCAGCCGGCTTGGCTTTATCCTGTTGAGCGCCGGATGCGCCATCGGCTGCGGCAACGTATGGAAATTCCCGTGGATGACGGGACAATACGGCGGGGGCGGCTTCGTACTCGTCTACATCCTGTGCCTGATCCTGCTCGGCCTGCCCGCGATGGTCATGGAATTCGCGATGGGCAGAGCCTCTCAGGCCAGCCCCGTCCGCATGTATCAGAAGCTGGAAAAGCCCGGCCAGAAGTGGCATATCCACGGCTATCTCGCCCTGCTCGGCAACCTGGCGCTGATGGCCTTCTACACGGTCGTCACCGGCTGGATGATGTACTACTTCGTGATGTTCCTGCTCGGCAAGAGCGCCGACCTCGGCTTCGTGAGCATGATCACCAACCCCGGCATCAACGTCGGCTATCTGCTCGTCGCCGTGGTCCTCGGCTTCCTCGTGCTCAGCTTTGATCTGCAGGGCGGCCTCGAGCGCGTGACGAAATACCTCATGGGCGCGCTGTTCCTGCTGATGCTGGTCCTTGCCGTGCACAGCGCCACGCTCTCCGGCGCCGGAAAGGGCCTGCGCTTCTACCTGGTGCCCGACTTCTCCAAGATCAACGGCTCGGTCATCGTCGGCGCGATGAACCAGGCCTTCTTCTCGCTGAGCCTCGGCATCGGCTCGATGGCGATCTTCGGCAGCTATATCGGACGCGAGCGCAGCCTCATGGGCGAGAGCGTGAACGTCATCGCGCTGGACACCTTCGTCGCCATCATGGCCGGCTTCATCATCTTCCCCGCGTGCTACACCTACGGCATCGAGGTCAACGCAGGCCCCTCCCTGCTCTTCGACACGATGGCCACGGTCTTCAACAACATGGCCGGCGGACGGATCTGGGGCTCGCTGTTCTTCCTGTTCATGGTCTTCGCCGCCTTCTCGACGGAGCTGGCCGTGTTTGAGAACATCCTCGCCTGCGTGCGTGAGATGACCGGCTGGAGCCGCCCGAAGGGCTGCGTGATCTGCGGCGTCGGCATTTTCGCCCTCGCCATCACGACCGCTCTCGGCTACAGCCTCTTCAGCTTCCAGCCCTTTGCGCCGGGCTCCGCGTGGCTCGACTTCTGGGATTTCATCGTCAGCACCAACCTGCTGCCGCTGGGCGCCTTCGTCTTCTCGGTCTTCTGCTGCTGGAAGTTCGGCTGGGGCTGGGACAACTTCCTCGAGGAGGCCAACGCCGGCAAGGGTCTGAAGGTCAAGAGCTGGATGAAGCCGATCTTCAAATACTTCGTCCCGGCCGTCGTCCTCGGCCTGTATATCTACGGCCTCGTCACCTTCCAGTGGAAGTAAGCGCAGCCGCGTCATATTCGACACCCAAACACCGCCCGCAAGGGCGGTGTTTTTTTATCTTGCTTCCCTTTTCCGCGCGTGATACACTTTTGCCATCCCGACGAGGAGGAGCAGGACCATGCGGTACGAATGCTATTTCTTTGATCTGTACGGAACGCTCGCCGACATCTGGACGGATGAGCGCAAAAGCTCTCTCTGGCGCGGCACGGCGGCGTTCTATTCGCTGTGCGGCGCTTCCTATACGGCCCGGGAGCTGCGGGAGCGTTATCTCGCCCTCTGCGCGGAGGAGACGGCGGCGCTCGCCGCCGCGCATCCCGAGCTGGGCGAAGCGGGCGTCGAGATCGAGCTGCGAAGCGTGTTCCGCCGCCTGTTCGAGGAAAAGGGCGTCCGCGTGTCCGACGAGCGCACGGCCGACACGGCGCTGCTGTTCCGCGCGCTCTCCTTCCGCCGCGCGCCGCGGCTGATGCCCGGGGCGCGGCAAACGCTCGCGGAGCTGCGTCGGCGCGGGGCGCGGATCTGTCTGCTGTCCAACGCGCAGAGCTGCTTTACGACGCCGGAGCTGCGGCGGCTCGGGATCGCGGAGGCCTTCGACGGGATCTTCCTCTCCTCCGATTTCGGCGCGAGAAAGCCCTCCCCCGCCTTTTTCCGCGCGGCGCTCGCGCGCGCGGGCCTGTCGCCGCGGGAGGTCCTGATGGTCGGCAACGACCCGGACGCGGACATCCGCGGCGCGGAGGCCGTCGGGATGGAGAGCCGCTACATCCACAGCCCGCAGTCGCCGCCGCGCGGCGCGCCGCTTCCCGAAAGCAGCCGCGAGATCGCCGCGCTGACGGATCTGCTGAAATAAAAAAACGCCGCCGCAGGGATGACCTGCGGCGGCGATTTTATGATCTTTTACTTGCCCAGCATGCGGATGAATATCGGCAGCTCAAGCTCGAACTTCACGCCGTACCAGTGCTCGGGATCGCCCTGCGTGACCTCGATGCAGGCCACGGTGTAATCCGCCGCCAGCACGGCCGCGTCGTAGGGGCAGAAGCCGTTTTCAAGCGCGCCGACAAAGGCGGAGGCATACACGTCGCCCGTGCCGTGGCAGCCCTTGGCGATCTTTCTGTGCTCGTAGTACCGCGTCTCGGCGCCCTCGCGCACGACCACGCCGGTCTTGTCCGGGGCGTAGCCCACGCCGGTGAGCACGATCGTCTTCGCGCCGGCGGCCGTAAGGCTGTCGAGCAGCGCGGCGATATAGGCCTCGTCATAGCTCTCGCGGTATTCCGTGCCCGTGAGGAAGCAGGCCTCGGTGATGTTCGGCAGGATGATGTCCGCCGAGAAGGCCAGGGACTTCATCGCCTCGACGTAGGCCGCGTCGAAGGCCGGATAAAGCCTGCCGTTGTCGGCCATCGCCGGATCGACGATCGTGAGCGCGCCCGGCTTGAGCAGCGTGTCGAAGATGTTTTTGACGTCGGCGATCTGCTCGGTCGAGCCGAGATAGCCGGTGTAGACCGCGTCGAAGGCGATCTTTTCTTTGCGCCAGTGCGCGGCGATCGCGGGGATATCCTCGGTCAGATCGCGCACCGTGAAGCCGGAAAAGCCCGCCGTGTGCGTGGAGAGCACCGCCGAGGGCAGGATGCAGGTCTCCACGCCCGCCGCCGACAGGATCGGCAGCGCGACGGTCAGCGAGCACTGGCCGACGCAGGAGATGTCCTGGATCGTCAGGATCTTCGGATATGTCATGGTATTCCCTTCCTTTTCTCAGATAAAGCGCTTGACACTTTCTGTTTTGCAGTATACTCTTAATCTGGTCTTATTGATACTACCAGATAAGGACTTTTTTATATGACCAGATTCAAGATAGAAAAGCAGGGCCCCAGCGCTTACCGCCAGCTGTACGCCCAACTGAAAGAGGCTCTCGTCTCCGGCGCGTACCCGCCGGGCAGCCGGCTGCCGTCCAAGCGCGCGCTGGCCGCGGAGCTGGGGATCAGCGTGATCACGGTGGAGCATGCGCTTGCGCTGCTCGCCGACGAGGGCTGGGTCGAGCCGCGCGAGCGCAGCGGCGTCTACGCCCTGCCGCACGGCGGCGTCGCTCCCGCGCGGGCCGCACTGGAGGAGATGAGCCTGCCGCAGAGCGTCCCGAAGGATTTTCCCTTCAACGCGCTGGCGCGCATCATGCGCCGCACGCTCGCCGACAAGGGCGAGCGGATCCTCGCGAAATCCCCGCCGCTCGGCACGATCGAGCTGCGCGGCGCGATCCGCCGCTATCTCGCGCGCAGCCGCGGCCTGGACGTGGACGAGGGCCGGATCCTCATCGGCTCGGGCGCGGAGGCGCTCTACGCCCTGCTGGTGCAGCTTCTCGGACGCGGGACGCTCTTCGCCGTGGAGGACCCCTCCTGGGAGAAGATCCGCCTGGTCTACGAGCACAACGGCGCGCGCTGCGTCTCCCTGCCGATGGGCCCGGACGGGATCGACGGCGCGGCGCTCTCCGCCTGCGCGGCGGGCGCGCTGCATGTGACGCCCTACCGCAGCTATCCCAGCGGCATCAGCGCCAGCGCGGCCAAACGCGCGGCATACGCCGCCTGGGCCGAGGCGCGCGGGGCCTGGCTGGTCGAGGACGACTACAATTCCGAGCTGGCCTCGCCCCGCGGGCGGATAGAGACCCTCGCCACGCTCCTGCCGGAGCGCACGCTGTATCTGTCCACCTTTTCCAAGACGATCGCGCCCTCGTTCCGCACGGGCTATCTGGTGCTGCCCGCGCCGCTGATGGCGGAGTATCGGGAACGGCTGGGCTTCTACTCCTGCAGCGTGCCGGTCTACGACCAGTACGTGCTCGCCGAATTCATCGACAGCGGCGAGCTCGAGCGCAGTCTCAGCCGCCGCCGCAGGAAGCAGCGCGGCTGAAAAAAAGAGCTGTCTGAGAGGATCCTCAGACAGCTCTTTTATCTTTTCTGTTCTCAGTTCGTGCTCGCGGAGGCGCTGAGTGTGCCGAGACGGAGCGTGTAAGTCCCCGCGGTCAGCTCGGGGCGGGAGAAGAGCGCGCAGGTGTAGCCGCAGCGGGCCTCGATCGCGCCGAGCAGCTCGCCCGAGGCGCTCCACACCTCGGCGGCCGTGTTCGCCCCGCCCTTGAGCGAGAAGAGCAGCGAACGCTGCGTGCTCTCGGCGGAGAAGCCCTCGGGCGTTTTCGGGCTGCCGACGCCGTTGAAAACGCCGCCCGTGATCACCGCGCCGCCCTTGGCGTCGACGGGGTCGCCGTGGGCGCTGAGCGTCACGCTGCCGCCGGAGATCGTGATCGTCCCCTCGCCCGTGCCGCTCTTGCTGCCGGCCTTGAGCCCGTCCGCGCCGGAGAGGAGGCGGATAACGCCGTCCGCAATCAGCACGGAGCGTTCGGCCTCGATCCCGTCGTCGGCGGAGTCGATATCCAGCGCGCAGCCGTTGATCTCCAGCGAGCCGTGGGCGGAAAGGCCCTTGGCTTGGGAGACGAGCGTGACCGTACCGCCTGAGAGCAGCATGTCTCCCGCCGAGTGGATCGCGTGGTCTTCGCTCTCGATCCTGACCGTGCCGCCCGAGACCGTGAGAAGAGTCTTGGCCTTGAGCGCCTTGCAGCTCACGCCGACGACCGCGCCGGTGGTCTGCACGCGGATCTCGCCGCCTGAGATCGTCAGCGCGGTCTCGGCCGCGATGCCGTCGCCGTCGCAGACGACGTCGATCACGCCGCCCTCGATCGTGACGAAGCCCTTGCCGTCCTTCTTGGCGGAGCTGGACTTGATGCCGTCGTTGCCGGCGCGGACGCTGATGCTGCCGCCGTAGATCTCGACGGACTCGGAGCCCTTGATGCCGTTGTTGACGGCCGTGACGGAGATCGTGCCGTCCTTGATGTCCAGATCGTCCTTGCAGGTGATGCCGTTGTTGAAATAGCCGCGGATCTCCAGCGAGCCGGTGCCGAGGATGTCAAGGTCGTCCTCGCAGAAGATGACCGCGCCGTCGTGCTTGAGTCCGTCGACGCTCTCCTCCGAGCCGGAGACGAGGCGGTTTTCCGTGCCGTTTTCGAGCACCAGATCGAAGTTCTTGGCCTGGATCACATGGATCGCCGGGCCGGTCAGACAGGTGACGTCCGCGCCGGCGAGCGCGAGCGTGACGTCGCCCTTGACCTCGCCGGTGTCGACGACGATGCAGCCGTCGTTGAGCGTGCCCTTGACGGAATAGCTGCCCGGGGACGCGATCGTCACCGTGCTGCCGGAGACGGACACGCCGCCGCCGTCGATCGTCGCGCCGCTGCCCGTGAGCGTGATGGCCGCGCCCTTGGGACCGTCGTCCCGGACGCTGCCGATGACGTCGGCGGGCTTGGTTTCCGCGGCGGGGGCGCTCGTGGGCGCGGAGTCGATCGCGATGTCGCCGCAGCCGGTGAGCGCGCCGAGGCACAGCCCCAGGATGAGAAGTGTTACAGTCAGTTTTTTCATATCACAGCATGTCCTTGTCGGATTCCCGTCCGCAGACGATATTCAGGTTGCCGTTGCGGCAGCGCAGCTCGTCGATGAAGTTCTTGGAGACGTCGCCGCCCTTGATGTGGATGTGATAGCTCAGCTCATAGAGCGTGCCCATGTTGGTGGTCTTGACCTTGTGCAGCTCGTGGTCGGTGGTGTACTTGTCGAAGATATCGTCAAAGAGCCCGTCGTAGTCCAGGTTCTCCGGGATCGTGATGCGCAGGTGGCGGTAGCTGCGGCTCCTTTCGCCGAAGTGCAGCAGCGTCAGCGCGAGCACCGTGATCGCCACGACAAGGAAAAACAGCGCCGCGATGCCGACGTAGCCCATGCCGCAGGCCAGGCCGATCGCCGTGCCGGTGAACAGGCCGCTGAGCTCGCGCGCGGTGCCGGGGGCGCTGCGGAAGCGGATCAGCGAGAAAGCGCCCGCGACGCCGAGGCCCGCGCCGATGTTGCCGTTGACCATCATGATCACCAGCGTGACGATGGGCGGCACCAGCACGAGCGCGAAGGGCAGGTTGCCGCTGTGCTCGCTGCGGAAGGAGAAGACCAGCGCGGTCAGCACGCCCAGCACGAGCGCCGAGAGAAGGCAGAGCAAGAAGGCCGAAACGGTCATGGCCGCCGGGATCACACAATTAAACACAGTTGATCACTCCGTTAATGTATTCGCTGAGGATATGGTCCCTGTAGCAGGTACCGTATTTGGAAAAGCCGGTCGGGAAAAGAGCCAGCTCCGAGAGCAGATGCGCCAGCCACAGCGGCGCGGTGCCGGGGATCTTGATCTCCATGAGCACGTTCCCCGGCGCGGTGAGGGGCTCGCCCGCACTGCCGAGCGTGAGGTCGAGATCGCTTTCGCGCCAGCGCAGGTCCTCGTCGAAGGTGATGCGCAGCTCCGGGTCGTCCTTCGCCACCCAGGCCGTACGGTCGCAGGCGATGTAGGCCTTGGGCCTGACGGCGTTCTCATGCAGGAACCAGTCGATCTCGCGCGTCATCTGCGAGCTCTCGGGCGGAGGGGCTTCGCCGGCGAGATAGGCCGTGGCCTCGGCCGCGCTCATCGTGAGACGCCGTTTATACACCATGCCCTTGTACTTCTTTTTCAGCTCGATGAACACCGTGTCCTCCGGCCCCGGGACGCCGTAGCTGCGCAGCCGCAGCTTTTCCTTGTAGACGGGCGCCTCGATCGAATGGCGGATGAGCGCATAGTCGTCGGTATCGTAGTAGAGACTGCAGACCGTGCTGCGGAAATACTGGTCGGGCACGATATGATCCTCCAGCGCCCGAAACAGCTTTTCGTACTGCTCGCGGGTGAGGAGGTATTTTTTCTCATAGCGCTTGAAGGTAAGCCGTGTCTCGCCCACGCCGCAGCCTCCTTTTTCTATTAGCTGATGTATTATAGCATCGTTCCGGACAAATTTCAACTTTCCTTTTTCCTTTCCCCTCGTTGCATATTCCCTCTCCGATTGGTATAATGCGGGATAGAAGCCTGGCCTTGGGAGGAAGACGAAATGAAACGCATCCTGATGATCGGCACGGGCGGCACGATCGCCTCGGAAATGACGCCGGAGGGGCTCAGCCCCGACCTCACGCCCGCGCAGCTGCTGCGCGCGGTGCCCTCGATCTCTTCCCTGTGCGAGGTGGACTGTCTGAGCCTGTTCTCCATCGACTCGACGAACATCACGCCCGCGCACTATCTGCGCCTCGCCGGCGCGCTCTGCGAGCACTACGGCCACTACGACGGCTTCGTCATCTCCCACGGCACGGACACGATGGCCTACACCGCCGCGGCGCTGTCCTATCTCGTGAGGGGGGCGAAGAAGCCCATCATCCTCACCGGCGCGCAGAAGCCGATCAACTTCGACTCCACCGACTCGAAGATCAACCTTGCCGACGCCTTCGTCTGCGCCTGCTCGGAGAAGATCCACGGCGTGAACATCGTCTTCTCCGGCCGCGTGATCACGGGCACGCGCGCCAGAAAGACCTGCTCGAAGAGCTACACGGCCTTCTCCTCGATCAATTACCCGGACATCGCCACGCTGCAGGACGGGCGGCTGCTGTGCTATATCGAGAGCCCCTACGCCGAAACGCCGCTGTTTTCCGCGGCGCTCGACGCCAACGTCGGGCTCATCAAGATGATCCCCGGCACGGATGTGGAGCTGATGGATTTCCTGCTCGCACGCAAGGACGCCGTGGTCATGGAGTGCTTCGGCGTGGGCGGGCTGCCCTCCTACAGCGACGATCGGCTCTTCGAGGTGATCCGCCGTCACACCGCCGCGGGCAAGTTCATCGTCGTCACCACGCAGGTGCAGAACGAGGGCTCGGATCTGTCGGTATACAGCGTCGGCCACCGTCTCAAGGAGAGCCCCTGCGTGCTGGAGGCCTACGACATGACGAGCGAGGCCGCGCTGGCGAAGATCATGTGGATCCTCGCCGAGACGCGCGATCCCGCCGTCGTCACGGAGCGCTTCTACACGCCGGTCGGACCGGACATGCTTTACAGAGGCTGAACCATGAAAACCGTCATCGTGATCGGCGGCGGTGCCTCCGGCCTGATGGCCGCGCTCACCGCCGCGAAAAACAAGGATCATCGCGTTCTGGTGCTCGAGCGGCAGCAGCGCCCCGGGCGCAAGCTGCTCGCCACGGGCAACGGGCGCTGTAATCTGACAAACACATGCTGCTCGATCGAACGCTATCACGGCGCGGATGCCGCCTTCGCGCGCCCCGCGCTCGAGCGCTTCGGCCCGGAGGACACGCTCGCTTTCTTTTCCTCGCTCGGACTGCTGACCGTGGAGGAGCCCGGCGGGCGCGTCTACCCGCTGTCGGACTCCGCCAACAGCGTGCTCGACGTTCTGCGCTTCGCCCTCGCGGGCACGGACGTCGAGCTTCACACCGCCTGCCGCGTCGAAAGCGTACGGCGCGAGAGGGGCGGCTTCGCCGTTGCGTGTGAAAACGAGAGCTTTTTCGCCGACGCTCTGATCGTCGCCTGCGGCGGCGCGGCGGGCGGAAAGCTCGGCGGCGTGACGGACGGCTATGAGCTCCTCAAGAGTCTCGGCCACAGCCGCACGAAGCTCTATCCCGCGCTGACGCCGCTCCTCACCGCGCCGGAGTACCCCCGCGCCCTCAAGGGCGTGCGCGCCGACGCGGCCGTGGAGCTGCGGCTCGGGCGCGAGATACTGGCGGCGAGCGCGGGCGAGGTGCAGTTCACCGAGCGCGGCGTGTCCGGCCCGGCCGTGTTCGACGTCTCGCGCGCGGCCTCCGTCTGCGGAGAGGGCGCGCGGATCTCGTTCGATTTCTTCCGCGGCCGCGGGGACGGCGAGCTGCTCGCCATGCTGCGCGCCCGCCGCGATTCCCGGCCGGAGCTGGAGGCGGGCGAGCTGCTGTGCGGCATGCTGCACAACCGGCTCGGGCGCATGTGCGTGAAGTATGCGGGCCTCTCCGGCGCCGCGCCGCTGCGCACGCTTTCGGACGACGAGCTCCGGCGCGTGCTGGCGGCCTGCCGCGCCTTCACGCTGGAAGTGCGCGGCACGGCGGGCTTCGACGGCGCGCAGGTCACGGCGGGCGGGATCTCGACTGCGGAGTTCGATCCCGACACGCTGCAGAGCCGTCTCGTACCCGGGCTCTTCGCCTGCGGCGAGGTGCTGGACGTCGACGGCGACTGCGGCGGCTACAATCTCCAGTGGGCCTGGTCGAGCGGCGCGCTGGCCGGGAGGCTGGGAAGATGATCCTCGTACGCGGTCTGCGCCTCATGCCCGGCGAGGACAGAGACAAGCTCAAGGAGCGCGCAGCGAAAAAGCTGGGCGTCCGGGCGGAGGAGATCGCGGAGCTGCGGCTCGTCAAGCGCTCGCTCGACGCGCGGAAAAAGGACGATATTCATTACGTCTGCTCGCTCGCCGTCGGGCTCGGAGACAAAGAGGCTAAGCTGCTTGCGAAAAACAGAAGCGCCGACGTATCCCTTTACCGGGAAAAGGAATACCCGATCCCGCAGGTCAAAAGCGCCGAGCGTCCCGTCGTCGTCGGCTTCGGTCCGGCGGGCATGTTCGCCGCCCTGCTGCTCGCTTACGCGGGGGCGCGGCCGATCGTGCTCGAGCGCGGCGGCGACATCGATTCCCGTCTTGCGGCGGTCGAGCGCTTCCGCGCCGGCGGCGAGCTGGACGAGGAGAACAACGTCCAGTTCGGCGAGGGCGGCGCGGGGACCTTTTCCGACGGCAAGCTCAACACCGGCACGCACGACGGGCGCATCGCCTGGGTGCTGCGGCAGTTTTACGAGCACGGCGCGCAGGAGGAGATCCTCTACGACGCCAAGCCGCACATCGGCACGGACGTGCTCGGCGGCGTGGTCAAGTCCATCCGGCGGGATATCGTCTCCCGCGGCGGCGAGATCCGCTTCTTCTCGCGCCTCGAAGGGCTGGAGATCGAGGGCGGAGCTTTACGCGGCGCGCGGGTGCGCGGGCTCGAAGGGGAATACCTGCTCCCCTGCTCGCGGCTGATCCTCGCGATCGGGCATTCGGCGCGGGATACCTTTTCGATGCTGCGCGAGCTCGGCGTGCCGATGGAAAGAAAACCCTTTTCGATGGGCGTGCGCATCGAACACAGCCAGCGCGCGATCGACCTGGCGCAGTACGGCCGCGAACGCGGCGGCGATCTGCCCCCGGCCGATTATTCCCTGAGCGTCCATTTCCCGGACGGCGAGAGCGCCTACACCTTCTGCATGTGCCCCGGCGGGCAGGTCTTCGCCGCGGCCTCGGAGCGCGGCGGCGTCGTCACCAACGGAATGAGCTTTTCCGATCGCGGCGGCGAGAACGCCAACGCCGCCCTGCTCGTCACGCTGCGGCCGGAGGATTTTTCGAGCCCCGAGCTCTTCGAGGGCATGGAGTGGCAGCGCAGGATCGAGCGCGCCGCTTATGCTTACGGCGGCGGGGACTACCGCGCCCCGGCGCAGCTCGCGGGAGATTTTCTGGCCGCGCGGCCGAGCGCCGGCCCCGGAAGCGTTCTGCCCACCTACCGCCCCGGCGTCGTCTGGGGCGAGCTCAGAGAGGTCCTGCCGGAGAAGCTCTGCTCGGTGCTCGCGCGCGCGATCCCGGCCTTCGGGAAAAAGCTGCGCGGCTTCGACGATCCCGACGCGGTGCTGACCGCGCCGGAGACGCGCTCCTCCTCCCCCGTGCGCATCCTGCGCGGCGCGGACCTCTGCTCGCCCGCCGTGACGGGGCTCTATCCCTGCGGCGAGGGCGCGGGCTACGCCGGCGGCATCACTTCCGCCGCCGTGGACGGCCTGCGCTGCGCCGAGGCGGTGCTCGAGAGTTTTTAGTTTTTCGTTTTCAGCAAAAAGCACGGCGGATTTGCGATTTCCCGCAAATCCGCCGTGCTCTTTATTGTTTTATTGGGAACACGGGTAGCCGCAGGCTGTCTCCCGCGTCCCCGTCCTCTGAAAGCAAAGCTCTCAATCGGAGCCGAGCAGGGCGACGAAGCAGTTTTTCACGTTTTCATCATCCCAGGGGAAGTGCTCCGCGGCATAGCCGCAGTCTTCGAGCAGGCCCGCGCCGTCCTCGCCCGTCAGGCTCGAGAAGGCCGAGACCACGCCGTCGAGCTGTTGGGCAAAGAGCTCCGCGTCCTCGGCCGAAAGAGCGCCGAGACAGTCCTGCGCGACGCGGTCGACCTCGTCGGGGCTGACGCCGCTCTCCAGGAAGAAATCCGCCAGCTCGGCCGCGCAGGCCGCGGCGGAGAGAGAGCTGCCCGCCGTGCCGGGGAAATAGCGGCCGCGGACGTCCTCGAGCAGCGCGCGGAGCTCCTCGGCCGAGGGATCGCCCCACAGGAGCCGCGCGGTCTCCCTCAGCGTCTCGGGACTTGCGCCGTGGCCCATCGACAGCGAATACACGACGCCCTCCTCCGCGTCGAAGCGGTCGTACACGCCCGCCTCGCCGGGGATCAGGCGGATCGAGCCGCCGTCTTCCTCGGCGCTGACCTCCCGCCATTCGTAATACATGCCGGAGATATCCTCATAGGCCTCCGCTTTCGCGACGCGGTAGTTGTACGCGATCCCGCCGAGCGAAAAGCCCAGCTGCGCCAGCGGCATGTCCCCCTCGATGACGACCCAGGAGAGCTCCTCCGCGCCGTCGGGCGCTTCCATCTCGACGCCGAAGCGCGCGGCGATCTCCTCGGGCGAGGAGCTCCTCACGGGGTTGGGCAGGCCGACCGCGGGTTCTTCCGCCGTCGGCGCGGCAGCCGGCTCCTTCTGCGCGCCGCAGCCGGCGAGCAGCGAGAGAGCCAGAACGAGGCAAAGGCAGATCGACAGTCTTTTTTTCATATTTAATCTCCTTCTTTTTTCGTTTTCTCTTCCTCAGACGCTTCCGGCGCGTTTTTGTTCCCGCCCAGCTCGGAGATCATGGCCGCGCCGATGATCAGCACCGTGCCGACAAGGCCGAAGAGCGTCATTTTCTCGCCGAGCAGGAACATCGACAGCAGCACCGCCATGACCGGATCGGCATAGGAGAAGATCGCGACGCTGCGCGCGGGGATGCGCACGATCAGGCTGAAATAGATGATATACGGGATCGCCGTGAGCCCCACGCCGAGCAGGAGCAGCAGCGCCGCGCCGCGCAGATCGATCGAGATCGCGCCGCGCTCGGTCAGGAGCACGTAGGGCGTCGTCACCAGCGCCGCGACGGAGAGCTGCACCGTCGTGCGCAGGATGCTGTCGCCGCTCGGGATCCGTTTGTTGATAAGCACCACGCAGGCGTAGCCCGCCGCGCCGAGCAGCGCGAAGAGCGGCCCGCGGATATCGGCGGCGGCGAAGCCGTTTTCGGCCACGCCCGAGACGAAGACCATCCCGACGAAGGCCGTGAGCGCGCAGATAAGGTGCCGCGCGGTGAAGCGCTCGCCCAGCAGCAGCGGCGAGGCCAGCAGGATCAAAATCGGCTCGACGTAGTAGCACACCGTCGCCGTGGCGACCGTCGTGTAATGATAGGCCGCGAACAGCCCGATCCAGTCGAGCGCGATCAGCGCGCCGCAGACCGCCATCGGCAGCAGCGTGCGCTTGAGCTCCTCCCGGTCGATCGGACGGCGGGAGACAAGGCAAAAGGCGATGAGCGCTGCGGCGCTGACCCAGGCGCGCAGACAGGCCGTCACCGGCGAGGGCAGGCCGATCGCGCGCACCAGCGGCCCGAGCAGGCCGAAGAGCGCCATGAGCAGCACGAAGCGTATTTTCAAAAGAGCGGTTTTGTCTTTCATGTCCCCACGTCCGTTTCATCGGATGGTTTATTATAGTATGACCTTTGTCGGATTTCAACGCTTTTGCGCGAAGAGAGCGCTCTTTCCTCTCCGCCGGAGAACAAACGAAAAATATTTTTGCAAAAAGGCTTGACAGAATTGTATCGTTGTAGTATTGTGCTAATTGCTTAATACAATTACACAAAAAGGAGGGCGAATATGGACTTTGAACTGCAGAGCTCCCGGCCGATCTGGCTGCAGCTGTCCGAGCAGCTCGCTCGCCGTATCGTGACCGGCGCGTATCCGCCGGGCTCGCGCTTCCCCACCGTGCGCGATCTGGCCGCCGAGGCCGGGGTCAACCCGAACACGATGCAGCGCGCGCTGGGCCAGCTCGAAAGCGAGGGGCTCGTGATCACGAACCGCACCGCGGGCCGCACCGTGACCGAGGACGTGGGCGTGCTCGACGCGATGCGCAAGCGCCTCGCCGCGGAGCTGAGAGAGAAGTATTTTTCGGATATGAAGGAGCTGGGCTATTCCCGCGCACAGGCCGCGGAGATCGCCGCGGCGGAAACGGAGGAAGAAACATGAACGAACTGGTCAGATGCACCAACCTGAGCCGCAGCTTCGGCGAAGTCCGCGCGCTCGACAACGTCAATCTCAGCCTGCCGGGCGGCAGGATCGTCGGTCTGCTGGGCCCTAACGGCTCGGGCAAGACGACGCTCATCAAGATCCTCAACGGGCTGCTGCAGCCCTCCGCGGGCGAGGTCCGCATCGCCGGGAACGCCCCGGGCGTCGAGACCAAGAAGATCGTCAGCTATCTGCCCGACCGCGGCTACTTTCCCGAGTGGATGCGCGTGGGCGACATGATCGAGCTCTTCGCCGACTTCTACGCCGACTTCGACCGCGTCAAGGCGGCCGAGATGTGCCGCGTGCTCGGTCTCGACGAGAAGCTGCCGATCAAGACGCTCTCGAAGGGCACGCGTGAGAAGATGCAGCTGATGCTGGTCATGTCGCGCGCGGCGAAGCTCTATCTGCTCGACGAGCCGATCGCGGGCGTGGACCCGGCGGCGCGCGAGTTCATCATGCGCACGATCCTGACGAATTACAGCGAGGACGGCACGGTGCTGATCTCGACGCACCTGATACTCGACGTCGAGCAGGTGCTCGACGAGGCGGTGTTCCTGCGGCAGGGCCAGGTCGTCCTGCACGAGAGCGTGGACAGCATCCGCGAGCGGACCGGCGGCAGCGTCGATCAGCTCTTCCGCGACATGTTCCGCGCGCAGCTTTGATTGGGAGGGAAAAAACATGCTTGGTAAACTGATGAAATACGACCTGCGCTCCTGCCTGCGCAAATTCGGTCCGCTCTGGATCGCCGCCGTGGCGCTGAGCGTGCTGATCGGTCTTTCGTTCCGCTACGTCGTCGACGTCGAGGGCGGACGCAGCGGCCTTATCACCTTCCTGCTCGGCGTGCTGCCGTCGATGGTGCTCTTCGGCCTGTTCGTGGCGATGGCGGTGCTCGCGCTGATCTTTGTGTGCGAGCGCTTCTACAAGGGGCTCCTCGGCGACGAGGGCTATCTGATGCTCACGCTGCCCGCCTCCGCCGGCGCGCACATCGCCTCAAAGGGCCTGACCGCGCTGATCCTCGAGATGGCTTCCGCGCTCGTCGCGCTGCTGAGCGGCTTCCTGCTCGTCACGGTCTACCGTCCCGCCGGCTTTGCCGAGGGCTGGATGGAGTTCTGGCGGGCGCTCGGCCAGCTCAAGCTCCCCTCCGGCGTTCCCTGGCTGATCGTCGAGGGCGTGCTGCTCGTGATCGTCACCGCCGCGGCGCAGACGCTGAAGATCTACGCGGCGATCGCGCTGGGCCATCTGGCGAAGAAGCACCGCGCGCTCTGGGCGCTGCTGAGCTACGTGGGCATCGGCCTCGTGCTGAACATCCTCTTCGGCGTCGGCGTCTCGAACGGTCTCGTCGGACGTCTGTTCGGCTTCGGCGCGAGCTGGGGCTTCTTCGCCGAGAACGGCGAGATCACCGTCAACGGGCTCGGCATGGCGGCCGGCGCGATGGGCTCGGCCATGCTGATGGAGCTCATCCTCTGCGCAGCCTTCTTCTTCCTTACGCGCTACATCCTCAAGCGGCATCTGAATCTCGAGTGATCGAAAAAAGCAGAAGACCTCTCTCCCAAACGGGAGAGAGGTCTTTGTTTGTGCGTTTGTGCCGGAGAAGCCTCGGCCCGCCTCAGATCGCGTACTGGCTTTGGAACAGCTCGTAGTAGAAGCCCTTTTGCTCGAGCAGGGAGCGGTGCGTCCCCTGCTCGACGATCTGTCCGTCCCGGATGACCAAGATCAGATCGGCGTCCACGATGGTGGAGAGCCGGTGGGCGATGATAAAGCAGGTGCGGCCGCCCATGAGGCGGTCCATGGCCTTTTGGATCAGCAGCTCCGTGCGGGTGTCCACGTTGGAGGTGGCCTCGTCCAGGATCAGCAGGGGTCTGTTCGCCAGCAAGGCGCGGGCAATGGTGAGCAGCTGCTTCTGGCCGGAGGAGACGGCGGTGCTGTCCTCGGAGATCACCGTGTCGTAGCCGTGGGGCAGACGGCGGATGAAGTGGTCGCAGTAGGCGCTGTCGCAGGCCCTCACGATCTCCTCCCGGGTGGCCTCCGGGCTGCCGTAGGCCACGTTTTCGGCCACGGTGCCCTTGAACAGCCAGGTATCCTGCAGGACCATGGCAAAGAGCTTGCGGTTCTCGGCGCGCGAGAGCTCGGACACGTCCCGCCCGTCGATGAGGATCCGGCCGGCCTGGATGTCATAAAAGCGCATGAGCAGGTTGACGATGGTGGTCTTGCCCGCGCCGGTGGGGCCGACGATGGCCACCTTCTGCCCGGGCTGCACGTCCATGTTCAGATCCCGGATCAGCGGCTTTTTCGGGTCGTAGGAGAAATCCACATGGCGCAGCTCCACCCGGCCGCGGGTGGGAGGCTGTACGATCCCGGAGGGGTCCTCCTCCTCGGGCAGATCCAGGATGGTAAAGACGCGCTTCGCGGAGGCCTTGACGTGCTGGATATAGCCGAGGCCGAAGGCGATCCGCTCCAGCGGGGAAGAGAACTGGCGGGCAAAGAGGATGATCGTGACCACGGTGCCGATGGGCACGCCGCGGTGCAGGATCAGCCAACCGCCCACGACGATCACGGCGATATAGGCCAGCGCGTTGACAAAGGCGATGACGGGCTGGACGATCGAGGAGAGAAAGTAACCGAGGATGCCTTTGCGCTGATGACGCTCGGAGAGCTCGTCATACGTTTTCTGCAGCTCCTCTTCCCGGTTGAAGGCCTTGGTGGCGGGATAGTTGGTGAAGGCCTCCTCCGCGAGAGAGGTGAGCTTGCCGCCCAGATCGAAGTGCTTGTCCCAGTGCTCCTCGCCCAGCGTGGCCATTTTGGCCGAGAGAAAGACAGACAGCGGGAAAAGCAGTATCACCGGGATGGCCATGCGCCAGTCGGTGATAATGAGGATGAGCGCGATGACGAACAGCTGCAGAAAGCCCGAGATGAGGATATCCACCACGCCGCTGACGCTCGAGGCCATGTCGCTCACGTCGTCCATCATCCGGTCGATGACGTCGCCCGCCGGGGTCTTGTCCATATAGGACACGCTCAGGCGGCGCAGCTTCTCCGACAGGCGGATGCGAAAGCCCGCGCAGAAGTAGCGGCTGACGGCGTTCTGCAGCATATAGTATTTGCCGTAGGTCACCCCGGCCTGCAGCGCGTAGACGCCCAGGAGGAGTCCCAGCCCCGGCAGCAGGCTTCGCCCGAGGCCGGGCGTGCGTGCCTCTGTCCATTCATAGAGCCGGTTGATCAGCGCGCCCATCAGCTCCGGTATCGCCACCGCGCAGCCGATCAGCACCAGGCAGAGGACGGCCGAGAGCAGGACCCAGCCTCCCAGAGGCCGGATCTCCCGCATCAGGCGCTTTCCGGTCTCGTCAAAGATACGGCGCTTTTCCTTCGCCTTTCCGTTCCGTTCGGACGAACTCATGCGGCCCCACCTCCCGTCTGGGAGAGATAGATCTCCCGGTAGATGGAGCAGCTCTCCAGCAGCTCCTCGTGGGTCCCGGCGCCCGCGAGAGCGCCGTCGGACAGGACAAAGATCCGGTCGGAGTGCATGGCGGAGACCACGCGCTGGGTGATGATGATGCGCGTGCGCCCGGCGAGCTTTTCGCCCAGCGCCCTGCGCACCTCGGCCTCGGTGAGGAAGTCCAGAGCGGAGAAGGAGTCGTCGAAGATGTAGATCGGGGCCTCCTTGAGGACGGCCCGGGCGATGGCGAGGCGCTGCTTCTGGCCGCCGGAGACGTTGCTCCCGGCCTGTTCGAGCCTGAAGTTCAGCCCTTCCGGCTTTTCCCGCACGAAGTCGGCGATCCGGGCCAGCTCCAGCGCGGCCCACAGCTCCTCGTCGGTGGCGTCGGGCTTGCCCATGCGCAGGTTCTCCGCCACGGTGCCGGCGTAGAGCATGGACTTCTGCAGCGAGCAGCTTACGTTGGCGCGGACGTCCTTTGGCGATAGCTTCGCCGCATCCTGCCCGTCAAAGCGCAGCTTTCCCTCGGTGGGAGCGCGGAAGGCCAGCAGCAGCTCCGTCAGCGTGGTCTTGCCGGAGCCGGTGCCGCCGATGACGGAGACCCACTCCCCCGGTTTGATATGGACATCCACATCGCTCAGGGCGGGCAGGGAGCTGCCGGGATAGGTAAAGCCGACGTGCTCGAGGTCGATCGCCCCGGAAAAGGACAGACCCTGTGCCGGACGGTCCTCCTCCAGAGCCGTGGATTCGGTGATCTGGCTCAGGCGCTTGACCGCAACGCGGACGTGCGGCAGCATGACGATGTCGTAGGAGACCGATACGATCGCGCCGAGGATGATGTTGATGTACTGGATGATGGCGAAGACGTCGCCCGCGGTGAGTCCGCTGCCCCGCTCCATGCGCACGCCGCCGAGATACACGATCAGCAGGGCCGCCGTGTTGAGCACGAACGCCGCCGCCGGATCGATGATCTCCATGCTGACGTTGGCGCGGATGAGGTTGTCGGCCATGACGCGCGTGGCGTCGGTGATCTTCGCGTGGGCATGGCGCTCTCGGTCGAAAGCCCGGATGACGCGGATGCCGCGCAGCCGTTCCCGGACCAGATCGTTCTGCTTGTCGCACTGGCCGTCGGCGATCTCCCAGAGGTGCTCGATCCTCTTGCTGAGGAGTATGCCCGCTCCGAGGAGCAGCGGCACGGCGCAGATGATCACGAGCGAGAGGTAAATATCCTTGCGCATGCAAAGAACGACGCCGCCGAGAAACATCAGCGGGATAATGAGGATGCCGCCGCAGAGCATGGAGATCACCTCGTTGAGCGTGCCCACGTCATGGGTGGTACGGGTGACCAGATTGGAGGCGCCTATGCTGCCCACCTCCGTCAGGGTCATGGTATGGATCCTGCGGAAGAGGGCGGAGCGCAGATTCCAGGTATAGCCGGCGACGACGTGATAGACCACCCAGTAGCCCCCGGCCACGGAGCCCAGGCTCAGCAGAGAGAGCCCCAGCATCCAGCCTGCGGTTTTGAGGATGTAGCCGAAGGTGTCGGCCTCCGCCGCGCCGTAAACGCCCTTGTCCAGCACGTCGGCCATCAGCGTCGGCAGCAGCAGATCGCAGATCGCCGAAACAGCCATCAGGAGCGTGGCCAGGGCGATCCTGCCCCTGTAGGGTTTGAGATAAGACAGTAGTTTTCGCATAACAGCTCCCTCCTTTCGGGGAGGCGGCCGGGGCGGAGGACGCTCCGGACAGGGATGGAAAAAAGAAAACCGCGGCTGTACAGCCACGGTTTTATGCAGGCGGATATCGGCCCGAAACGGGCATAAAAATACCGTGACATGATGCCACGGTTCAAAAAACAGACACTTGTTCTGCTCGGATCAAAAAATACGGACCGAGGTCATCAAACGATATTCAGTTGCGCTTTTGATTCTGTTCCTGATCATTATTTGATTCCCTCGCTTTCTTTTAGATTTTTGCGATTTTCACGCGATGCAAACTATATCAGATGGAAGCTGAAAAGTCAATGCCTATTTTCCCATATTCCGGCATTCCTGACAGGCAGCCGGGACCGCCTTTGGCAGTCCGGCCGCCTGTTATGTGTTTTGGAGATTTTATTCCGCGCCGGTGATGCTCACGCCGTAAAGGCGCGTGACGGCGGGGATGAGATAGTTGTTGTACTGCCTGCGTTCCCTGGAGAAGCGCATCGTCCCGGCGAGCTCGCGCATCGTGCCGGAGACCGAGCCGCCCTCGACGACCGTGACCGTGCCGCCGTCGTGCAGATAGCCCAGACGGATCTCGCCGGCGATGTCGCCGCACGTGGGATCGACCTGGAAATCCGAGAACTCGACGATCTCCAGATACCTGCCCGTGCGCAGCTCCGCGGCGGAGGCGCTCCCGCCTTCGACGGCGATGTTGCCGGGAATGAAGCTGTCCTGCAGGCCGAGGTACTGGGAGAACATGCGGCTGCCGAAAAAACTCCTGGCGACGCCGTTTTCGATGATCGTGAGGTCGCGCACCGGCGCGCCCTCGTCGTCGTAGGCGCCGTTGTGCGAGGAATTGTCCAGCCGCCGCAGCGCGCGGATCGTGAGCGGATCGCCGCACGCGTTTTCGCAGACGGGCTTTCCGATCTCGCAGTCGGAGATCTGCTGATAGACCATGCCGGCGGCCATGCGGTCGACGAAATAGTCGTAGATCTGCCGCGCGTCGTCCGTGGAAAAGATCACGTCGCATTTTCCGAGCGCGGGCGTTTTTTCGGCGCGCAGCTTGTCGCGGCCGAAACGCAGCGTCTCTTCGATGTTCGCCTTCAGGCCCGCGGCGTCGCAGCTGCCGGAGCGGTACATGCGGTAGAGCTCGATCTCGTGGCCCTCGCGGCGGGCGTTGACGACGACCTCCGCCATCGAGGCGGGATAGACGTCCGTGACGTCGATGCCCGTGGAGGAGATGAAGCGGCGCGTCACACAGTCTGCGAATATCTCGTAGGAGTTGACGTCCGCGTCGGAGCTCTCCTCCACCGCGCGCATCGCGCGCAGGAAATCGCCGGAGATCGCGCGCAGGTCGGGCGCTTCGGCTGCGGGCGCGGCCTCGCCGCGCGGCTCATTGAGCTCATAGAACGGATTGCGGATCAGTCCGGCCTCGCCGAGCAGCTGGGCGATCAGCTTCTCAGCCTCGGCGCGGGAAGCCGTCGGCGCGAGACGCGCCGAGGCGCTGCCGAGGAATTCCTTGTCTCCTTCGGAGAATCTCTTGTACACTGTGAGCGTGATATGCTCGACGTCGCGCACGCGATTCTGGTCGAGCGCATGGCGGATGAAGTAGAACTCCCAGCCGCGGCGACGCTCGTCCGCGACGGTCCAGCCGTCGGCTCCGGATGCGCGGAGCAGATCGAGAATGAAGTTTTCCATTTATCCGAGCCTCGCTTTCGCTTTCATGTAGGGGCCGCCGTCCGAGACCTTGACCCATTCCTTGTGGCCCTTGCCGCAGCCGCCGGAGCCGAAGAGCTCATGGTCGCGGCTGAGCATCGAGATCGAGCCGAGCAGCTCCGGCACGTAGCCGGTCATGACGATCGGCGAGACGATCTTGCCGGTCAGGGCGCCGTCGCGGATCTCATAGCCGCGGTCGAGGATGCACTGGATGCCCCAGTGCTTGGGATCCTCCATGCCGGACTGCATGCCCTTGAGGAGGTAGCCGTACTTCACGGAGGCGATCATCTCCTCGAGCGTGGAATCGCCCGATTCGAAGACCGTGTTGGTCATGCGGGTGTAGACCTTGTGCTCAAAGTTCTCGCGCTTGCCGTTGCCGGTAGGCTCGACGCCGAGACGCAGGGCCGCGAGCGCGTCGCACACGCCGGTGTGCAGGATGCCGTTTCGGATCTCCACGGTGTCGTGGGCAAGGACGCCCTCGTCGTCGAAGGCGTAGCTCGCGACCTGGATCTCCGGCTTCGCGCCCTCGTGCATCGTCACCAGGTCGCTGCCGACCCGTTTGCCGATGTACTGCGCGCCGAGCGCGCGGTTCTTCACGAACATGTCCATCTCCACGCCGTGGCCGAAGGCCTCGTGCGCGATCAGACCGCTGACCTCGGGCGAGACGATGACCTCATACTCGCCGGGCTCTATCCGCTCGGCCGTCAGCAGCTCCTCGGCGATCCCCGCCACGGGCTCTACCTTCTCGCCGAGCTTTTCGAAGATCTCCGGGCCCTCGCGCCCGGAAACGCTGTCATAGCCGAATTTGACGTCGCCGTCCTTCGAGGCGATCACAATGACCGCGCCCTCGGAATAGACGTAGCTCTGGCGCATGTCGCGCTTCGCCGTCAGGAACAGCTTGGACACATGGGTGGACTGCGCCCGCAGGCGGCAGTCGATCGCGTGCTCGCCCGCGGCGACGCCGCGCGCCGACATCTCCGAAAGGCTGTCGACCAGCGCGCCGAGATCGCAGTCCTCCGGCATCCGGCCGGTCTCCATCTCCACGCGCAGCTCGCAGGGCTCGTCCGGCAGGGCGGGCGTGTCATAGACCGCGGTCTTCGTCTCTTCCAGCAGGGCGAACTGCTCGCCCAGCACGCGCCGCGCTTCGGCGGCGGTCAGCTCCGGATGCGCGCTGTCAAAGCGGTCGAAGGCGTATTCGCTGTACAGACCTCCGCGCCGGACGCGGACGACGCTGCCGCGCTCGGTCATCATCGTCGAGTGGCTGACGGCCTTCGCGCGCTGGGAGATCGAGACCGCGAAGCCCACGGAATCGGTGGACAGCACGCTGACGTAGTCGAAATCCTCTCCGAGCAGCGCCACGAGCTGTTTCAAGCCCGGGGCGATCGCGTCGAGGTAGGGGGAAAAAGCTGCTTTCACGATATTGCTTCCTTTCATTGTTTTTTCGCGTTCTACAGTTTAGCATGCGCCCGTCCGTTTTTCAACCGTGCAAAACCGCGTCCTTCCGCAGAAGACGCTTGTGTTTTCCTCAAGTACAGAGTATGATTGTTGTTAACGACAGGGAGGCGAAGGGAATGTCCGACAATTATCTGATCATCCACAAGAGCGTTCTGCCCGATTACTATGAAAAGGTGCTCAAAGCGCGGCGTCTGCTGGAATCCGGCCGGGTCCGCGAGGTCAGCGAGGCCGTGCGCCGCGTCGGCATCTCGCGCAGCACCTATTACAAATACAAGGACTATGTGTTCGAGCCCGCCGAGACGACCGGCGGCCGCAAGGCCGTGCTCGAGCTGATGCTCGACCATCAGCCCGGCGTGCTCAGCGCGGTGCTCTCGCGTCTTTTCGGCGCCGGCGCGAACATCCTGACCATCACGCAGAGCCTGCCCGTGCTCGGCAAGGCGAGCGTCACGCTTTCGATCGACGTCGGCGGCGTGTCGCGCGGCATCGGCGCGCTCGTCTCCGCGCTCGAGGGCGTTGACGGCGTGGACAGCGTGCGTCTGCTCGCGGTCGAATAAACACGGCCTCTCTCCCCTTCTCCCGCGCCCGTCCCGGCAGGGAAAAGGGGCCGCGAAACGCGGAAAAAAGTTCTTGACAAAGAGCGTTTTTTCTGTATAATAGCTCTTGCGTTTAGCGGGATTGTGTAAAGGTAGCACAGCGGACTCTGACTCCGTATGTGAGGGTTCGAATCCTTCTCCCGCTGCCAGATATCGGCTTGAATCGTTACGATTCAAGCCGATTTTCTTT
>JBGUZD010000036.1:0-5343 GCA_045222695.1 Candidatus Limivicinus sp.
AAAGGGCCTGACACCTGCTCAACACAGATACCAGACCCTTCAGGTCGCTTAATTCATTTCTTTGTCTAACTTTTGGGGTTCACTTCAAAAACCTTCGGGGGCGTTTTTGCGTTCAGTTCTTGCTCAGAAGGGTCTGGTCGCTCTCGAGCTGGTAGCCCGCGTTCTGGGCGAAGAGGTCTATGAGCGCGCGCTTGGTGAGCTTCTTTTTCTCCTCGCCGCGCACGTCGAGGATGATCCTTCCCTCGTCCATCATGATGAGGCGGTTGCCGTGGCGGATCGCGTCGCTCATGTTGTGGGTGATCATCAGCGTGGTCAGCTGCGACTCCGAGACGATGCGGTCCGACAGCTCGAGCACCTTTGCCGCGGTGGCGGGGTCGAGCGCGGCGGTGTGCTCGTCGAGCAGCAGCAGCTTGGGCCGCCGCAGCGCCGCCATCAGCAGCGTCAGCGCCTGGCGCTGGCCGCCGGAGAGCAGGCTCACCTTCACGGTCAGCCGGTCCTCGAGCCCGAGCCCGAGATCGGCCAGCAGCGCGCGGTAATCCTCGCGCTCGAGCTTCGTCACGCCCCATTTCAGGCCGCGCTTCTGCCCGCGCCGCAGCGCCAGGGCGAGATTCTCCTCCAGCTGCATGTTCGGCGCGGTGCCCATCATCGGGTCCTGGAACACGCGGCCGATGTGCACGGCGCGCCGGTATTCCGGCAGGGCGGTGATATCCTCGCCGTCGAGCAGGATCTGCCCGCTGTCCACCGGCCACACGCCGGCCACGGCGTTGAGGAGCGTGGACTTGCCCGCGCCGTTGCCGCCGATGACGGTGACGAAATCGCCGTCGTCGAGGTGCAGATCGAGGTCGACGAGCGCCTTCTTCTCGTTGATCGTGCCGGGATTGAAGGTCTTGGAGACGCCGATGAGGTCAAGCATCGCCCTTCACCTCCTTCTTCTTCCCGCCGCGGAAGCTGTGCTGCTTCCGGTCGCGGAAGTGCGGCACGGCGAGGAAGAGCGCGACGATCACGGCCGTGAAGAGCTTGAGATCGTTCGAATCGAGCTTGAGCCACAGCACGACCACCACGACGAGGTAGTACAGCACGCCGCCGAGCACCGTGAAGGCCAGCAGGATCGAGAAGTTGATGTAGCGCTTGAAGAGCGCGCGCACGAGCACCTCGCCGATGATCACGGCCGCCAGGCCGATCACGATCGCGCCGCGGCCCATGTTGATGTCCGCGAAGCCCTGATACTGGGCCATCAGCCCGCCCGCGAGCGCCACGATCCCGTTGGAGAGCGCAAGGCCCAGCACCTTCATGTTGTCGATGTTGATGCCCAGCGCCCGGCTCATGGCCGGGTTGTCGCCCGTGGCGCGGATGGCGCGGCCCTGCTCGGTGCCGAAGTACCAGTACATCAGCGCCACGATCACCGCGGCGATCACAAGGCCCTTGCCGATGGCCGCGCCGATATGGCGCGAGGAGAGCAGCAGCGGGTACTTGTCCACGCTCAGGGCGCGGTTGGCGGCCATGCCCATGATGTGCAGGTTGACCGAATAGAGCGCGAACTGCGTCAGGATGCCCGCGAGGATGGCCGGGATGCCCAGCTTGGTGTGCAGAAGCCCGGTGCACAGCCCCGCCAGCATGCCCGCGATCAGCGCGACGCCCAGCGCGGCCCATGGGCCGTGTCCGGCGAGGATCATCATCGCCGCGCAGGCGCCGCCCGTCGTGAACGAGCCGTCGACCGTCAGATCGGCCATGTCCAGCAGCCGGAAGGTGATATAGATGCCCAGCGCCATCAGGCCCCAGATCAGGCCCTGCGCGATGCCGCCCGGCATGTTTTTGAGCAGCTTGAGCAGGCTCAGAGAAGAAAAATAGGCTTGGATACTCACGTTGCGTTATCGCTCCGTTTCGTAAAGGATCAGTCGATGGCCGTGTAGCCCTCCGGGACGGTGATGCCGAGCGCCGCGCAGATGTCGGCGTCAAACTTCTTCATGAAGGGGGCGAACTGGATCTCCATGTCGCCGGGGTTCTTGCCATTGAGGAGGATCTCGGCGGCCATCTCGCCGGTCACGCGGCCGAGATCGTAGTAGGAGATGGACAGCGTCGCCACGCCGCAGCCCTTGCACAGGCCCTCCTCGCCGGCGATGATCGGGGTCTTGGCGTTGAGCGCCACGTTGCTGATGAGCTCGGAGTTCGAGGCGGCGGTGTTGTCGGTGGGGATGTAGAGCACGTCGCACTCGTCGCAGGCGGTGGTCGCCACGGCGGCGACGTCGTTGGAGTCGGCGAAGACGAATTCCTTCACGCTGTAACCCATGCCCTCGAGCGCGGGGGTGATCGCGTCGGCCTGCACGCGGGAGTTCGGCTCGGCCGAGCAGAAGAGGATGCCGACGGTCTCGGCGTCGGGGAAGAGCTCGTTGAGGACCTTGGCCTGCTCCTCCTCGGGCACGCGGTCGGAGGTGCCGGAGATGTTCGTGCCGGTCTTGCCGTTCCAGTTGTCGATCTCCAGCGCGGAGGCGTAGTCGGTCACCGAGGTGCCCAGCACGGGGATCGTGTTGGTGGCGGACTGGGCCGCGAGCAGCGCGGGCGTGGCGTTGGCCATGATCAGGTCGACCTCGTCGCCGACGAACTGGTTGCAGATGACCGCGCAGGTCGGCGCGTCGCCGGAGGCGTTCTGCTCGACGAAGACGACGCGGTCGCCGAGCTTTTCGCTCAGCGCGTCGCGGAAGCCCTGCGTGGCGGCGTCGAGCGCGGGGTGCTGCACGAGCTGGCAGATGCCGACGGTAAAGGTCTTTTCGGCGGGCGCGGCGGTCTGGCCGCAGGCGCACAGCGCAAAGACGAGGCACAGCGCGCAGACGAGAGCAAGGATCTTTTTCATGTTTCTTTCCTCCTGTTTCTCACAAAGGCTTTGTCCGAAAAAGAAAAGCCGCACAGTCGTCTGTGCGGCCCGGACTTGTTTTTGAAACGGCTTGATTTTTCCCGCAGCACAAACGACCCCTATTTCCCTTTGAAATAGCGGTAATAGCGGTATGCGGCTGCGAAGCGGAACAACATCAAATCCGTACCTCCGTGGAAGATGGCCTTACTTTAGCACCACAAATCGCAAAAGTCAACGCCCTTTGTCATTTTTGTGAAAAAAGGGGAAAGCGCGCTGCGCTCTCCCCTGCGTTTTCGTTTATTCTGTCGTGCCCGAAGCCTCGGGCGGCGTCTTGCCTTTCTTCCGGCGCACGATCGCCCGTCCGCCGAGCACGAGCGCGAGCAGCGCCGCGCCGCCCGCGGCGGCCCAGAGCAGCCCGTCGTGCCGCGCATCGGCCGCCGTCACGGCGAAGGAGCCGCCGTTGGGAAGACCGAAGACGAGATAGCGGCCGTCCCACTCGCTCTCGAGCGCGCGCCAGCCCCCCTCGCCGTCCGGCGCGAAGACAGCCGCGCCGCCGTCCGAGCGCATGCGCACCGTCAGAAGGCCGTCGTAGCCCTCGACGCGCAGCGTGTAGCCGCCGATGCGCTCGCCCTGCTCCGGCGCGCCGTCGAAGGGCAGCACCTCCAGGCTTTGGCCGTCGAAGAATTCGCCCTCGACGAGGAAGAGCGGAAAGTCCTCGCCCGAGGAGATGGTCTTCACCGGCTCGAGATAAGCGCCCGAGACCTCCGTGTCGCAGTAGATCGCCGAGGCGTCGAAGTCCTCCCAGACCCAGGCCGCGCCGCCGCGGTCCTCGACGCGCGGGAGCGTTTCGAGCGCGCCGCCGAAGGGGACGGAGAGCGTGCGGAAGAGCTCGCCCTCGACATAAAAGCGCACGCTGACGTTCTCAAAGCCCGTCGGGAGATCGCCCGTCGCGAGGAACTCCGAGCGCGTGACGGGATCGGCCTGGCCGATGCGGCCCACGCCGTCCACGCCCTCCACGCCGTCCGCGACGTAGAGGTTGCGCTCCGCCGCGCCCTCGCACCAGCCGGCAAGGGCCCCGGCGTATTCCTCGGCGCGCGCGATGTGCGTCCAGGCGCGGCAGTCCGAAACGTTCGCGCCCAGGCCCGCCGCGCCGCCGACGTAGCGCCTGCCCTCGAGATCGCAGCGCGCGGTGCAGCGCGCGAGCGTGCCGCCCGCCTCGCCCGCGACGCCGCCGACATAGTCGCCGCTCTGCGAGGAGATCTTCCCCGTGCTCAGGCAGTCCACGACCGCGCCGGCGTCCATATGTCCGACGATGCCGCCGGCGCAGTTGCCGCGGCTGAAGACCGCGCCGCTGTTTTTGCTCTCGCGCACGACGGCGAAGAGCAGCTGCTCGGCCTGCGTGGGCAGATAGTCCGCCGCGGAGAGCGTGTCCTCCTTGTCGAAGGACAGCTCGAAGGCGATGCAGCCCACGACGCCGCCGGCGTTGAGCTCGGCGCGCACGCTGCCGCGGTTCTCGCAGCGGGCCACCGCGCCCTCGTCGTGGTCGTAGGCCTCGCTGAGCGAGAGATCGCGCGAGGTGATGAGATCGCCCTTGCCGACCTCCTCCATCATCGAGAAGAGCAGGTTGAAGATATAGCCCATCTGGCCGCTGATGCGCTGCCAGTCCTCCGCCGCGCCGCCGACGCCGTTCTCCATCGCGCCGGCGATGGTCTTCATCTGCGCGAAGAGCCCGCCCATCGCGGCCGTCAGGGCGGAGGTGTCCGCCATGGCGAAGTTCGCGTTCGGCAGCGTGATCTCGCCCGTCACGGGGTCGACCGTGATGCCCGCGAGATAGTTTGAGGTCTGCCCCGCGGCGGCGCCGAGCAGCTGGCTCACCGCGCTCATGGCCTGGGTGGACAGGCCGCTCATGTTGTCCAGCTGTCCCGCGAGCGTCGTGCTCAGCGCGCCGATCGTCCTTGAGGCCGAGCCCAGCATGCCGTTGAGCGCGGCGATGCCCTTTTCCAGCTCCTTGAGTTTTCCTTCGGACAGCTCCCAGGCCAGGTAGGGGATGCTCTGCCCGACGACGCCGCCCACGTCGCGGCGGCCCTCGACGGAGCCCTCGAAGCGGCAGTTGTCGACGAAGCCGCTGTTTTTGCCCACGATCCCGCCGACGTTGTAGCCCGTATAGCGATATCCCACCGTGCCCTTGGCGCGGCAGAAGCGCACGACGCCCGTGTTCTCGCCCGCGACGCCGCCGATATCGCCCAAGTCCGTGAAATCGTCCTGGGAGAGGGTCGCGAGATCGAAGCTCTTCTCGCCGGAGGGGGTGATCGCTTCGGCGTTGACCGTACCGGCGCTCTCGCAGTTGAACAGCACGCCGGCGTTTTTCCCGACGACGCCGCCGACCTGATGCTCGCCGCAGACGCGCGCGTCGACGCGGCAGCCGGACACGCTGCCGGTATTGAGCCCGATGAGGCCGCCGACGGCGTTCACGCCGAGCACCTCGCCGGAGAACT
>JBGUZD010000037.1:0-17576 GCA_045222695.1 Candidatus Limivicinus sp.
TCGCCACGTCGCCGTTTTCGATCACGGTCCTGAGCTGGCGGACGAGCGTGATGTCGTTGGTAAATTTTCTTTTGCAGATGCAGCCCACCTGCCGCAGCAGCTCCTCGCGCCCGATAAAGCCGTCTATCGCCACGACATAGTTGGCGCGATCCGGCCAGATCGCCATGGTCGCGACCTTGAAGTCCAGAAAAGCGTTGTGATTGCACAGCATCACATACGGCGGCCTGAGTCCCTCCGTCCCTTCGCGGCGGATGACCGCGCCGTGCTTTTTCACGTCCGGCGCGCTGAGCAGATAGGTCAGCGGGCGGAGGAACCAGCGGGTAGGCACGGGCGGGCGCTTCATGTCAAAGCGTTCGAATTCTTTCTTCATGTCTCTTTCTCGCTTCCGTCTGTCAATGAAAAGAGCTCCCTCTCGCGGGAGCTCTTTTTCTGTTTGTCTCTATTCGTTCTCGATCGCGATCTGGCACATCTTCATCGCCTCGAGCGCGTTCCGATGGCTCTCGGGCGTGACGCCCGCACAGCAGGCCGCGTCCACGACGATCGGCGTTTCAGGCAGAAAGGCCTTGATCAGCAGCGCGTTGGAGATCACGCAGATATCGGTGCACAGACCGATCACCGTGATCGAGCCGATCTTCTCCTCCAGGTCCCGCTGTGCCAAAAGCACGCCGAGCTCGGTCGAGCCGAAGGTGGGCTTGTCGATCACCGTGCAGGGGCGGATCGCCTCCAGGCCCTCGCGGATGCGCCAGCCCGCGCTTTCCTTCACACAATGCACGACGGGCAGCCTTCTGCCCTCCTGCGTTTCCAGATACTCCGGCGCATGGGTGTCGCGCGTGAAGATGACTTCGCCGTCAAAGCCGCGGATCTTTTCCGCGACCTTGCCGACGATCGCCTCGGCCTCTTTCGTGCCGAGCGAGCCGTCGATGAAATCGTTCTGCATGTCTACGACGATGAGATAGTTCTTCATGCCGTCCGCTCCTTGCAATCAGTTTACATAACTTATCTTATCCGGATCGTCTCCGCGCTTTCCTTCCCGATCGTCCCGCGGTAAACGCCCAGGCCGACACAGCCGAGATCTGCGCAGAAGCGCTCCTCTTCTCCCCGGTTGACCACCGTCAGGAACACGCTGCCGTCCGTTTTTTTCGCATCATAGCGCAGAACGGTCAGCACGTTGCCGGAGGACGCTCCGAAGAAGGCCTTCCCCTCCGCAAAAACGGGATCGGAATTCCGAAGCGCGGAAAGGTTAACATAATATTCGTGAAGTTCCTTGTTGCCTTCGCGGAAGACCGCGCGGTTGAAGGGGTCTCCGACGCCCTCCATCCCCTGTTCGTCGCCGTAGTAGATGCTGGGCACGCCGGGGAGCGCGAACTGCAGCGCGGCGCCCAGCTTTTCCAGGCGCACGGCGCGCGCAAGCTTCTCCGCCGTGAAGGGGATCTTCAGCTGCTCCTCGCGCGGCAGGCTTTTGATGACGATATCCGTCGCCAGCGCGCTCAGCAGCCTCTCGACGTCATGCGAGCCGAGCAGGTTCATCAGGCAGTAATACATCGGCTCGGGATAATTCATCCGCTGGGCGCGCAGGAAATCGCGCAGGGCGCGGGCGTCGATGCGGAAGTGCAGGAAATCGAGCACCGCCGTGCGGAAGGGATAGTTCATCACGCTGTCGAGCGAGTTGCCGAGGGCGTAATCGCGCCTTCCGCCGTAGCTTTCCTTGATGACGGCGTCCTCCCAGACCTCGCCGATGATCGGCGCGTCCGGCTTTTCTTCCCTGGATGCAAGACGGATCAGCCGCAGCACGGGGTCGGGCAGCTCGTCCGCCACGTCGAGCCTCCAGCCGGCCGCGCCGCGGCGCAGCCACTGTCTGACGACGCTGTCTTTTCCCTTGATGATCTTTTCCTGCCAGGAGGGATTGCATTCATCCACCTCCGGCAGGTCCTTGAAGCCCCACCAGCAGCGGTAGTCGTCCGGGTAATTCCGGAAAAAGTACCAGCTGTAATAAGGCGAATCCTTTCCCTGACAGGCGCCGACGGAGGGATAGCTGCCGTAGCGGTTGAAATACACGCTGTCCGCGCCGGTATGGGAATACACGCCGTCGAGGATGATGCGGATGCCGTACTTCTCCGCCTCCGCGGCAAGGCGCTCAAAGTCCTCGTTCGTGCCGAGGATCGGATCGACTTTTTCGTAATCGGAGGCGTCGTAGCGATGGTTCGAGCGCGCCTCGACGATCGGGTTGAGATACAAACAGCCGATGCCGAGCTCCTTGAGATAAGGGAGCTTCGCCTCGATCCCGCGCAGGGTCCCGCCGTAAAAATCGTCCGGCGCATAGCCGTTCTCACCCGGGCGCGCCTGCCAGCGCAGCGGCTCGTCCAGGCTTTTGTGCAGCTCGCTCTTCTGCCCGAGGGCGAGGTGATAGGCGATCCCCTTTTCGGCGGTGCCGTCGTCGGAAAAAGCAAAACGGTCCGGGAAGACCTGATACATCACGGCGTGGCGGAACCATTCCGGCGTCTCGAAATCCGCGCGGTAGACCGTCAGGCGGAAGCCCGCTCGTTCGATCCCGCAGACTTCGCCGAAGCAGCCGGTCTCATCCGGGCAGATGTAATAATAGCCCTCCGAGGCCTCCATACAGATGGAATACCACAGCGCCTCCGCCCGATCCGAGACGCGGAAGGTGACGCTGTAAAGGCCGTCGCCCTCGTCCTTCATGGGGAAAGAGATCCTGCCCCTGTCGCCGAAGACGCAGAGCGACGCGTCTTCGATCCTGCCGCTGAGCAGGCGGAACGCGATGCGCACCGTCTCGCCGCAGCGCAGCGCGCGCGGCGGGTCGCGGAATTCCTCGCGGCTGCCGTCGTGCTCGACGCAGAGCAGGTTTTCCTTTGCCCGGCGCAGCAGCTCCGTCAGCCTGGCAGTGCGCGGCTGGAAGACGCGCAGCGCCAGCTGCTCCTCCACGCTCGGCAATCCGGCCTTGCAGCTGTGCATCACGGCCGGGAAAGCCGCCTCGAAGCGGAAACCGCAGTCGTCCATCAAAAGGCGCAGAAGCTCCGGCGCGGCCAACGGCTCGGAAAAAGAAAAGAGCTCGTAGATCCGCGTCAGGGGCACGCTGCGGCGCAGGCATTCCTGCGAAGCGGCGTAGACCTCGACCGCCGCGTTGAAGTAGCGGCGGATCATGCCGTCGCGCGGGGCGGAGACGATCGCCGCGCAAAGCTGAGGATCCCCGCCCGCGGGGATCCAGCTCTCGCCTGTCAGGCGCGCGGTGACGAAGCGTCTGCCGCGATAGGAAACGAAAAGAGAATAGTCCTCCGACCAGTGCTCGTCATAACTGCCGCCGAACCAGACTTTATAGCTTGTTCCTTCTTCCAGCGTCAGAGCATGCATACATACAGCCTCGCGTATGCCTCCGCCGAGAGATCAAAGCTGAAATCCGCTTCCATCGCGTGGCTGACGAGGTATTTCATCACCTTTTTGTCGCTGCACACGCCGAGCGCGTAGAGGATCGTGTCGTACATCTCGTCCGCGTTGTAATTGGCAAAGGAGAAGCCGTTGCCCTCTCCGGTGAAGCAGTTATAGGGCTGCACGGTGTCCTTCAGTCCGCCGGTCTCGCGCACGATGGGCACGGTGCCGTAGCGCATGGCGATCATCTGGCTCAGGCCGCAGGGCTCGAAGCGCGAGGGCATGAGATAGAAATCGCTGCCCGCGTAGACCAGATGGGCCAGCTCCTCGTTGTAGCCGATGTAGGCGCAGACGCGGCCCTTATGTCTCGCCTCGGCGCCGCGCATGAAGTCCTCGAAGCGGCTCTCGCCCGTGCCGAGGAGCATGAACTCCACGTCGCGGCCGGAGACCAGGCGGTCCAGCTGCGAGGCGACGAGATCGAAGCCCTTCTGCTCGGTCATGCGCGTGACCATCGCGATGATGGGGATATCCGGATTGACCTCCAGTCCCATACGGCGCTGCAGCTCGGCCTTGCATTCGGCCTTGCCCTTCATGTGCGCGCGGTCATAGTGGGCGGGGATCAGCGGATCGGTGTGCGGATTGAAAACCTTCGTGTCGATGCCGTTGATGATGCCGGAGAGCTGCGCGCTGCGCGCGTTGAGGATGCCGTCGAGCCCCTCGGAATAATACGAGGTCTTGATCTCCTCGGCATAGCTCGGGCTGACCGTGTTGATGCGGTCGGCGAAAACGCAGCCGCCCTTGAGGTAGTCCGCGCAGCCGTAAAGCTCCATGAATTCGGCGGTATAGTATTTCGGATCGATGCCGAGCAGGTCCTGCACGTAATCGAAGCCGAACTTGCCTTGGAAGGCGATGTTGTGGATCGTCAGCAGATACTTGATCCCGTCCTGCTGGCGGCCGAGATACTGCGTGCGGGCCAGCATCGGAAGCATGGCCGTGTGCCAGTCGTTGCAGTGGATCACGTCGGGCATGAAGTCCAGCAGCGGGATCGCCTCAAGCACGGCACGGCAGAAGAAGGAGTACTGCTCGCCCTCGGGGTAGCCGCCGTAGTAGATGCGGTCGCCGAAATACTGTTCGTTGTCGATGAGGTAGATGATCACGCCGTCGAGGATCAGCCGCTCGACGCCGACATAGCAGCTGCGCCAGCCCAGATAGCAGCGGATCGTGAAGAGATGCTCCACCTGATCGGCGTATTTGTTCTTGATCACCTTATGATAGGGCGTGATGACGCGCGCGTCCACACCGAGCTTGGCAAGCGCCTTGGGCAGCGTGCCGACGACGTCGGCGAGACCGCCCGTCTTTGACAGCGGCGCGCACTCGGCCGAGGCCAGCAGCACGTTCGGCATGCTCTTGCGGCCTTTTTCCTTCAGCAGATCGCGAAACTCCTTTTTCATGTTTCTGCTCCTCCCGAATATATCAGATCATTACTTGTGATGTTTTCTTTCCTTGTAGCGGAAGTAGACGCAGGACATGGGCGGCACGGTGATGCGCGCGGAGTGCTCCATGTCCAGGAAGCCCACGTGGTGAGAGCGGATCGCGCCCTCGTTGTGCACGCCGCTGCCGCCGAAGCGCACGTCGTCGCTGTTGAGGATCTCGTGCAGGGTGCCGGTCTGCGGCAGGCCGATCACGAATTCGTCATTGCGGTTGGGCGTGAAATTGCACACGCAGACGATGCCGCCCTCCGCGCCGGGATAGGTGCGCAGGAAGGCGATCGTGCTCCGGTCGCGGTCGTTGACGTTCAGCCAGCGGAAGCCGTCCCAGGAGTTGTCGCAGCGATAGAACACGTCCTCGGCGCAGTAGATGCGGTTGAGCTCGCGGCAGTACTGGCGCAGCGCCTCGTGCTTGGGATAGTCGAGCAGGAGCCAGTCGAGGGGCTGCTGCCAGTTCCATTCGATAAACTGGCCGAACTCCCCGCCCATGAAGGTCAGCTTCTTGCCCGGATGCGCGAACTGATAGCCGTAGAGCGTGCGCAGCGAGGCGAACTTCTGGTCGTAGTCGCCGCTCATCTTGTTGATCATCGAGTTTTTGCAGTGCACGACCTCGTCGTGGGAATAGGCCAGGATGTAGTTCTCGGAGAAGGTATACATCATCGAGAAGGTCAGCCGGTCGTGGTTGTAGCTGCGGAAATAGGGGTCGAGCTTCATATAGTCGAGCGTGTCGTGCATGAAGCCCATATCCCACTTGAAGCAGAAGCCGAGTCCCCCGTTCTCGGGAGGCGCGGTGATCAGCGGGAAGGCCGTAGACTCCTCGGCGATCGTGATCGCTCCGGGATAGTTCACCAGCACGGTACGGTTGAGCTTCTGCAGGAAGGCGATCGCGTCGAAGTTTACATAACCTCCTTCGCGATTGGGCGTCCATTCGCCGTCGCGGCGGCCGTAGTTAAGATACAGCATCGAGCTCACCGCATCCACGCGAATGCCGTCGATGTGGTATTCCTCAAAGAATTTGCAGGCCGAGGAGATCAGGAAGCTCTGCACCTGGGGAGAGGCGTAATCGAAGATCAGCGTGCCCCACTCGGGGTGCTCGGCCATGCGCCGTTCCTTGCATTCGAACATGGGCGTGCCGTCGAAATAGGCCAGGCCGTGCTCGTCCTTCGGGAAATGAGCGGGGACCCAGTCCATGATCACGCCGATGTTGTCATGGTGCAGCCGATCGACGAGGTAGGCGAAATCCTCCGGCCGGCCGTAACGGGAGGTCGGCGCGTAATAGCCCGTGACCTGATAGCCCCAGGAGGCGTCGAAGGGATACTCCATCAGCGGCATCAGCTCGACGTGCGTATAGCCCATCTCCAGGCAGTAATCCGCCAGCATGTCCGCGAGGTCGCGGTACTGCGCCCGCTCGTAGGAAAAGCCCTTCCAGGAGCCGGCGTGCACTTCATAGATGCTCATCGGGCTGTGCATGAAATCACGCTTGGCGCGGCGGGCCATATAGTCTTTGTCCGTCCAGTCGTAGTGTTCGTCGTAGACCATCGAGGCGTTCTGACTGCCGTTCTGGCCCCAGGCGGCAAAGGGATCGGATTTCAGCACGGTATAGCCGTTCTGCTGCGTCACGGCATATTTGTACAGGCCTCCTAGACCGATATCCTTGACGAAAACGGCCCAGACGCCGCCCTCGACGCGTTCCATGGGCGTGGCAAAGCGATCCCAGCCGTTGAAATCGCCGACCAGGCTGACGGCCTGGGCGTTGGGAGCCCAAACGAGGAAGCGGTGAAGCCCGATCTCGGGGATGTAGCGGCAGCCGAAGCTGAGCCAGGCCTTCTGCGCGTTGCCGGTGTTGAAGAGGTAGATATCGTCCTGCGGGATGTACTGCATGAGTTTGCTGTCCATACCGGTTTTCTCCTTTTCTTTTTTCCTTTTTGCTGGCTTTATTGTATCGGTTTTTTGCTGCATCGTCAAGTTTGCGCTCCGATTTTGCCGGTCTTTTTTTGTACCGCGCTTTTCCGTTTCGCGCAGTTCTTTCTCCGTGAGCGCTTTTTCGTCTTGTGCATGTTGCCAAAATCGCACAGAATAGCTTTTTCTTTTTCGTGGAATTCCATAAATTTGTTAAAATTGCATGATGAGGCCGCCCTTCCGCCTTGAAAAAATGAGCCCAATAGGATAAAATATACAAAGTGCAGAGAAAAGAGGAGCGATTCTCTTTTTTCACTTTTTTGAGAGGAGACATCATGATGGATAAGATTGTCTGGCTCGCCCCGGTCCTCTCGGTCGTCGCTCTGCTGTTTGCCGCCTACAAGGCCCGGTATGTGTCCAAGGCCCCTGCGGGCAATCCCCGCATGCAGGAGATCGCCGCCGCCATCGCCGAGGGCGCCAACGCTTTTCTGACCTCCGAGTATAAGATCCTTGCGATCTTCATCGTTGCGCTCTTCGCGCTGATCGCGATCTTTATCAACGTCGGCACCGCGATCTGCTTTCTCTTCGGCGCGCTGTTTTCGATCGCCGCGGGCTTTTTCGGCATGAGAGTGGCCACCCGCGCCAACGTCCGCACTGCGAACGCCGCGATGGAAAGCGGTATGAACAAAGCCCTCTCGATCGCCTTCTCCGGCGGCTCGGTCATGGGCATGTGCGTCGTCGGTCTGGGCCTCCTGGGCTGCAGCCTTATTTACATCACCGATAATCTCAGCTATATGTTCGGCTTCTCGCTGGGCGCCTCGTCCATCGCGCTCTTCGCGCGTGTCGGCGGCGGCATCTACACCAAGGCGGCCGACGTCGGCGCCGACCTCGTCGGCAAGGTCGAGGTCGGTATCCCCGAGGACGACCCGCGCAACCCCGCCGTCATCGCCGACAACGTGGGCGACAACGTGGGCGACGTGGCCGGCATGGGCGCCGACCTGTTTGAGTCCTACGTAGGCGCGATCGTCTCCGCCCTCACCCTGGGCGTGGCCATGACGGGCGTCGCCTTCAAGGGCGCCGGCGCGCTTTATCCGCTGGTCATCGCAGCGATCGGCATCCTCGCTTCCGTGATCGCCTCCTTCTTTGTGCGCGGCAAGGAGAATTCCAATCCCCACTCCGCGCTGAAAATGGGCTCCTACGTCTCCTCCGCGATCGTGGCGATCGCCTCGTTCGTGTTCAGCAAGCTCTTCTTCGGCGGCTTCTACTGCGCTCTCTCGATCCTCGCCGGCCTCGTCGTCGGCCTCGTGATCGGCAAGGTCACCGAGGTCTACACCTCCGAGGATTACGGCTCCGTCAAGCGCATCGCCGACCAGTCCGAGACAGGCTCGGCCACGACGATCATCAGCGGCATCGCCGTCGGCATGCGCAGCACCTGGATCCCGATCGTGCTGATCTCCATCGGCATCTTCATCTCCTACCAGGCCACGGGCAACCTCTACGGCATCGCGCTCGCCGCGGTCGGCATGCTTTCGACCACCGGCATCACCGTCGCCGTCGACGCCTACGGCCCGATCGCCGACAACTCCGGCGGCATCGCCGAGATGAGCGGCCTCGATCCCCATGTGCGTGAGATCACCGACAAGCTCGACGCCGTCGGCAACACCACCGCCGCCATGGGCAAGGGCTTCGCCATCGGCTCCGCCGCGCTGACCGCGCTGGCCCTCTTCGTCTCCTATGCCGACCAGGTCAATCTCGCCGACGTCGGCATCAGCATCCTCGACCACAAGGTCGTCATCGGCCTTCTTGTCGGCGGCATGCTCCCCTTCGCCTTCTCCGCGCTGACGATGGATTCCGTGTCCAAAGCCGCGTACAAGATGATCGAAGAGGTCCGCCGTCAGTTCCGCGAGATCCCGGGCATCCTGCTCGGCGAATCCAAGCCCGATTACAGCTCCTGCGTATCCATCTCCACGAAGGCGGCGCTGCGCCAGATGATCATTCCCGGTCTGATGGCTGTCGTCTGTCCGCTGCTGATCGGCATCTTGCTCGGCACGGCGGCACTCGGCGGTCTGCTCGCCGGCGCGCTCGTCACCGGCGTGCTGCTGGCGATCTTCATGTCCAACGCCGGCGGCGCCTGGGACAACGCGAAAAAGTACATCGAGGGCGGCCACCACGGCGGCAAGGGCTCCGACGCCCACAAGGCCGCGGTCGTGGGCGACACCGTGGGCGATCCCTTCAAGGATACCTCCGGCCCGTCGATCAACATCCTCATCAAGCTGATGACGGTCGTCGCGCTGGTCTTTGCGCCGATCTTCACACAGAACGGTCTGCTTTGATTCTTTGAAAAGCATTCGCGTGCGGCTTTCCCAGCTCGGAAAGCCGCACCTTTTTTCTTTCAGGATTTCTTTTCCATACTAACTCTTGCTTTATCGGTAAAACTTATTTATAATGAGCATCGCATTGCGTTTATTCCGTCGATTTTTCAGCGAGGTTGTCGATAGATGAAAAAAGTATTAGGCGTTTTCTTTTTTATTTGCGCGCTGCTTGCGCTCTCCCTGCTGCTTCTTCTGCGCGGCGGCTTTCTGGATACGATCCTCGGGAACGGACCGGTCGTCGCCGCCGTACCGAGCGCGTCGCCTGCCTCCGTCACCGACGTGCTCACGCCTCCGGTCCACATGACGCCCGATCCCACGCCCTCGGGCGAGCCGACGGCGGAACCCACGCCGGAGCCGACCCCGGAAGCCGAGCCCGAGAGCTTCGTCCTCTCCTTTATCGGCGACCTGACGCTGACCGGCTCCCCCGGCGTTCCCGTGGACTTTGAGGGAACGATGAACGGCGACTTCGGCTATCCTTTCTCCAACGTCAAGCAGTACTTCGTTGACGACGAATACACTTTCGGCAATCTCGAATGCACCTTCTCCGATCAGTATCTCCAATCCATTGAATACTTCAACTTCCGCGCGCCGACCACATCCGCCAATATCCTGACCGAAGGCGGCGTCGACTTCGTCACCACGGCCAACAACCACAGCGATGACTTCAACAACGCCGGCAAGCGCGATACCTGGGAGACGCTGGAGAACTACGGCATCGCCTACGGCAAAAACGACGAGGCGCAGATCGTCACCACGCCGGGCGGGCTGAGGATCGGCGTCTACTGCCATTACAACAAAGATTACGGCGACTACCGTCCCGACGAGGAAAAGGCCCTCGCTGCGATCCGGGAGCTCAAGGAGCAGGAGCCTGACCTGATCATCTGCATGTTCCACATGGGCATCGAGCTGAACTATTACCCGGAGGACAAGACGCCGGAGACCTGCAAGATCTGCCGCCGCTGCATCGACGAGGGAGCCGACATCGTCTACGGCTCGCACTCCCACTGTCTCCAGCCGATCGAAGAATACAACGGCGGACTGATCTTCTATTCGATGGGCAATTTCGTTTTCGGCGGCAATTCCATGCCTTCCGATCAGGACACCGCGATCGTGCAGCTGACCGTCTATCGCGACGCGTCCGGAAACGTGAGTCTGGGCGACTATACGATCATCCCCTGCTGCATTTCCAGCAAGCCGGTGACAGACCCCTCCCTCGCTTCCGGCGTCCGCGGACGCTATACCCCATACAACGACTTCCGCCCGACGCCTTATGAGGAGGGCTCGGAGGACTACGCCCGTGCGCTGAGCAAGATCGACGGGACTTACGACGGCCCCGACGGCAAGGCGGATTACACCAACTGGCACGAACAGCACGGCTGATATACCGAAAGCAAAAAAAAGAAACGAGGTCAGAGACCTCGTTTCTTTTTTATTCTATTCCGAACAATCTTTTGCCGTTTTCCCAGGTGATCCGCTCGACCTCCTGGGGAGTCATGCCCTTGATCTCGGCGATCTTTTGTATTATGTAAACTAAATTCGAGGAGTCGTTGCGCTTGCCGCGCAGCGGCACGGGGCTCATGTAGGGGCTGTCCGTCTCGACAAGGATACGCTCGGGCGGGACGATCTCCAGGACCTCGAGAGCCTTGCGCGCATTCTTGTAGGTCACCGGACCGTCGAAGCCGAGGTACCAGCTGCCGCGGCGCAGCAGCTCCTTCGCCATTTCGGCGCTGCCAGAAAAACAATGAAAGACGCCGCGCGCGTTCGGGAAGCGCCCCGTTATTTCCAGACAGTCGGCATGCGCCTCGCGGTCGTGTACGATGACGGGCAGATCCAAGTCCTCCGCAAGCGCGAGCTGGGCGGCAAAGAGTTCCTTCTGCTCGGCCTTGTGCGTGTCGTCCCAGTAGTAGTCCAGGCCGATCTCGCCGATGGCGACGCATTTTTCGTGCCGGGCGAGACTGCGGATCGTCTCGAGCGTATCGGAAGTCATCCCCTCCATATCCTCCGGGTGGACGCCCACCGCGGCGTAGACAAAGGGATATTTCTCCGCAAGCGCGAGCGCCGCGCGGCTGCTGCGCTCTTCGCATCCGGGATCAAGGATCAGCCCAACGCCCTTATCGGGCATGGAAGCGAGCAGCTCCTCGCGGTCGGCGTTGAAAGCGCCGGAATCATAGTGCGCGTGCGTATCGAAGATCATGGGTTTCGTCCTCTCTTCGCTTTACTCTGGCTTTATTATCGGATAAATGACGTGAAAAAGCAAGGGCAAGCTTTCCTTCCCTGCGTTTTCTCCTTGCCCTTTTATCCATGCGATGCTATAATATGATAGTAAACTTTGCCAAAGGGGACGATCGGCAAGATATGAGCAAACCTGTCATCATTACCGCCGACAGCACCTGCGACCTCTCGCGGGAGCTGCTGGAGCGCTATTCGGTCAAGACCATCCCTCTGACGATCCTGCTCGGAGACGAGAGCTTTTTCGACGGCTTCGATTTCACGCCCGCGGACATGTATCGCCGCTATCGTGAGGACGGAACGCTGCCGAAGACCTCCGCCCCCTCCGTACAGCAGTTTATCGACTTTTTCCGTCCCTTTGTCGAGGCGGGCTGCGAGGTCGTTCATCTGGACATCAGCTCCGAGCTGTCCAGCTCCTATTCAACGGCCTGCATCGCGGCGGCAGAGCTCGGCGGCGTGTATCCCGTCGACAGCCGCATGCTCTCCACGGGCGTGGGCCTGCTGGTCATCGAGGCCGCCGAATGCCGCGACAGAGGCATGGAGGCCAATGAGATCGCGGAGCATGTCGCCTCTCTGACGGACAAGGTGGACACGAGCTTTGTGCTCGACACGCTGGAGTTCATGTGGAAGGGCGGGCGCTGCTCGGGCGTCGCGGCGCTGGGGGCCAATCTGCTGCACCTCAAGCCGGGGCTGGAAATGAGCGGCGGCAAGCTGGGCGTATACAAAAAGTACCGCGGCGGCATCAAGGCCGTCTACAAACAGTACGTCGCCGAACGCCTTGCCGGCAAATCCGTGCGTCCCGGTCACGTTTTCATCACGAATTCCGGCGAAGTGGACGATCAAACGCTTGAAGAGCTTGAAGCGCTGGTCCGCGCCACGATCCCCGTCAAGGAGATCCACCACACGCTGGCCGGCTGCACCATCGCCTCCCACTGCGGCCCGAAATGTCTGGGTGTCCTCTTCATCAATGAGTGACGGCTTGTTTACATAATATAATTTACATAATTTAGTTTACGTAATATAAAAGCTGCACACCCGCAAAGGTGTGCAGCTTCTTTTTTACTCTCTTTACTTCACGCTGAAGAGGATGTCGCCGTAGGTCGGATAGGGCCAGATCTCCCTGTCGCAGAGCAGCTCCATCGCGTCGACGGACGCGCGCAGAGCCTCCATCGCGGCAAGCACCTCGTCGTGGCAGAGGCGGGCGCGTCCCAGAGGATCGGATGTTGCCAGCGCTCTTTCGTTCGCGGCCTTGAGCGCGTCGGCGCGCTCGGTCGCCTCGCGGATCAGCTCGCCGAGTCTGGCCGCGGTCTTCCGCTCAAAGGCGGTGTTGACGGATGCGCCGAGCGCCTCCTTGGAGAGCGCGGCGGCGGAGAGAGCGCCGGAATAACGGCTCACGGCCGGTAGGATATCCTTCCAGACCATGTTGACCATCGTTTGCGCCTCGATCTTGACGACCTTGTTGTAGGTGTCGAGCTTGATCTCGTAGCGCGCGTGCAGCTCCTCGGGCGTATAGACGCGGTGATCCGTGAAGAGCTTGACGTTCTTCCCGCTCAGATAGCATGGCGCGCAGTCGGGCGTGGCAGGCAGGTTCATCAGGCCCCGGCTCTCCGCCTCACGGATCCAGGCGTCGTCATAGCCGTTGCCGTTGAAGAGGATGCGCTTGTGGCTGGAGATCACGCCGCGGATCAGCTTATGCAGCTCCGCCTCGAAATCCGCCGCGCCCTCGAGCACGTCGGCATACTGGCGCAGCGACTCGGCCACCGCCGTGTTCAGCACGACGTTCGGCCCCGAAATGGAAGCCGAGGAGCCGGGCATGCGGAACTCGAATTTGTTGCCCGTGAAAGCGAAGGGCGAGGTGCGGTTGCGGTCGGTGGAGTCCTTCGGCAGCTTGGGCAGCACGTGCACGCCGACCTTGATAAGCTCCTTTTCCTTACCGCCGTACGGTTTGTCCTTTTCGATGCTCGAAAGGATCTTCTCAAGCTCCTCTCCGACATACATCGACACGACGGCCGGGGGCGCCTCGTTCGCGCCGAGACGGCAATCGTTCGAGGCGGAGGCGACGGACAGGCGCAGCATGTCCTGATAGTCGTCCACGGCCTGGATAACGGCGCAGAGGAAAAGCAGGAACTGGGCGTTCTCATAGGGCGTGTCGCCTGGCTCGAGCAGGTTGACGCCGGTGTTGGTCATGATCGACCAGTTGTTGTGCTTGCCGCTGCCGTTCACGCCCGCAAAGGGCTTTTCGTGCAGCAGACAGACCATGTCGTGCTTGCGCGCGATCTTCTGCATCAGCTCCATCGTCAGCTGGTTGTGGTCGGCCGAGATGTTGGTCGTGGTGAAGATCGGGGCCAGCTCGTGCTGGCCGGGCGCGACCTCGTTATGCTCGGTCTTGGCCATGATGCCAAGCTTCCAGAGCTCCTCGTTGAGCTCGCGCATAAAGGCGGCGACACGCGGCTTGATCGAGCCGAAGTAATGGTCGTCCAGCTCCTGACCCTTGGGCGGAGCGGCGCCGAAGAGCGTGCGCCCGGTATAGCGCAGGTCGCGGCGCTTCTCATAGACGCTGCGGTCGACGAGGAAATACTCCTGCTCGGGACCGACGGTCGTCTTGATGCTGCTCACATCCTCGTTGCCGAAGAGGCGCAGCACGCGCATGCCCTGGCGGTTGAGGGCCTCCATCGAGCGAAGCAGCGGCGTTTTCTTGTCAAGCGCCTCGCCCCCGTAGGAGCAGAAGGCCGTGGGGATGCAGAGCACGCCGTCCTTGATGAAGGCGTAGGAGGTCGGGTCCCAGGCGGTGTAGCCGCGCGCCTCGAAGGTTGCGCGCAGGCCGCCGGAGGGGAAGCTGGACGCGTCCGGCTCGCCCTGGATCAGCTCGCGGCCGGAAAACTCCATGATGACCTTTCCGCCGTCGATGGGCGAGATAAAGCTGTCGTGCTTCTCGGCGGTGATGCCGGTCATCGGTTGGAACCAATGGGTAAAGTGGGTAGCGCCCTTTTCGATGGCCCAGTCCTTCATCGCGTTGGCGACGATGTTGGCCGCCTCGCTGTCCAGCCGGACGCCCTCGTTGATCGAGCGCTGGACCTGCTTGAACACATTCTTGGGCAGACGCGCCCGCATGACGGAATCGTTGAAAACCATCGAGCCGAAAATCTCAGTGACCGGGTTCATGAGCAGGCCTCCTTTTTTTGTCAAGAATATAGGGTCATGTTAATTCCAAAGCGTATTTTTGTCAATGGATTTTTCATATCCCTTGTTTTTTATTGCCGATATCGGAAAAATATGATATCCTGTCTGTATCAAAATGCATAGGGGGACATCGCTGTGATCGATCCTAGAGACGTCATGAAAGTCGACGATGAAAACTGGGAGGCCTTCAAGAAAGAGGCCATGAAGGACGAGCTCTTTTACAACGGGCCGGGCGATCTGCTCGACACGCCGGAGGGCAGGGCCAAGTTCTGCCGTCTGAACAAGACCTCCGTCTTCAACAAGCAGGACCCCGAGTTTCCCGCGTATAAGATCTGGGTCTACAACCTGCAGGGCCAGGGCCTGATCGTCAAAAAGCTCAGCCGCGTCGACCATGCCGTGATGGAAAACATCGAATACGACGCCGACGGCAAGGAGGTCAGCCGCTCCTACGAGCCGGCCTGAGCTTCGCCGCCTCTTGTTTTTAGTTTACATGATATAACAAGCATATCTGAAAGGAGCATTTCCCATGGAAAAGAAAAGCACTTCGTCCGTACTGAAGCTGGCGGTCTCGCTGATCGTCTGCCTCGCCTTCGGAGCGATCGATCGCTTCGTCTTCTCCCATCCGGTCCTGCGGGTCATCGCCATGGCCGCGCTCGTGCTCTTCTGCGCCTGGCTGATCGCGCTGATCCTGGGCTCGCTCAAGCCCGCCTCTCACCGGGCCAGGACCGTGCTGAGCCTGATGGCGAGCCTTGTTCGCTATCTTGCCGCGATCGTCATCCTCTGCTGGGGCCTGTCGATCTTCGGCGTGGACGTCAACACCATCGTCGCCTCCGTCGGCGTCGTCGCTCTCGTCATCGGCTTCGGCGCCGAGAGCCTGATCGCCGACATGGTCACCGGCTTCTTCATGCTCTTTGAGAATCAGTACAACGTCGGGGACATCGTGGAGGTCAACGGCTTCCGCGGCACCGTCAAGGAGATCGGCATCCGCACGACCTCGATCATCGACACCGGAAAAAACGTCAAGATCGTCAACAATTCTGATATGAAGAACATCCTCAACCGCTCGGACAACGCCTCGATCGCGGTCTCCTCGATCGACGTCCCCTACCCCACGGATCTGGAAGGGCTCGAGGCGCAGATCCCCGCGCTGATGAAGGATATCTACGAGCGGCACAGCGACGTCATGCTCTCCGAGCCGCGCTACCTCGGCGTGCAGACGCTGGGCGAGTCCGGCATCACGCTGAAGTTCATCGTGGAGATCGATGAGGGCAATATCTTCATCGTTCCGCGCATCCTCAACCACGATCTGCTGCTCGGCTTCCGCAAGCTGGGCGTGGAATGCCCCTTCCCGCAGCTCGACGTTCACAGCTGCTGATCCGCCATGACAAGAAGGGAAGATGAATTCCCGGTGCGGCAGGAGCGTATCCCCGTGCCGGATGAATTCCCTCAGCCGCTGCCGGAGACGGAATTTCGTCTGCCGGACAGCCGTGCGGAGGACTCCGCGCCGCCGGGGACGGATTACCAGAATCCCGATCCGGACAGGGAGTTCACACCGCCCGGCCGCGGCGGAGGGGAAGCGGCCGCGCCTTCTTCGCGAAAGAGGCGGATCAGGCGGCTGCTGTACGGCGCTGCCGCGCTCGTCCTGCTCGGCCTGCTGTTTTCGAAGCCGGGCGAGACGGTCCCTGCGCCGGTCGTGACGGCGACGCCGAGCGCATCCCAGGCGCCCGTTCCGGAGCCTTCGAGCGAGCCGACGCCGGAGCTCGCGCCCACGTCCGCTCCCGAGCCTGCTCCGGAGCCGCTCGGCAAAGAGCCCGTGATCGACGTCGATTTCTTCTATTTCTCTCACGAGCATCACACCTTCGTCCGTTTGAGCAACACCGATGCGCTCCATTCCGTGCGCGTCACGGTGCGCGAGAAAACGCTGGACAAGCAGGTCTATGAGCATTACCTCGACGAGGATGAGATCGCAAGCGGTCTGTTCGAAGCGCCGATGCTCTCGACGGGCGATTTTTACATGGACAACCGCGAGGCCCTGGATGCCGTCAACGCCTGGCCGAAGTTCGAGCTGACGCTCGACGCCTGGTATGAGAACGAGGCCGGAGACGGCGAGGATACGCTGACGCTCACGCGCGAGCCGGATTTTGAAATGGGCATCGGGCTGAGCTATATGCGGCCGGAATCCAACTGGAGCGAGTATATCCCGCCCGACAGCTTCTATGTCGTCCCCTGGGAGGAGATCGAGGAGATCAACTATGTGATCAACGATCCGGACGCCGTCAACGATCCTCTCACCTTCAGCGTCGATCTGTCCTGGAACGGCCGGCACGCCGCGCCGGAGGAGTATGAGGCCGTCACGGAAAAGAACGAATACACCCTTGTCGATCGCGAAGCCGGAACGGAAACGCCGATGGTGAGCTATACCAAGGAACTCGTGCTGCGCCGTCCCGACTGGATGCCGGAGGAGGGCACGATCCACGTCCATATCGTACAGCTCCTCGCCAGCACGGGTGAAAAATGGGTCCGCGATTATGATTACGACTACCCGGTGCGTTACGACTGGGAAAGCTGATCCTGTCCGCAAGGGTATGCCGGGAGGCATACCCTTGCTTTTTTATGCTTAATTTGGTATAATCCGGCCCTGTAACGACGATCTGCGAGGTTTTTTATGTTTTCTCTCCTGCTTGCGATCATATACCTGGCCTTTATCAGCCTGGGCCTGCCCGATTCGCTGCTCGGCTCCGCCTGGCCGGTCATGCGCCTGGATTTCGGCGCGGAGCTCTCTTTCGCGGGCGTGATCTCCATGATCATCGCCGCCGGGACCATCGTCTCAAGCCTTCTGTCCGAGCGGATGACCAGGCGCCTCGGCACCGCTCTGGTCACGGCGATCAGCGTGGCCATGACGGCCGCGGCGCTCTTCGGCTTTTCTCTCTGCAGCTCGCCCATCCAGCTCTGCCTGTGGGCGATCCCCTACGGTCTCGGCGCGGGCGCGATCGACGCGGCGCTGAACAACTTCGTCGCGCTGCACTAT
>JBGUZD010000038.1:0-3876 GCA_045222695.1 Candidatus Limivicinus sp.
CGGTCGGGGCGGAAGTTCATGAAGATCACGCTGTCGCCCTTGTTGATCGCGCCCTCGGGGCAGACGACCACGGGCTCGACGAACTCGTCGGTCACGTCCTTTTCATAGCTGGCCTCGATGGCGTGGACGGCGTCGTCGTCGCGCACGCCCTCGCCGCAGACGATGGCGTTGTAGCCGCGCTCGACGCGGTCCCAGCGCTTGTCGCGGTCCATGCCCCAGAAGCGGCCCTGGACCGTGGCGATGCGCGCGTTGCCGACCTCTTCGCACTTCTTCTGCAGCTGCGCGGCATAGCCCGCGCCGCTGCGCGGCGGGACGTCGCGCCCGTCGAGGAAGCAGTGGACATAGACCTTCTCCACGCCGCGCGCCTTCGCCATGTCGAGCATCGCGAAGATATGCCCGAGATGGCTGTGCACGCCGCCGTCGGAGAGCAGGCCCATCACATGCAGGGCCCTGCCGTTTGCCTTTGCGTCCTCGATGGCCTTGATATAGACCTTGTTCTCAAAGAACTTGCCGTTACGGATCTCCTGCGTGATCTTCGGCAGGATCTGGAACACAACGCGGCCCGCGCCGATGTTGGTGTGGCCGACCTCGGAGTTGCCCATCTGTCCCTCGGGCAGACCGACGTCCAGTCCGGACGCGAAGAGCTGCGAGCAGGGGTATTCCGAGAAGAGCCTGTCAAGATTCGGGGTGTCGGCCCGGGCGATCGCATTGCCCGCGGTGGGCGCGGCGATGCCGAAGCCGTCCATGATGATGAGTGCAGCTTTTTTGCTCATAAAGCCATGTACTCCTTCCCGTCGTCTTTTACTCAGCCCTGGTCGGTGGCCTTGACGATAACGGAGAAGTCGACCGGCTTGAGAGAGGCGCCGCCGATGAGGCCGCCGTCGATGTCGGGGCAGGCAAGCAGCTCTTCGGCGTTCTTGGCGTTCATGCTGCCGCCGTAGAGGATGGAGACGGCACGCGCGGGGCGGGCGCCGTAGATCTTGCGGATGACGGCGCGGATGCCCTCGCAGACCTCCTGCGCCTGCTCGGCGGTGGCGGTCTTGCCGGTGCCGATGGCCCAGATCGGCTCATAGGCGATGACGCAGCGGCGCAGCTGGGAGGCGTCGATGCCGCTGAGGGCGGCCTTGACCTGGAAGGCGACGTATTCCATCGTCAGATCCATCTCGCGCTGCTCGAGGCTCTCGCCCACGCAGATGATCGGGCAGATGCCCTTGGCGAGCAGGGCCTTGGCCTTGGCGTTGACGAGCATGTCGTCCTCGCCGTGGTACTGGCGGCGCTCGCTGTGGCCGACGATGCAGTACTTCGCGCCGACGTCCGCGAGCTGAGCCGCGGAGATCTCGCCGGTGTAGGCGCCCTTGTCGAAGCAGGACACGTCCTCGCCGCCGGCGGCGACCTTGCATTCCTTGCCGGCGCGGACCATCGCGGGGATCATCACCGCGGGGGTGCAGAGCACCACCTCGCAGGCGCGGCTCTTCGGCAGGTTCTCCTTGAGCTGTTCGATAAAGGGCTTGACCTCGGAGGCGAGCATGTTCATTTTCCAGTTGCCCGCGATGATGGTTTTACGGTATTTTCTGTTCATTTCCTATCCTTTCCTTGCAGGCTTCCCCTCTGGGGAAGCTGTCGGCGAAGCCGACTGATGAGGTTCCTTTCTTTGTAGCCTTCCCCCTTGGGGGAAGGTGTCAGACTTTCTCTGACGGATGAGGGGCCTGAGGTCCCTTTGAGTCGTCGGCGGAGCCGACCGATGAGGATCCTTTCCTTACAGGCTTCCCCTCTGGGGAAGCTGTCGGCGAAGCCGACTGATGAGGTTCCCTTCTTACTTATCCAGCAGGCAGGCCACGCCCGGCAGCTCCTTGCCCTCGAGAAACTCGAGGCTGGCGCCGCCGCCGGTGGAGATGTGGGTGATCCTGTCGGCAAAGCCCAGCTTCTCGACCGCGGCCGCGCTGTCGCCGCCGCCGACGATCGTGATCGCGCCGGACTCGGCCAGCGCCTTGGCCATGGCCTTGGTGCCGCCCGCGAACTTATCGAACTCGAACACGCCCATCGGGCCGTTCCAGACGATCGTGCCCGCGCCGCTGACGGCCTCGGAGAAGAGCGCGACCGTCTTGGGGCCGATGTCCATGCCCATGAGATCGTCCGGGATGTCGTCCTCGACGAGGACGGGCTCGGCGTCGGCGGAGAACTCCGCGGCGCAGTAGTTGTCGACGGGCAGAAGGAACTTCACGCCTTTTTCCGCGGCCTTGGCGATCATGTCCTTCGCGTAATCGAGACGGTCGGCCTCGAGCAGGGACTTGCCGACCTCGAAGCCCTGGGCCTTCTTGAAGGTGTAGGCCATGCCGCCGCCGATGATGATCGTGTCGGCCTTCTCGAGGAGGTTGTTGATGACGTTGATCTTGTCGGAGACCTTCGCTCCGCCGAGGACGGCGACAAAGGGACGCTTGGGATCGTCGAGGGCCTTGCCCATGACGGAGAGCTCCTTGGCGACCAGCAGGCCGCTGACGGCGGGCAGATAGGCCGCGACGCCGGCGGTGGAGGCGTGGGCGCGGTGGACGGTGCCGAAAGCGTCGGAAACGTAGAGCTCGGCCATGTCGGCGAGCTTCTTCGCCAGCGCGGGATCGTTCTTGGTCTCGCCCTTCTCAAAGCGCAGGTTCTCCAGCAGCATGATCTGGCCGGGCTGCAGCGCGGCGGCCTTGGCCTGGGCGTCCTCGCCGACGACGTCGGACGCGAAGATGACTTCCTGGCCCAGCAGCTCGCCGAGATGCTTCGCGACGGGCGCGAGCGTCAGCTTGCGAAGGGACTTCTCCCACTCCTCGCGGGTGACGTCTTCCGCGTTCTTGCCCTTCTCGACCTGCTTTTTCACATAGCCCTCGAAAGTGGCCACGGGCTTGCCCAGGTGCGAGCAGGCGACGACGGCGGCGCCGTTGTCGAGCAGATAGCGGATCGTGGGGAGAGCGGCCTTGATGCGCTTGTCGGACGTGATCTCGCCGGTCTTCTTGTCCTGGGGGACGTTGAAGTCGCAGCGGAGCAGAACCTTTTTGCCCTTGACGTCCACATCGTAAACGGTCTTCTTGTTGTAGTTCATGCGTATCCTCCTATTTTATTGTTTTCATTTCATGTCTGCGCCATTTCGCCGAAGCCCTGTAGCCCGGGGAAGCCCTGCTGCCGCAGCGTTTCGTAGGCGAGGATGGCGACGGAGTTGGACAGGTTGAGGCTTCTCGCCTCGCTGATCATGGGGATGCGGATACAGTTTTCGCGGTATTTTTCCCTCAGCCACAGCGGCAGGCCCGCCGTCTCTTTCCCGAACATCAGGGTGACGTTCCCGGCGGAGAGGTCGGCCTCGCTGTAGGCGCGGGGCGCTTTTGTCGTGGCAAGGAAAAGGTTATCCTCGCCGTTTTTTTCGAAGTATTCGTCCAGGTTTTCGTACACCGTCAGGTCGACCAGCGGCCAGTAATCCAGGCCGCAGCGTTTCACGGCCTTGTCGGAAATGTCGAAGCCGAGCGGCTTGACGAGATGGAGCCTCGCCCCCGTCGCCGCGCAGGTGCGCGCGACCGCGCCCGTGTTGTGCGGGATCTCGGGCTCCACGAGTACGATATTGAGCATTCAAATCCTCCGAACTGCGGCGGGAAAAGGAACTCATTTCCCTTGTTAGTTATGATTTTATCACAAAAATCCGAAAAAACATGTACTATTTTACACTTTTCACATTTTCTTGCAATATGACCAAACAAAGCCTATAATATTCGCTGTAAAGCCGCCGATTTGTAGGCATTTTGACCATTTCCGAAAAAGAGGAAATAAATGGATTATCTTTGCAGCGATTGCCCGCGCCGATGCGGCGCCGAGAGAAGCGATACAAAGTCCGGAGGCGTCTGCGCCTCC
>JBGUZD010000039.1:0-2159 GCA_045222695.1 Candidatus Limivicinus sp.
AACAGGAAGTGGGGCTGGATCTGGGTCATCATGATCTGGATACGCTGGGAGGCCATAAGATCTTTTTCGTGCTCGCGGGCAAACTGCAGGTGCAGCCAGATGTAATAAAACAGGCTGCCCACCACAATGGCAATGGTCAGGAAGGCCACCGGCTGCTGCGCCATGCCCACGTTCATGTCCAAGGCGACGGAGGCAGCGATGATCAAGGCCACGGAGACCGGGATCAGCTGCTCCAGTCTCCGCATCTCTCGGTAGCGGAGGATCGTCCGTATCAGGAGCTCCAGTAGCAGGACCCCGCTGACCAGGATGCATGAAAACCACAGCGGCCCCCGCAGGGCGGCAAAGTCAAATTCCCGGATCTCAAAACAAAGTTTTGTAAAGGGGGAACTGAAGTAAAGCGCGGCATTGATCCCTGCAAGCGTCCACGCGGGCCACATTTTCCCTTCCGGCCAGACAATAGAAAGAAACAGGACAAGAAAAACGGGCCTGACAGAATAACCATAGGCCGACAGAAGATTCTTCAAAGCAAGATGTGAGTGACTGACGAACAGCTCGTTTTCCCATAAGTTTTGCACGATCAGGCTAAGGCAGAGCACAACGATCAGAAGCATGATCCGCCGCTGTTTCTGCTGGATATAGGGATCGATCACCACTGTGAACCCAAGCCCAAGCAGCAAGAACAGCATTGGGAAAAGTATGGCAAGCGTTCCTAAATCCATCGTCATACTCATTTCCTCATCTCTCAAGTATTGTTTGTATTCAGGCCGTCTCTACGCACGTTTGATGCTTTCGTTTGATGCTTTCGTTTTGATGCTTTTATTATAACGATTTTACTGTCCCATAAAAAGGGCCGAATACTGTCAACGCATCAAGTCCGCAAAACTCTTTTGAGATTGTAACACGCAAAATGAAAGAGTACAACTATATTGCCATTATTCTTAAAAGGGACGCGTTGCAGACTTGTTATTCTGCAACGCGCCCTTTTGTAAGCCCGTTCCCGTCGAGACGATAGACTGTGCCGCAGACCTCCGAGATGTAGCGCCGATCGTGTGAAACGCTGATGATCGCGCCGGGAAAGCTGCGCAGCAGCGCGCGCACCTCGGGCCCCGAAAGCGGGGAGAGGTTGCGCGTCGGCTCGTCGAGGATCAGCACGTCCGCGTTCGCCAGACAGAGCTTCAACAGCAGCAGCTTCGCCTTCTGCCCGCCGGAGAGCGCGCGCACGCTGTGCGACATTTCCTCCGCCGTATAGCGCAGTGAGCCGAGATACGTCCGCGCCGTCTTCAACGCCTCCCGGTCGCCGGAGGGCACGAGAAAGTCCGGCGGCGTGGCGTCGAGATCGAGATGTTCCTCGTAGTCCTGCGGCATACAACAGGCACACAGATCGGCGCGCGCAAGCAGCTCATCCGTGACCGCGTGCAGCAGCGTGCTCTTGCCGGCGCCGTTTTTGCCGACAATGCAGATTTTCTCCGGCCCGCGCACCATCAGCGCAATATCCCGCGCAAGCACGCGTCCGCCCGCGCGCAGCTCCGGCAGGGTAAAGTCCAGGACGGTTTTGCCCGCGGGGATCGTGCGCTCGGTGTGAAAGCGGATGAGGATCGGCGATTCGTACTCCGGATAGTCGGTCATTTCCTCGTGCTCGCGTGCGTAGCGTTTTTCCATCGCCTTGACGTTCGCCATCTTTTTTTTGAGCAGCCGGCCGGTTGACGGATCACGGCGCGAGACGTTTTCCTGCGCGCTCTCCACGCTCTGCTGGATGCGGCGGAAACGCTCCATCGCCTTTTTCTCTTCGCGCCGCTCATTGCCCGCCTCCTGCGCCTGCTTTTCAAAGCGCGCGGCGCGCTCGGCTCTGAACTGCGCAAAGGGCACGTTGGCGACCGTCCAGCGGCTCGCCGTCTTGCGCCGCAGCTGCTCGAGCAGTATGATGCGGTTGGCGGTATTCTCAATGAGCGTTTCGTCGTGCGAAACGAACAGCACGCCGCCGCGCCAGCCGTTGATGAGCGTTTCGAGCCACTCCAGCGTTTCCAGATCCACGTCGTTCGAAGGTTCGTCGAGCAGCAGGATATCCGGCTCCGCGAGCAGCAGCGCCGCCATTTGCAGCTTGATCTTTTCGCCGCCGGAGAGCGTGCCCCTGCGCTGCTCGGCGTACCAGACGCCTACCG
>JBGUZD010000040.1:0-15052 GCA_045222695.1 Candidatus Limivicinus sp.
CGGCGACGAGCGTCTTGCCGCTGCCGACGTCGCCCTGTACGAGTCGGTTCATCACGAAGCCGCCCGTCATGTCCGCCGCGGCTTCCTCGATCGCGCGTTTCTGCGCGCCCGTCGGCGCGAAGGGCAAGGCGGCGTAAAATCGTGAAAAGTCGCGCTTTTCAAGCTTCAGGCCGCTTTCTTTCGTGCGCTCGGCGCGCAGCGTGCCCAGCGCGCAGGCCAGGATGAAAAGCTCCTCGAACACCAGACGGCGGCGGGAGATGGCAAGCGCCTCAAAGTCGGGCGGGAAGTGGACGTTTTCAAAGGCATAGCGTGCCTGCGCCAGACCGTTGCGCACGCGGATCTCCTCGGGCAGATACTCCGGGAGCTGTCCAGCGCAGGCGTCGAGCCCCTGCCGCACCGCGTCGCGGAGCGTGCGCTGGTTGAGCGCGGCGTTCACGCGGTAGACGGGCAGGATGCAGCCGGTCACGCCGCGCGGCTTGTCCTCCTTCTCGTAGGCGGGGTTGACCATGCTGCGGCGGCCGCCGCTGCGTTCGATCTTCCCGAAGAAGCACACGCTGTCGCCGCGGGCGAGGTAATCCTTTACATAATTTTGATTAAAATATGTTATGTCAACTGTTCCGCTCTCATCCACCGCGCGGAACTTGACAAGCTCCATCCCCCGGCGCACGCGCACAAGCCGCGGCGTGTCCGCCACGAGCGCGCGGATGCAGACTCCCTCTCCTTCCGGCGCGGCGGCGATGGGGCAGAATTTCGTCCTGTCCTCGTAGCGCGCGGGGAAATAAGAAAGGAGGTCATAGAGAGAAAAGACGCCAAGCTTTCCCAGCGCCTGCGCCTTTTTCTCCCCTATTCCCTTGATGTAGCGGACGGATGTGGATAAGTCAGTCATGGTTTATTCGCTGTAACTCACGGTGTAGCCTTCGTTGACGAGCGTAAAGTCCTCGATGAGGCCTTTCGTGCAGATGATGCGGTTGTCCTTGGTGATGAGGACCATGTCGAAGCCGCCGCCGTCCGTCTTGCCGTACTGACGCCAGTAGTTGAGCGACTGCACCTCGCCGAGGACGAACATCGCGGTGGAGAGACAGTCGGCCATCGTGCCGTCCTTGCAGATGATCGTGACGGACACGAGGTTGTTCGAGACAGGATATCCGCTCGCTGGCTTAAGGATGTGGTGATAGGTGTTCCCCGTGGTCACGTCCGTGAATTTGCGCTGGTAGCTGCCGGAGGTGACGATGGCGGTCTCGCCGACGTTGAGCACGCCGACGTAGCTGCTGCCGGGGTTGTTCGGGTCCTCGATGCCAACGCGCCACTGGGAGCCGTCCGGCTTGAGCCCGAGCGTCTGTACGTTGCCGCCGAGGGAAATGATGCCGCTCGTCACGCCCGCGGCGCGCATGGCCGCGATGGCCTTGTCGGCGGCGCAGCCCTTGCCGACCGCGCCGAAGCTCATCTCGCCGTAGGAGGGCATCGAGACCGTGTAGGTGCCGGAGCTCGGGAAGCTCGTGAGGATGACTTTGTCAAAACAGACCCGGCTGAGCTGGTCGAGGATCTCGTAGTCGTAAGGCACGTAATACTTGCTGTCGATAAAGCCCCAGAGCTTGAGCAGCGGATAGACCGTGAGATCCAGCGCGCCGGAGCTCTGCTTATAGACCTGCTTGGCGGCGGAGAGCATGTCGGCGACCTGACCGGGCACGACGACGTTTTCGCCGTTGGAGTGGTTGATGGCCCAGACGGTGCTGCCCTCTCTCTCGGGGTCGAGCATCGCGTCCATGGAGTAGATCACGCTCTCTGCCGCGGCGAGACCGCTTTCGCGGTTTTTGCCGTAGGCGACGAGCGTCATCGTCGTGTCCATGGCAAAGACGACGGATCTGCTCTCCTTGGTCTCGCCGCAGGCGGCAAGCGGAAGCATCAGCAGCGCGCAGAGCAGCGCGCAAACGATCCTCGTCAAAGTGTTCGTTTTCTTCATAAAATACTCCTCTTTTTCAGGGAAGTCAGTCGCAATCCCGTCGCCGCGCGAGGCGGATCGTATCCTTTATTTTGTTATTATAGCATATCCTGAAGAAAATGAAAACTGCTATTTACTTTGCATCTTCTTTTTGCTATAATGCTTTCCGCACGCGGCTGTAGCTCAGCTGGATAGAGTGCCAGACTCCGACTCTGGAGGTCGTGGGTTCGAATCCCGTCAGCCGTACCAAAAAGTGACCGATTTAATTAAATTCGGTCACTTTTTATAACTTTTTATAGAATTTCCTCATTGCCCCAACATTAAAAAATCGGGGGGATTGATGGCTTTCACCCCAAATAATACCCCAATTTTCCGAGTTAAAGGCAGCAAAAAGAGGGCTTTATGGCCCTCTTTAATGCTTTAGTTCGCTTTCAAGCTGCTTTATTCTTTCCTCCGCTTCCGCCAGTGCGGCTTTTGCATCTTTCAGTTCAAATCGCAAATCCAGATAGCGTTTTGAAAAATGAAAATACGATTTTTCAAATATGTCTATTCTAAAGGAAGTCTTTCTTTTTTATAACCATTTTACTGATTCTTTATTTCAAATTATTTTCTTTTGTGTTATGTTTTATCATAGTTAGAAAACGAATGAAGAGGTAAAGCGTGACAATGAAAGAGTATATGCTTGCCGAATGGGACTATAGAAAGAATGGTTCGATTGATCCGCTTACAATAGCAGATTACTCGAACAAAAGATTCTACTGGATTTGCCCAGAAGGACATTCATATCTGATGTCTGTCTCTAAAAAGGCATCTGGTCGGAATTGCCCATTATGCTCAAATCGAATCATCATAACTGGAATAAACGATCTTACAACAACTAGACCTGATCTCCTAAAAGAATGGGATTTTGAAAAGAATGACGCACTAGGGTTATTCCCAGATAAATTAGCTGCAGGAAGTGGCAAAAAAGCCTGGTGGATATGTGATAAGGGACATAGTTATCAAACAAGTCTGTACTTAAGATCTGCAAAACAATTGGGCTGTCCTTACTGTTCTCATCAAAAACTGCTAAAAGGGTTCAATGATTTAGAAACCTTAAATCCTGAACTGCTGAAAGAATGGGATTATGAAAAAAACATGATCTTACCAAGTGAGATCATGTCACATACAATAAAAAAAGTATGGTGGAAGTGCAGGTCTGGACATAGTTATCAAATGACTACAGCTTCAAAAACTAGAGGTCGCGGGTGTCCAATATGTGCGATGGCAACGCATACTTCTTTCCCGGAACAAGCCATATTTTTTTACATTGAAAAAGTGTTTCCTGATGCAATAAATGCATATCGCAACTATAAGCAAGAATTGGATATATTTGTTCCTTCCATAAGAACAGCGATTGAGTATGATGGCTATAAAGCGCATAAAACGAAAGTAAATAAGGATTTGCAAAAAAGTGAATTGTGCAAAGAAAAAGGAATTAGGCTTATCAGGCTAAGGGAGGACAATCTTCCTACTCTAGATGATCACTATTCTACAATAATACCGCTAAAGCAAAGTAATATCAGGGCGTTGGAAACCGCTATTCGCGAACTGTTTATGGTGCTTTGTATTTCATGTGACATCAACGTTACTAGAGACGAGATAGAAATCAAGGAAAGATACGATAATTTCAAAAAGGATCGAAGTTTACAAGAAGTATCCCCTGAGATAAGCAAGGAGTGGCATCCCTTTCTTAACGGAAGCATTACACCAGATAATGTCTATGCTAAGACAGGACACAAGTACTGGTGGCAGTGTGAAAAAGGGCATGCATGGCAAGCAACACCTGCAAAAAGAGTATCAGTTGGTCAATGCTGCCCTTATTGTTCAAATCAAAAAGTGCTAAAAGGATTCAATGACCTTGCAACACTTTTTCCTGAAATAGCAAAGCAATGGTCTCCCAATAACACACTAACTCCCGATCAAGTTGTCGCGAAATCATCAAAAGAATACTTGTGGATTGGCGACTGTGGTCATGAGTGGAAGGCAGCTATCTCAAGTAGACGTAAGGGCTGTGGTTGCCCTTATTGTGCTAACCAACGAGTTCTTAAGGGCTTCAATGATCTTGAGACTCTCCACCCTGAATTGTTACCTCTCTGGGATCATAACAAAAACAGCGTTTCAGTACATGAAGTTCTTTGTAGTGGAGACAAATACTACTGGTGGAAGTGTCCCCAATGTGGAAATAGCTGGCATGCGAAAGTGCGTAGTTTAGTATCTGGATCTAGATGCCCAAAATGTTCTGCTAAAAACAGTAGAAAAAAAACAATCAGGTCAGAAGGGTATGATCTGGAAACACTATACCCAGACATTGCAAAAGAATGGGATTATGAAAGCAATGACGGCCTTCTTCCTTCTCAAATAAAGCCATTTTCGAACAAACGATACTACTGGATTTGCCCGGTTTGTGGAAACTCTTACGCAGCATACCCTGGAAACAGAATAAAGGGATCTGGCTGTCCAAAGTGTGCTAACATTACTGTAGGAGAGAAAAACTCAAAACTTGTAGGAAAATACGATGAGAACGGGTCTATACTCGAAACCTTTCATGGAGTTCCGCGCGCAGCAGCATCTATGAATATTAAGCCATATTCGATTTATGCGGCAATCAAAAAGGGCACAAAAGCAAGTGGCTATTTCTGGCGATATATTCTTGATGAAGATGAATGACACCATTTCTCACTTCTTACATGAGTAACCCCAAATTCCACCCCAACGCATTCTTTTTGTAAATATTTTTGTTTTGCCTCAACTGTTTCACGAAATAGGATAGTCGCACTCCGACTCTGGAGGTCGTGGGTTTGAACCCCGTCAGCCGTACCAGAAAAGGGACATCCTTTCGGATGTCCCTTTTCTGTTGCCGTGCCTTCGGCGCGGCTTTATCCGCTGCGATCAGATCGATGGAAGGAGGCGCTGCGCAGACGGCGGATGCATGTCACGGGGAACTCTCCAGTTCCTCTGCCCGATCATAGTACTCCTGGGCCTTTTCGAGGTCTTTTTCCACGCCAAAGCCCATCTGGTACATCTCTCCGATGGTTTTCAGCACCTCCGGGTACATCACATCATGGTTGTTTCTTCCTGCATAGAGCTCGGCGGATCTGCTGAAAAGCTCGAAGGCCTTTTCATAATCCTTGTCGACGCCTTTTCCGTAGTAATAGATCAGCCCGAGCTGAAAATATCCGTACGGATCGGGGTCATCCGTTTCGATGGATTTGCTGTACCATTCCCTGGCCTTCTCTATATCCAGCATCTTCATGCCGCCAACTCCGTTATAGAAATCTCCGAGCGTTGCATAGAGGAACGAGTCCCCGGTCTCGGCTGCTTTCAGCAGCCACTCCTCGGCCTTTTCATACTCATTCGTATAGTACATATACATCATGCCCAGATTCCTGTATGCCTGCGTCTCGCCGGCTTCTATGGCTTTCAGATAGTACTCCTCGGCCAGTTTATAGTTTCCCAGATCGTACTCATAATGATTGCCCAACGCGACATACGCGCCGGTGAAGCCCTTTTCAGCCGCTTCGGTCAGCAGTTCAACGCCCTTCTCTTCACTTTTTTCAAGGCCTCCCCGGCCCTGCAGATAATAGTTTCCGAGATTCCGCATGGCCCATACGCATCCGTTGTCTATGGCCTTCTGATACCACTGCGCGGCCATTTCATCGTTCCGCTCGACGCCGAGCCCGCCCCCGTACAGAATTCCCAGATTGGCCATCGCGTCACAGCTGCCGGCTTCCGCGGCTTTGGAATAGTATTTGAAAGCCTTGCCATAATCCGGCGCTTCATTCACGGGAGCGTAGTATGTGTCGCCAAGCCACAGGTACGCGAGACCGTATCCCGCGTCTCCCGCTTTCTCATACCAGGATCTTGCCTGCCGGAAGTCGACTTCCACCCCGTCGCCGTAACGATACTTGTCGGCGAGCGCGACCATGGCCTCGACGTCGCCGCCTTCGGCATCCTGCGTCAGCTGCTCCAGCGGGCTCAGCGCTTCGGCCGGCTTCGCCTCCGCGCTTTCTTCGGCCTTGGTTTCCGCCGACGCTGTTTCAGCCTGCGCCGTTTCCGAAGGAGCCCCGCAGGCGCAGAGGCTCAGAAGGATCAAAACTGCCAGAAGCAGAGCTGTTGTTCTTTTCATCATTTCCATTCTCCCCATCTTTTTTTGAAGATTTGATGCCTGCTTTCTTTTTTATATTTATACCATAAGACACTTTGTTCTTCCAGTCCCTATTCGCGAAAAAACGAACTCCGGCTCCGCTTCGCCGAGTCAGGCTGCGCAGAATGCCGGAATTGCACACGGCATCTCCCCATTCCGGGAGAAATCGATACAAACACGCGATGCACCCAAAGTGAACGGAAGCAAGGGGCATCCTTTCAGACGCACCTTTTCTGCCGCCGCAGCTTCGGCGAGGCCTTTTCCGCTGCGCTCAGGCCGATGGGAGGCGGCGCTGCCCCCTTCCCAAGCTCTCTCCGAGGGTTTATTAAATAGGCGGGCGCTCCCGCGAACTCCGGCCGCAACGCTCTCTCACGCCGCGAAAAAAAGCAGACTGTCCTGCGACGGTCTGCTTTTTTGTCCGGAAAAAGGCCGTTTTACTCGTGGAAAGCACAGCCTGCCCCTCCTGCGTTTTTCACGCGGTAGGCAGCGGCGTCTGCGTCGACAAAAATATCTCCCTTCGGATTCTTTCGGTCTGAGAAGGCAACGCCGACGCTCAGCGAAAAGGGCGGCAGATCGTCCTTCGGGTGCATCAGCAGCTCGTTTGCATTTTTTATCTTGTTGCTCACCAACTGACGCATCTCGCTGTTGGCACGGGTCATGATCACAACGAACTCGTCTCCGCCGAAGCGGCAGATGATATCCACCGAACGGAAGCTGCTCCGCAGGATCTCTGCCACGCGCTTGAGCACGCGGTCGCCGACGGCGTGGCCGTAGGTGTCGTTGATCTGCTTGAATCGGTCCACATCAATGAGCAGCAGAGCAATATGCTCCTTGTCTACGCTCTCGAACAGCAGTTCGTATGCGCCGCGGTTGAGAAGACCTGTCAGCGCGTCGTGCGACGCTTCGTGGCTGAGTCTTTCGCGCGAGGCCAGGTTCTCAAGCAGGACCGCGTTATAGGTCCTTGCCGCGAAGCGCAGCTCCTCCACGCCCGCAGGCTTGGCCGTTTGCTGCTTCTGCATACTCTCTACCATGTGGTTTAGCGGGATACGGATCTGGCGGTCGATGAAAACCACAAAGCCCAGCACAGCCAGCAAAAGCAGCGCCGTCGTCGCCACGCGGATCCCGATCAGCAAACGAAGCTGGTCCGCGGCAAGCGCCGCGCCGCGAAGCTGCATGGCGATCAAGTGATCGGTCACTGCCAGCACGACTGCGGCCAGCACCATGATCAGAATGAAGATCAGCCAGGCGGTACGCAGGTGGATTCCGGGAGCCTCTTCATTTGAGCTTTTTTCTTCAGGCGTTTCTCCGCCGGAGGGAACGATATGTTCCAAGTCGCGGATCGCCTCCCCTTCCCTGCTGAGTTCGATCGTTCGCTTGACGCGTGCGAGGAGAGTGTCCGGCTCCGGGCAGGGCTTGAAAATGACGTCCGCCGCGCCGAGTTCGAGACAATTGGGCTCCGCGTGTCGGTCATCCGTGAGGATGACTACGGGGATATGCCGCAGAGAAGGATCCTCCCGGGCCAGGCGGAGCAGTTCCTGCCCGGATACGACGGGCAGCTGAAGATCCGCCAGGATCAGGGAGAGCATGTCCCTGTCAGCGCGGATCAGCTCCAGCGCTGTCTGCCCGTCCTCTGCATACAGCAGTTCACAGTCATTCTCCAGCGCCGCGCCGAAAAGCTCCCGTTCGTTCTGTCCGGCAGCGATCAGGACCAGTCGTTTTCCGCTCGGAGTCAATAATCGTTCGTGCATCTGTCTCTCCTTTCCCCCCTCCCCGCGGTGCGCGCGAAAAGGCAAAGATCGAAAAAGGTTTTACCCGCGCCGCCGAAAAGGCGCAGGGATCTGTGTTCAATCATATGATGAATTATGATTTATTATTAGGCAGAGAACGGACAATATCGATCCTGAAAAAGCGCGCCGAAAGCTCTTTCAGCCGCAAAAAACCGGCGGAACGCTTTCCGCCGGTTTGTGCAGCTTTTCTCTATCGGATCGGGTTGTTGCTGGCGCTGAGGACCTCTTCGTGCGCCTCCATGAAGGCCTTCATTTCCGCGTAGGTGAGCTCTGTGCGGCGCAGCACCGTCAGGTCGTACTCGGTGGTGCCGTCCTTGCGGCGGTTGACCTTGCTGTCCGTCACCTGGACGCCCCAATCTTCAAGCTGTTTGTGGAGCGACTGGTTGAACTCATAGCCGTTTTTGACCGTGAACTGCAGGCGGTTGGCCGCATAGGAGTCCGAGCCGATCGCAAAACGATGGGTCACGATCTGCATCACGCTGATCAGCAGCGTGACAAAGAAGGCCAGCAGATACAAACCCGCGCCCGCCGCGAGACCGATGCCGGCGGTCGTCCACAGGCCGGCCGCGGTGGACAGGCCCTTGATCGTTCCGCCGTTTTTGAAGATCACGCCCGCGCCGAGAAAGCTGATGCCGCTGACGACCTGGGCCGCGACGCGGGCCGGGTCGGCCGAGCGCATGACGCCCAGCGTGCCGTCCCCGAAGCGCGCCAGATCGGCGAAGCCGTATTTTGAAACGATCATGAACAGCGCGGCGCCACAGCTGACCAGGATGTGCGTGCGGACTCCCGCCTCCTTGAAGCGCTTGCTGCGCTCCCATCCGACGATGGCGCCGAGGATAAAGGCGACCAGAATGTGCAGAAAGAGCGTCAGATATTGCTGTATCCCGATATTCTCGATCAGCCGTTCCGTAAGGCCCATGTTGTCTTCTCCTTTCCCTCGCCGCGAGACGTGCAGCGGATCGATCCCTGTTTTTATCTATAATAGCTTTCTTTTCGTCTCTGTGCAAGACCGAGACAGGCAAGTATATGCGCGCAAAAGACAAAAAAGGAGCGTGTTTCCTTCAGTACAGCTCTTTTTCGAGGACGCACTCGTTCTTGATCTCGCCCACAAGGCTTTGCAGCGCGTCGATCACATGCGGGCGGATATCGCCGCCGATCAGGACGAGCATGATGTCGTCGCCGACGGAAAGCCTTCCCTCGTTGAGCCAGACACGGACGTGAAAAATGCCGGGCAGTGCCCTGGCCCGGGCGATCGCGGCGGCGAGCTTTTCCCGGTCATACGAAAAGAGCATGCCCTCCACGTCGGTCTTCCGCTCCTCGCCGAAGCGCACGACGGCCTTCGGCGCGGCGCGCACGACGCCGTTGTGGAACAGGTACATCCCGTTCTCCTGCGCCTCCGGGGCCGCTTTGGCCTCGCGGATCCATTCATCCAGAGAGGGCCTCGTCATTTCGCCGCCTCCGCGCAGTTCGCCGAGCCCGACGAGGCCAGCATATCCAGCCCGTGCATCAGCGCGTCCATGACCGAGAGGACGTTCTCCTTCGCTGCCTTCTCGCTGCCGGGCAGGTTGACGATCAGCGAACGCCCGCGGATGCCCGCGACGCTCCGCGAGAGGCAGCCTCGCGGCGTGATGCGCATGCTCGCCGCGCGCATCGCCTCGGGGATGCCGGGCGTTTCGCGCTCGATAACGGTCTTCGTGGCCTCGGGCGTGATGTCGCGCGGGGAAAAGCCCGTGCCGCCCGTGGTAAGGATAAGGGAAATGCCCAGCTCGTCGGCGCATTTGACGAGCTCGCGGCGGATATCCTCCGCCTCGTCGGGGACGATGGCGCGATAGCTCACGTCCAGTCCGTATTCCCCGGCGATCGCGCAGAGCGCGGGACCGCTGGTGTCCTCCCGCTCGCCGCGGAAGCCCTTGTCGCTGATGGTGATGACGGCAGCCGTATAGCTCATGTTTCCGCCTCCCTGTGAAAATCTCCGTGGACGCCGCCCGTCTTGTCGATCAGGCGGATGTCCGTGATGACCATGTCCTTCTGGACGGCCTTGCACATGTCGTAGACCGTGAGCGCCGCGACTGAGGCCGCGGTCAGCGCCTCCATTTCCACGCCGGTGCGCCCGTCGCAGGAGACGGACGCGCGGATCTCCACGCTGCAGCGCCGCTCGTCGAGCGAGAGATCCAGGTCGATCCCGTCGACGAGGACCGGGTGGCACATGGGGATCAGCTCGGGCGTGCGCTTGGCGCCCATGACGCCCGCGATCTGCACGACGGTCAGCACGTCGCCTTTTTTCATCCCGCCGCTGCGGATCAGCGCGAAGGTCTCGGGGCTGACGAGCACGCGCGCCCCGGCCACGGCCGTGCGGCGCGTGGGCGGCTTTTCGCCGACGTCCACCATCTTTGCCCGTCCCTGTTCGTTGAAATGGGTAAAATCGTTTTGATTCTGCATTCCTTCACCCGCCTATCGTATTCATGTTCCGTCCCGCCTGAGAGCGGCTGGCGTAGGACAGCTCGCCGTGCCATTCGGGCTTGGCGAGCATCGCCGTGCGGAACTGCTCGCGCATGCCCTCGCGGTCGAGACCCTTGATCGGGAACTCCGCCTTGCCGTGCAGGCAGGGCTTGAGCTTGCCGTCCGCCGTGAGGCGGATGCGGTTGCATTCGCCGCAGAAGTGGCTCGACAGCGGGCTGATGAGGCCGATCTGTCCCTGCGCGCCCGGCAGGCGGTAGAGCCTGGCCACGCCGCCGTCGCGTTCCTGCTCTTCCAGCTCCGGCAGCGCCTGCAGCACCCGCTCGCAGGGGATGAAGGCCTCCGGGCCGAACTCGGAGCCGTCGAGCATCGGCATGAGCTCGATGAAGCGCAGGTCCACCGGCCAGCGCTTTGTCAGGCCGGCCAGAGAGGCGATCTCGTCGTCGTTGAAGCCGCCGATGAGAACGGCGTTGAGTTTTATTTTCTCAAAGCCCGTTTCGAGCGCCGTCTCGACGCCGCGCAGCACCTCGTCTAGCGAGCCCAGGCGCGTGATGTAGCGGAACTTTGCCGCGTTGAGCGTATCGAGACTGATGTTCAGCCTGCGCACGCCGGCGTCTTTGAGCGGCCGCGCCAGCTTCGGCAGCAGTACGCCGTTGGTCGTGATGCAGACTTCGCGGATGCCGGGCACGGCGGCCGTCCGCTCGCAGATGGAGACGATGTTCTTTTTCACGAGCGGCTCGCCGCCCGTGATGCGCAGCTTGTTGATCCCAAGCTCCGCCGCGGTCTCGACGGCGAGGACGATCTCCTCCTCCGTGAGCATCTCGTCATGTTCTTTTTTGCACACGCCTTCCTCCGGCATGCAGTAGCGGCAGCGCAGATTGCACAGCTCCGTCACCGACAGGCGCAGATAGGTGATGTTTCTTCCGTAGCGGTCCAGCATGAAGGTGTCTCCGTCTCCGAGTGATAATCGATTGATATTCGTATTTTACGCTCTCCGCGCTCCTCCGTCAAGCGCGAAAACATGCTTCCTCCCTTCGGTGCGCCTCCGATCATTTTTTTCTTGTGAAATGCGGCGCAAAGTGGTATCGTATAATAGTTAAAAAGCAAGGAAGTGATCCGATTTGAAAATCGTTGTTCTGGGCGGCGGTATCTCCACCGAACGCCACGTCGCGCTCGTGACCGGCACCTCCGTGTGCAAAGCGCTGCGCGAGCGCGGCCACAAGGCGATCTTCGTCGATATGTTCCTCGGGCTGGAGGATTATCACGGAAAGCTCGAGGATGCCTTCGACGCGCCCGACGGCTTCTGCGGCAAGGTCGCCATCGAAACGACCGCGCCGGATCTGGACGCGGTGCGCGCCGCGCGCAAGGATCAGAGCCCCAGCCGTCTGGGCAAGGACGTGCTCGCGATCTGCGCGCTGGCCGACTGCGTGTTCCTCGGTCTGCACGGCGCGGACGGCGAGGACGGCAAGATCCAGGCCGCGCTCGATCTGCTGGGCGTGCCCTACACGGGCTCGGACTATCTCGGCAGCGCGATGGCCATGGATAAGGCCGTGGCGAAGCGCATCATGGACTCCAACGGCATCCGCACCCCCGCCTGGCGCGAGCTGCGCTATACGGAGGCGGACATCCCCCGCCTGTGCGGGGAGCTGCCCGTCCCCTGCGCGATCAAGGTCGTCAACGGCGGCTCGTCCATCGGCGTGCAGCTGCCCGATACGCGCGAGGAGCTCTCAAGCGCTCTGCGCGACGTGCTGCGCTACGGCGACCGCGTCGTTGTGGAGGAAAAGATCTACGGCCGCGAGATGACCGTACCGGTCCTGGGCGAGAGCGCGCTCTGCCCCATTGAGATCGTCCCGCCGGAGGGCTCCTCCTTCGACTACGTCGCCAAATATCAGAGCGGCAGCGCCGCAGCTGCGGAGATCTGCCCCGCCCCGATCGGCGAGGAGGAGACGAAACTGCTGCAGGAGACCGCGCTGAAATTCCACCGCGCGCTCGGCCTCGCGGTCTATTCCCGTACGGACTTCATCCTCGACGGCGAGGGCCGCGCCTGGTGTCTGGAGGTCAACACGCTTCCCGGCATGACGCCCGCGAGCCTCATTCCGAAGGCCGCCGCCGTGGCCGGCATGAGCTACGGCGAGTTGTGCGAAAAGATCGTCGAGCTGAGCCTGCGGGCCAGACGCGGCGAAAGGCGCTGATCTTTCCCGCGATCGCCGCTCATGTTTACAGATTTGTGATGTTTTTCCGCTCTGTTGTGCTAATATTTTCTTAAGATTTCTCTCAGGTGGTAGAGCACATGAAAGAACGCTTATCACAATTTCTATATAATTCACGGCAGCGCACGGCGCGCTTTATGGCCGGGCGCAACGGGAACGACGCGCTCAACCGCTTCCTTCTCGTCTGCGACCTGCTCCTGCTCCTGCTCTCCTCTCTCCTGCGCGGGCCGTTTTTCCTGCTGGCGCTCGCGCTGCTGGGTTATATCTATTTCCGCATGCTCTCGCGCAACGTGTACAAGCGTCAAGACGAGAACGGACGCTATCTGCGGGCCAAGTACAAGCTGCAGTCCCGGCTGAGGCTCGTCGGCGAGCGCTGGAAGCAGCGCCGCGATTACAAGTTCTTCGTCTGCCCCTCCTGCCACGCCACGCTCCGCGTTCCCAAGGGCCGCGGCAAGATCAAGATCGTCTGCCGCAAGTGCGGCACCTCCTTCACCGGAAAATCCTGACATGTTCGGATATCTTACCGCGCGCACGGACCTTCTGAACGACGAGCGCGCCGCGCGCTACAAAGCCTGCTATTGCGGGCTTTGCCGCTCTCTGCGCCGGAGAAGCGGCCTTTCCGCGGGACTGACGCTCAATTACGACATGAGCTTTCTGGTTCTGCTGCTCTCCTCGCTCTACGAGCCGGAGGAGGCAGACGGCTGCGAGGGCTGCATCGCCCATCCCTTCAAGCCCCGGCCCTGGTTTTCCAGCGAGATCACCGACTACGCCGCCGACATGAACGTCGCGCTGGGCTATCTCAAATGCATGGACAACTGGGACGACGACGGGAGCCTGCTCGCCGTCGCGGAGGCGGGCCTGCTGAAGGGCGCTGAGCGCGAGATCCGTGAGCGTTATCCGCGCCAGTGCGGCGCGATGGAGAACGCGCTCGGAACGCTCGCGCAGATCGAAAAGGAAAACCTGGATTCCCCCGACGAGGCCGCCGCCGCATTCGGTGCCCTGATGGGCGAGCTGTTTGTCCTGCGCGAGGACCGCTGGAGCGTCCCTCTGCGCGCCATGGGCGACGCGCTGGGGCGTTTTCTGTATATCATGGACGCCTGCATGGATCTCTCCGCCGATACGATCCGCAACCGCTACAACCCCTTCCGCCGCCGCTACGGGCTGGAGAACGGGGACTATTTCCGCGATATCCTGCAGATGCTGCTGGGCGAATGCCTGCGGCATTACGACCGCCTCCCGCTCGTGCGGGACAAGGACATCCTCGACAACATCCTCTGCGCCGGCGTATGGGCGCAGTTTGACAAGAAGTATCCCACAGAAACGAAGGGCTGACGATGTACCAGGACCCGTACAAGGTCCTCGGCGTGGCGCCGGACGCGAGCGACGAGGAGATCAAAAAAGCATATCGGGATCTCGCCAAGAAGTATCACCCGGACATGAATCCGGGCGATGCGCACGCCGCGGAGAAGATGAACGAGATCAACGACGCCTACGACCGCATCAAAAACGGCGATACGGCGCAGCCCGCCTACGGGCAGAGCGGCACGGCCTATCAGCAGTACGGCGCGCAGGATCCCTTCTGGAGCGCGTGGACGGGCTATACCGATCCCTTCGGCGGCTATTCGCAGCAGCAGACCCAGTATCAGACCGAGCGCAGCGAATACGTCGCCGCGAAGAGCTATATCCGAAACGGCATGTACAAGGAAGCGCTCACCGCTCTCTCGGGCGTTCCGCTCCCCGAGCGCGACGGCAAGTGGTACTACCTCCACGCCGGCGCGAACATGTATCTCGGCAACAAGATCGCCGCGCTCGAGAGCGCGAAGCGCGCCGTGGAGATCGAGCCGGACAACGAGGATTACCGCCGGCTCCTCAGCGAGCTGCAGAGCGGCGGCGACTTTTATCAGACCTATCGGACCAACTACCGCAGCGGCCTCTCGCCGGACCGTTTTCTGCTGGCGCTGTGCGCGGCGAACATGTGTCTCGGGCCCTTGTGCGGCTTTCGCGTGTGCTGCTGCTGAAGACGAAAAAAAAGACCGGGAACATTAGATGGGTGTTTATAAGACAGTTTAGAACAAAAACCGATTTGGGCATCTGGCTGGCAGGATTGGATACAAAAAGGAAGATGATCCGCATTTTCATGTGCAGGTCATCTTCCTATTTTTCGTGGTGGTACTGTAATTGTTAATCTGCTTACTCTTTTCTCTTCACCGGCACCCAGATCGCGCTATGGTAGTCGGGATCGGTTTTTTCTCCGTTCACACAATCATACCACTCCACGCTGGCGTTGCCGCAAAGCTCATATTCCGGATTGCCAGGAAGCCACTCCCGGAATATCCGCGTGTTCACGCTCTGAAGTGCATCCGGGATTGGACCAATGCAGTTGAATACCGCCCAGTCGCTCCTGGGAAATTCATAGACAACCATGCCTTCCGGTACATCGCCGCCCGTGTATTTACCAGCAACGAGATACCGG
>JBGUZD010000041.1:0-21552 GCA_045222695.1 Candidatus Limivicinus sp.
TGATGTGGTCGTTGAGCTGCTCCCAGATGTACTGGGTGCCCTGCTCCCAGGTCCAGAGGTTGACCTTGACGAAGTTCATGCAGGTCTGGAAGTCGAGGTACTTCAGCACGTAGGCGGCGGGGATCTCGTCAAAGTAGCCGTAGCCGAAGGAGGTGAAGGGTCCGATCCAGATCTTCTGGACCAGGGGAACGCCGTTCATCTCGCAGAACTGCTTGAAGGGGAGCGCGAGATCCTTCAGGTTGGGGTTCTCGCCCTCGATCTTCTCGCGGCCGGGGGTGACGGCGTAGCCGTCGTAGCGGCCCTCGGCTACGCCGCGGTGGCCGTTGACGTCATAGCCCTTGTACTTGGTCTCGAGCAGCTCGCCGAACTTCTTGAGCTGGCCCTTCATCTTGAGCATCCAGGGGTTGCGGATGATGTTGCCGAGCGTGCGGGCAAAGGGCTCGATCACGTTGCCCTGGCTGTCCTTGTAGTTGCGGTTGAGCTTGGGGCCGTCGTGCGTGATGCCGCAGAACTTCTCGACGTCCTCAACGGCGTAGTAGGACGGAACGCCCATGATGGCGCCCATCTCGTAACGGCGGCCGTTGTAGTACGGGCTCCAGCACTTGCCGCCGACGCGGTCGTTGCGCTCGAAGATCACGTAGTTCTCATAGCCCTTCTGCTCGAGATACATGCCGGCGGAGAGGCCCGCGGGGCCGCCGCCGATGATGGCGATGCGAATGTTCTTGTCCATGTTTTCCTCCGTTTATCAGTTTTGGCTGTTTTTTGCTCAGATATAGTCATTATACAACAACGCAAAGGAAATTGCACTATTTATTTTTGCATGAAATGTCAAAAAAACGCCGCCCGGGAGGCTTCGGACGGGAAGAAAAATGCTTCCCATGCGGCGGGAACTGTGATATATTGTAAAAAAAGAAAACGATCCCGGAGGTGCCCCGTGCGATTTGACAGCTTTGAGCATCTGCTCCGCCATTTTGCGGAAACGAGTCCCGACGCGCCCGCGCTCCGATACGAGAAGGAAACGCTCAGCTTTTCACAGCTGCTCGCGCGCGTCCTCGGCCGCGCGGAGGAATTGAAGGGGGAGGGGAAGACCTGCCTCGGCCTTCTCTGCGACGGCAGCCTTGACAACGTGATCGAGATCTTCGCGGCGAACCTCGCGGGGCTGCAGCTCGTGCTGCTCGACGCCTCGCTGGAGAGCGAGGTCTTAAAGACGCTCATCCGCTATACCGATGTCGACGCCCTCTGGGGCGACAAGGACCTGAAAGAAGAGCTCGAACTCTCGCTGATGGCGGGTGTGAAGGACGGGAAAGGAAAGATCCTGTTCTTCACCTCCGGCACGACCGAGCGCTCGAAGGCCGTCGTCCTGACGGACCAAAGCCTGTGCCAGAGCGCGTGGAACGGCTCGGCGAAGCTGCCGCTCGCGCCGGAGGATACGCTGCTGTGCCTGCTGCCGCTGGGCCACGTGTTCGGCTTCGTCTGCGGCCTGCTCTGGGGACTGAGCTGCGGGAGCTGCGTCGCGCTCGGCCGCGGACAGCGGCATTATCTCGACGACTGCGCGTTCTATCAGCCCACGGCGGTCTCCGTCGTGCCGCTGCTGCTGGGCTTCCTGGTGAAGATGCGCTGCATCAACCCGGAGCTCAGGCTCGTGCTCGTCGGCGCGGGCGACTGCCCGCCGGCGCTGCTGCAGGCCGCGGGCGCGATGGGCCTGCGCGTCAGCTTCGGCTACGGGCTGACCGAGACGAGCTCGGGCGTCGCGATCTCCGTCAAGGGCGACCCTTACGCGATGGAGGTCTGCCCCGACGACACGATCACGATCGCCGAGGACGGCGAGATCCTGATCGAGGCGCCCACCTGCATGATGCAGGGCTACTACAAGCGCCCGGACGCGACGCGCGCGGTGCTGCAGAACGGCGTTTTCCACACCGGCGACCTCGGCGCCTTCGACGAGGACGGCCTGCTGCATATCACGGGGCGGAAGAAGGACATGCTCGTCCTGCCGGACGGCACGAAGATCTTCCTGCCCGAGTATGAGTCGGCCATCATGCAGGCCCTCTGCCACACCGAGCTGGCCGTCACGCTGCGCGATGAAAAACCCGTGCTGGTCTTCTCCGGCGAGGGCGACGCGAAGGCCCTCGGCGAGAAGCTGCGGGACCTGATGCGCACGCTGCCGCGCGGCCAGCAGATCACGGATATCCTGATGACGGACGAGCCGCTGCCGAGAACGGCGACGGGAAAGATCAAGCGCTGGGAGCTCCAGCAGAAAGTGAGTGTAAAAGCATGACCAGACAGGAAGTTCTTGACCAGACCAGAAAGATCATCTACGACAGCTTCCCCGACATGAAGGACGTCGATCTGCAGGAGGACACCGTCATCAACACCGAGACGGCCATCGACTCGATGGGCTTCGTGCTCGTGATCTGCAAGCTCGAGGCGCTCTTCGACGTGCGCATCCCCGAGCGGCAGTGGAAGAAGCTGCAGACGCTCGGCGACGTCGTCGACGCGATCTGGAAGAAGCTCCAATGAGCATCTACCGCGAAGAGCTCCTGCTGCGCAGCAAGGACGTGGACATGTTCCGCCGCCTGCGGACCTCGGAGCTGTTCCGGCTCCTGCAGGAGGCGTCGATCCGCCACACCGAGCAGCTGGGCATGGGGCGCGACAAAACGCTGGATAAGGGCGTCCTCTGGGTGCTGCTGATGCAGCGCGCCGAGATCCTCCGCATGCCGGAGTACGACGAGCGCATCGTGCTCAAAAGCTGGCCGGGCAAGACCATGCACCTGATCTTCCCGCGCTTTTACAGCATGGAGACCGCGGACGGCGAGCCGCTCCTGAAGGCCAGCGCCCTGTGGAGCCTGGTGGACGAGAAGACGCGCAAGGTCGTCTTTCCGGAGAAGTACGGCGTCGTCATCGAGGGCGTCGTGACCGGCGGGGAGATCGCCATGCCCGGCGCGGTCGCAAAGGCGGACTGCGCCTTCGAGCGGGATTTCACCGTGCCGTACAGCTTCGTTGACCTCAACGGGCATATGAACAACACCCGCTATTTCGACCTCGCCGAGGACAGCGTCGGCGCGGCCGCGGCAGGGAAGCTGCTGCGCGGCGTTTCGGTTGAGTATCAAAACGAGGCGCGGCTTTCGCAGACGCTGCATCTGCGCTGGAGCGGAGAGGACGGAAGCGTCTATCTCTGCGGCGAGACGGATCGGCCCGTCTTCCGCATGCGGCTGGAATACCGATAAAAAACGCGGGGCGGAGCCCCGCGTTTTTCGATGATCGGAAGGATATGACGGCGCCGGGCTGCGAAAGCAGCCCGGCGCCGCAGCTTGTCAAAAAGTTCCTTCGGGCTTTTTTGACTGCGCTTCTGCCGCCGCGCATTTTGTCCGGAGCCAAAATGCGATTACCCGAAAAAGGCTGAAATGACAGCCTTTTTCGGACGGCGTCTGATCGTACTCGAGGCGGGCTCTTCGCCCCCTCGAGCTCCCCCGCTGCTCTGTTTTCGATACTTTGCAGTGGCTTTTTGACAGTCTCGACGGACGCCGGGCTGCGAAAGCAGCCCGGCGCCGTACATAAAAAAAGAGACTAAAACAGGTCCCAGTCCCCGACGTCCGCCTCGCCGTGGCCGTCCCCGCCCAGGACCTTCACGCTACCGTCGGAGAGGACGAGCGCGAAATGCGTCCCGCCCGCGGCGATCGCCCGCACGTCCGTGAAGGAGGAAAAGTCGACCGCGTCGCCCGCACGGAAGAAGTGCGCGAGCACCCGTCCCTGCAGATCGAGACCGAGGATCGCCGTACCGCTGGCAGAGACGGCGATCACGTCCTTCCAGGCGGAGAGGTCGAACACAGAGCAGACGGCGCCGCCGTCCGGCATCACGCCGACGGCATAGCCCGTGTTGACGGCGAGATCCACGCAGCCGCGCAAGTCCTCGGTGTTCTTGAGCCTGGGGTAGGTCCACACCGTGCCGTCGGAGCGCAGCGCCGCAAGGTTGTACGAGCCGCCCGAAACGGCGGCGAGACCGCTCCAGCTCTCCGGCTCCTTGTAATCGTAGAAGCCCGTGCACAGCAGCGTCCCGTCCTTCGTCAGACCGAAGGCGGCGTAGTCCGAGGCCGCGATCGCCGTCACATCCCGCCAGGAGGCGGTGTCGCACTGATGCTCGCTGTTCCGGCCCACGGCGCTGACAGTGCCGTCGCGGTGCAGCGCGAGCGTGTGATAAGCGCCCGCCGCCACGGCCGTCACGTCGTGCAGCGCGCCGACCTCGCACTGGCCGAAGCTGTTGTCGCCGCAGGCGACGACGCTGCCGTCCGCCCGCAGCCCGACCGTGTGATAAAAGCCGACGGCGATCACGTCCCGCGGCAGCGCCGCGCGCGCCGTGCCGAGCGCGGCCATCTTCTCGCGCGCTTCCGGGCTCATGCCGCGGAAGGCGGAGAGGGCCTCCTCGTCGTCGCTGAGGTTCGTGGCCGCCTTCGCGATGCGCAGCAGGCGCGCCTCGGCGTCGAGATAGCCGCCGAGCGACTCAAAGAGCGCGGCAGCCTCGCTCAGCTCGCCCGCGCTCTCCAGCGCGGCCGCTCTGTCATAGCGGCAGCCGAGCGCGCGGTCTGCCGCGTCCTCAAAGCCGCCGAGCGAGGAAAACAGCGCTTCGGCCTCCTCGAGCGAGCCGGCGGCGAGGAGTTCCTCCGCGCGGCGATAATCGCACAGCCGGACCTTCTCCGCGCTGTCCTCAAAGCTGCCGGCGGCGGCATAGAGCTCACGCGCGGCGATCCAGTCGCCGCGGGCGAAGGCCTCCTCGGCGTCGAGATAGTCGCAGCGGGCGAGAAAGCTCTCGGCCAGGGCCTCGTCGTCCACGCGGCCGATCAGCGGTCGCGCCGCGGCGGTGTCGCCGCTCTCGAGCAGCGCCTCGATCCGCTCGGCGCGCCGCTGCGGGATGCGCTCGCGCAGGGCGGAGACGCCCCAGAGCGCCGCGAGGAACAGGACCGTCGCCGCCGCGATGAGCAGCATCACGCTGCGCCTGATTGTTTTCTGTTCGTTATCCATACGGACCTCTTATCTTAAAAGCGGAAATAGATGAAGGGGTTGTAGCTCTGCCCGATCAGGAAGAGCAGCGAAGCGGCGAAGAGCAACAGCGTGAGGACGAGCCCCAGCGCGCCGCGCAGCTTCTCCGGCAGCCTTTCGGAAACGAGAGGCACGACCGGCAGGCTCAGCACGAAGGCGCCGAGAGCCCAGACGCCGTAGCTGCGCAGGACGGCGAGAGACGCCGCGTCGCTCCAGCCGGAGATCCCGACGCCGAAGAGCGCGCCGAGCGCCTGCGAGAGCGCGGAGAGATCGGTGTAATAGAAGATGACCCATCCGACGACGGCGATGACAAAGCTCAGCGCCCAGCGGATCGCCCTGGGCGTTTTTTCGATCAGAGAGGCGAACACGAAGCGCTCGAGGATCAGCAGCACGCCGAAATACAGGCCCCAGAGCACGAAGTTCCAGCTCGCGCCGTGCCACAGGCCCGTCAGCGCCCAGACGATCAGAAGATTCAGCACCGTGCGGGGCGCGCCGCGGCGGTTGCCGCCGAGAGGGATGTATACGTAGTCGCGGAAAAAGCTGCCCAGGGAGATGTGCCAGCGCCGCCAGAATTCCGAGACGGAGAGCGAGGCGTAGGGAAAGCGGAAGTTTTCCTTGTAGCGGAACCCGAGAGTCCGCCCCAGGCCGATGGCCATGTCGGAGTAGGCGGAGAAATCAAAATAGATCTGCAGCGTATAGAGGAAGGCCGCCATCCACGCGCCGAGCAGCGAGAGGGCCGCCCCCGTCCCGGCGAGCGTCAGCTCCTCCATCGCCGCGCCGCAGACGTTGGCCAGCAGCACCTTTTTCGCCAGGCCCTTGATGAAGCGCTGCAGCCCCGCCGTGAACTCGTCCGGCAGGATCCTTCTTTCCGCAAGCTGATCGGCGACGTCGGCGTACTGCACGATCGGGCCGGCGATGAGCTGGGGGAAGCAGCTGATATACAGCAGCAGACGCAGCGGGCTCTCCAGCGCGGGGGCCTTCCGGCGGTAAACGTCCACCGTGTAGGTCAGGATCTGGAAGGTGTAGAAGGAGATGCCGATCGGCAGACGCTTGTCCGCCGCCCGCCAGCCGAGGCCGAAGAGCTTTGAGAGCGAGTTGGCGAAGAAGGCGGAGTATTTGAAATAGAACAGGAAGCTCAGCGAGAACACCACGCCGACGGCGAGGATCGCCCTGCGCCGCGGCTCGCTGTCCGTGCGCGTGAGGGCGCGGGCGCAGTAAAAGTTGGCGAAGGTCGAGATGAGCATCGCCAGGATCCACAGCGGCTCGCCCCAGCCGTAGAACAGCAGGGACATCGCCAGCAGCACGCCGTTGCGCCAGCGCGGAGAGCTGAGCGCGAAATACAGGATGTAGAGCAGCGGCAGGAAGACCAATAGAAATGTCAGGCTGGAAAAGACCATAACCGTAACCTCAAAGGGAAAGGATCAGTACGCAAGATCGAGATAGGCCGACATGCGCGACTGGATGTTGTCGCTGTAAAAGCGGGCGTTGGTGCTCCACACCACGTAGATGTCGTGCACGTCGTACGCGGCGATGTAGTCGCCGATGTTCGCGCCGGCGAGATGGACGGAGTAGAAGTTGTCGCGCACGTCCGTAGAGATGATCTGATCGTAATACGGCGCGAGATAGGGGATGAGCGGGATCGTGAAGCAGTCGCCCACGACGAGCGCGTTCCTGCCGGTGTGGAAGCCGCCCTCGACGAGACGCCAGGGCCCCTTGTGACCGCCGAGGAAGCCGACGTAGCCGCCTTCGGACATCGTGAAGGTCGTGCGCCGCCGCTCCGTGATATTGTTCAGGAAATAGCTCCCGGCGGGGGAGATCGCGCTCATGATCTCGATCGTCTCGCGGTTGTAGCTCATGCCGGCGAGTTCCTCGGTGGAATAGGCGCGGTTGTCGTGCTTGTAGGAGAGCCAGTAGCGGTACTGGTCGTAATCGGCGGGAGCGAGGCCCTGGTCGGAGATCAGCGCGTCCGCCGTGATGCTGGCCGCGATCGCGTGCCAGTGGTAGTCCTTGATCGGATAGAGCGCCGAGGGCGCGTCGTTGAGGTAGGGCTGCAGGATCGCCAGATCGTCCACGACGACCACGCCGTCGTCCACCAGGGGCTGCAGCACCTCGACGAGGTCGGTGCCCCAGCCGACGTATTTGGTCTTGCCGATGATGTTGTTCGCCACGTCCGATACCTGCGGCGAGAAGAAATACAGCCTGCCGTCCTCGGGCAGCTTCGCGCGGTAGCGGTTGAGGATCCCGGCGAAGGAGACGACCGCGTCCGCCGGGTAGGTAAAGAGGACCTCCCGCCCGCCGTCGGCACGCTCAAGCCACAGCGTGACGTCGTGCACATCGCCGGTGACGGCGTCCGACGGCGCGGCTTCAAGCTCGGAGGGATTCTCCCCGCCGAGCTCGGCGCGCTCGTCCTCCAACAGCTGCTGGAAGGCGGCCTCCTGCTCCTCGCTCTGATCCCACAGCCGCTCGTCCTCCACCACGCCCGTGGCCGGACCGCTGCCGGGGATGCGCACGAGATCCATCAGACCGTCGTGAAAGGCCGCCGCGCCGTCGCGGAAGGGAAAGGCGTCGGAGAGATAGCTCTCGAAGCCGCTCATGAAGCTGCCGTCCGCCACCGTCTTCACAGACAGCGCGGGAAAGGCCGCGAGCATGCGGTTCTCCGATTCGGAGAGCCGCTCGCCCTTGTCGGGAGAGAGCAGCTCCGCCGCGCCGCAGACGAGCAGCGTGAGCAGACACAGATAGATGCAGACAAAGGAAAAACGCTTTTTCAAAGCAAAACCTCATTTCCTGAAAAGCGCGGATAATCATAAGCTTCAATATAGCACAGATCCCGGCCCAAGGCAAGGCGCAGACAAAAACGGGAACTTTTTGAAAAGTTCCCGTTTTTGTGCGGCGGCGCGGGCTTCAGCGCGCGCAGAACGCGTCGATCTCCTCCTGCAGCAGGCGGAAGACCTTCGCCAGCAGGAAGCCGTCGGCGACGGCGTGGTTGAGCCGCACGCTCACCGGCATCATCAGGCGGCCGTCCTCCTCGCGCCAGCGGCCCCAGTTGACGATCGGCGCGAAGAACAGATAGCCGTCCGGCAGCTCGAGGTGCAGCGCGTCGTAGGACAGCCAGGGGATGTACGAGGCGTCGAACCAGTTCGGATGGCCCGCCGCGTCCAGCGCGTATTCCCGGGTCTGCGCGGCGCGCCCGAGGTCCTCCGCCGCGGCGCGGTAAAAGGCGTCATAGTCCTCGCAGTAGCGCGAGTAGACCGGCGTGCAGGTCTCGGTGTCCTCGTGGAAGAGGTACTGCGTGGGGTGGATGACGTCGTAGCAGATCAGCTCCTCCGTCTGCCAGAGCCAGCCCATCCGATAGTCCTCGCGGGAGTTGAGCGTCCTTGAGAGCAGATACAGGAAATTGAGCGAAAACTTCGTCCCGCTCGCTTCGGAATACGCCGCGAGCGCGGTCACGTCCAGACGCGCCGTCATGGACATCGAGCATTTGCAGTCCTCCGAAAAGTGGCGGAAAACGCCGCTGCGGTAATATGTGTTTTTGTCGATCACGCGGTAGCCGTCCATCGTGTTCCTCTCCCTTTTTGCATCTTGCAGCGCCTTCCGCCCGGCCGCTCAGAAGAAGCAGCCGTCGAGAAAGCAGTCCTCGTTCTCGCCGACGAGCCGTTTGAGCTCGTCGAGCAGCGCGCGGAGCTTTTCCGCCCGGGCCCGGACCGCCTCTTCTCCGCCCTCCTCGAGGCTGTCGTCGTCCCAGTGCACCCAGGCGTCGAAGCTCTCTTCGATATCCCGGCAGAGCTTTTTGCAGAATTCGATCATGTTGATATGCAGGTGGGTGATGTCCTCGCATATCGGCGCCGGGCCGTCGTCTTCAAAGATGACGTAGCAGCTCCAGTAGCTGACCGTGCAGACCATCCTGCCCGGCTCGGAAAAACCGTGGACGGAGAAAACGTCCATGGTTTCAAGCCCGTGGATCGCCTGCGTCAGCCAGTCGACCGCGACGTCCGTTAAATAGCTCAGCCTGTAGCGGTTCTCTTTTCCCGGCTGAAAATAAGTCCAGCCGTCTTCCGGTCTGCTCAGCATGGCGGGCACCTTCCTTGTTCACAGATTTGCAGCTTGCCCTTCATTATACCATGGTCCCGCGCATATGAAAAGAGCGCGCTTCCGCCCTCCACGGGCGCGGCGAAGCATATCCTTTTCATATTCTTCTCATATGCCGGCCGCTAATAAAACCGTACTTTACTTCTTCCGCAGTCTGACGTATACTATCCTTTGTGATTTCAAAATTCACGCCGTTTCGGCAAAGGAGTGTCACTATGAGAACCATCGGCACCGTCGTGCGCGGCATCCGCGCCCCCATCATCCGCCAGAACGACAACATCGCCAGGATCGCCGCGGACTCCGTCATGGAGGCCTGGAAGGAAGCCGGCATCACGCCCTGCGACCGCGACATCGTGGCTGTGACCGAGTCGGTCGTGGCCCGGGCCCAGGGCAACTACGCGAGCGTCGGACAGATCGCCGCGGACGTGTGCTCCAAGACCGGCGGCGGGACCGTGGGCGTGGCTTTCCCGATCCTCAGCCGCAACCGCTTCTCCCTGCTGCTGCGCGGCATGGCCGCCGGCTGCAGAAAGATCGTGCTGCTGCTCAGCTATCCCTCCGACGAGGTGGGCAACCATCTGGTGGACTGGGACAGGCTGGACGAGGCGGGCGTCAACCCCTATGCCGACGTGCTGACGCTCGCGCAGTTCCGCGAGAAATTCGGCCACATCATCCACCCCTTCACCGGCGTGGACTACATCGACTTCTACTCCGATCTGATCCGCGGCGAGGGCTGCGAGGTCGAGGTGCTTTTCGGAAATAAGGTCACCACCCTGCTGGAGCACACGGACACCGTCATCACCTGCGACATCCACACCCGCGAGCGCTCCAAGCGCCTGCTCCGCGCCGCCGGCGCCAGGACCGTGCTGGGCCTGGACGACATCCTCACCGCCCCGGTCGACGGCAGCGGCTATAACGAGACTTACGGCCTGCTGGGCTCCAACAAGGCCACCGAGGACACCGTCAAGCTCTTCCCGCGCGACTGCACCGCCGTCGCCGAGGAGCTCAGCCGCATCCTCTGCGAGGCGAGCGGCAAGCGCATCGAGGCCATGGTCTACGGCGACGGCGCCTTCAAGGACCCCGTCGGCAAGATCTGGGAGCTGGCCGACCCCGTCGTCTCTCCCGGCTATACCGCGGGCCTGGTCGGCACGCCCAACGAGCTCAAGCTCAAGTACCTGGCCGACAACGAGTTCGGCGATCTCTCCGGCGACGCCCTGCGCGAGGCCATCGAGAAGAAGATCCGCGCCAAGACCGGCGACAGCCTGGTGGGCAACATGATCTCCGAGGGCACCACGCCCCGGCGTCTCACCGACCTGATCGGCTCGCTGTGCGACCTGACCTCCGGATCCGGCGACAAGGGCACCCCCATCGTCTACATCCAGGGCTACTTCGACAACTACACCAACGAGTGATCCGCGCTTGAAAAAGCGGCAGGCGATAGTTCGCCTGCCGCTTTTTTGCTTGGAAAAGGGACGCCGAAGGCCTCGGCGATCCGATACATGAGCTCATCGCAGGGACTGTCTGCCCTTCGCGCGTCCGCGGGATTCAAACGCCGCTTTTCCCGTAGTTGGAAAGCACACGGGCGGACGGATCGGAGACCCGGCAGCCCTCCCAGTCGGGGTTCGGCATCCAGAAGTCGGCGATCATCTCCGCCTGGCCGGGATAGTGCTTCTCAAAGATATCCCGGTAGAGCAGGCTCTCTTTCGTAAAGGGCGGGCGGTAAGCCCAGCGCACGCAGCCCTCGCGGAAAGCCTCGTCGCTGTAAACGGTCTCCGCGTAGGCCTTGAGATCGTCCACCATCGAGTGGCCGACCGCGTCGGAGAAGGCGGCCTTCTGCCGCCAGAGGATCTCGTCCGGCAGGATACGGTCCTTCTCGAAGGCGTGCCGCAGCAGATACTTGCCCATGCCGTAGGTGTTGAGCTTGAGCCGGGGGTCGATCCGCATCACATAGCGCACGAAGTCGAGATCGCCGAAGGGAACGCGCGCCTCGAGCGAGTTCACGGAGATGCATCGGTCCGCCCGCAGCACGTCGTACATGTGCAGCTCGTCGATGCGTTTCTTGCTCTCGAGCTGGAAGGCTTCCGCCGAGGGGGCGAAGTCCGTGTATTTGTAGCCGAAAAGCTCGTCGGAGATCTCGCCCGTGAGCAGGACGCGCACGTCGGTCGTCTCGTGGATGGCCTTGCAGCAGAGATACATGCCCAGGCTCGCGCGGACCGTGGTGATGTCCCAGGTACCGAGCAGACGGATCACCTCGTCGAGCGCGGCGAGGACCTCCTCGCGCGTCATGTGAAAGGCCGTGTGCTCCGCGCCGATGTAGTCCGCGGCGATCTGCGCGTATTTGAGGTCGATCGGGTCGAGATCCATGCCGATGGCGAAGGTGCGGATCTTCCGGCCCAGCAGTTTGGAAGAGATCGCGCACACGAGGCTGGAATCCAGGCCGCCCGAGAGAAGAAAGCCCAGCGGCGCGTCCGCGTCGAGCCGCTTCTCCACGCCGGCGATGAGCTTTTCGCGGATCCCGGCGCAGACGGTCTCGAGATCGTCGGGGGAGAAGGCCTCCACCGTCGTAAGATCGGCATAGCGCACGAAGCGCTCGCCGTCGTAGTAATGTCCCGGCGGGAAGGGCAGGATGTGCGCGCACAGGCCGACCAGATTCTGCGGCTCGCTGGCGAAGGCGATCGCGCCGTCGTCGAAGTATCCGTAATACAGCGGCCGGATGCCGATGGGGTCGCGCCCGGCGATCAGACGGTCCTTCTCGCCGTCGTAGAGGATCAGCGCGAACTCCGCGTCGAGCTTTTCGAACATCCCGAGGCCGTATTCCTCATAGAGCGGCAGCAGCAGCTCGCAATCCGAGCCGCTGGCGAAGGAATAGCCCTTCGCCTCCAGGGCCTTTCTCTGCGCGCGCCAGCCGTAGAGCTCGCCGTTGCAGACCGCTTTGTTCTTTCCCAGCGAGAAGGGCTGCATCCCCTCGTCGTGCAGGCCCATGATGGCCAGACGGTGGAAGCACAGCAGACCTTTGCCCGCGCGCTCGATGCGCGTATCGTCGGGTCCGCGCGACTTCGTCCTGTCGAAATACGGCCGGATCTGTTCCGCGGAATACCGCGGAGAGAGAGTTCCCATCACACAACACATGAAAAAAGCACCTCCGGAATGATCTCGCAGCTCGTCCTTACAACAAAAGGACGGACAAGCTGCGCATCCGTGGTGCCACCTTTTTTACTGCCGGCAACGACAGTCACTCGTCGGGGTCTGACAACCCTCTGCCCCTTAACGCGGGACTCACGTCGCCCCTACTTGCCTTCGCGTTCGGTTTGCGGCTCCGGAGTGTTCCCGTTCGGAAGCGCCCGCGCCGGGCTCTCAGCTCCCCCGGCTCTCTGTGGCGGCTTTCTCCCGCGGCCTGTCTCCATCATGGCTTTTGCTGCATTGTTGATACCGAGATCATAGCACGGACGCGGCAAAAAGGATAATATCCGTATGCTTGCGGCCATCATACGCAAAGCGTATCGAAAGCCCGGCCCGTGCCGCGGCGCGTATCCGCTGCGAAGGCGCGATATGGAAAAACGGCGATCCGCAAAAAGCGGCCGCCGTCCGGAAGACAAAGACAAAGGGCCTGCCGAGCATTGAAATGGAGCGGGATCCTTGATATACTGTAAAGCGGACAAAGAAAGGACCGGCGCCCGCCGCATCGGCAGGGCCCGGCCAAAAGGAGGATAAACGATGAGCGCCATTCACAACGAAGCGAAGATCAGGTTCCCCCTGATCGTGGCCATTCGCGAGCAGCTGGAGCACAGGGCTCTGTGGATGTACCTGCTGTGCGACGAGGCCGCGAAGAAGGGCCTTCCGTCGGATTCGTATGCGCCGGATGCGATCCGCCGCTGCGGACTGTATCAGGGAGAAAAGCTCCGGGAGAAGGCGGGCGGCGGCTCTTCGCTGAAGGGATTGAAAAAGACGCTGTTTTCCAAGTTCGCTCAGTGGGTCTTCGAGATGGATATCCTGCGCTGCGACGACGATCACCTGGACATCGACTTTCACTACTGCCCGCTTGTGAAGGCATGGCAGAAGCAGGGCTGCTCGGACGAGGAGATCCGGCTTCTGTGCGACCACGCCATGTGCGGAGACCGCGGCATCGCCGAGAGCTTCGGCTGCAGATTGGAGCTGCCGGCCGCCATCGCCAGGGGCGACGACGTGTGCCGGATCCGCTTCGTCCGCAAGTAGCGGAGCACCGATACCCGACTCGAAACCGGGCGGGAGACCGGGGCGGCCCGACAGGCCCCGGCGGATGGAGGAACCTGCTTGAAACGTGTACTGAAGATCATCCTGGCTGCCGCCATAGCGCTGGCCTTGATCGTGCCGGCCGTCTGCCTGCTTTCAAAGCGCGGCGTTCCGGACAGCGCGAATAAAGAGAATACCGCGGCGGTCCCGGCGGAGGAAGTCCTGCCTTCTCCGGAGCCCGCCGGCGCGACCGAAACGCCGGCTGCGCTCCCGGCGGTCGTCATCAGCGAGGCGATGGGCGCCAACAAGGCGACGCTTGCCGTCGGCGGGCAGTTCCCCGACTGGATCGAACTGTACAACGGCGGCGGCGAAAGCGCGGATCTCTCGGAGCTCGTGCTGCGCTGCGGCGAGAATGAGGCGCGGCTGCCGGCGCGGGAGATCGCCGCCGGGGAATATGCCGTGATCGCGGTGGGCGACGGCGCGCCCGATGAAGACATGACCCCTCTCGCCGTATCGAAAGACGGCTGTGCCGTCGAACTGCTTACGCTCGGCGGCACGGTGCTCGACAGAGTGGAGATCCCCGCCTGCGAAAGCGATCGGAGCTTCGCGCGGAAAGAGGACGGCACGGCCGCGCTCTGCGACTGGCCGAGCCCCGGATTCGCAAACGACGCGGCCGGCTACGATTCCCGGCAGGAAACGCTCGTCGGAAGCGCCCCGCTTCAGATCAACGAGGTCGCGGTCTACAACGAGCGGGATAAGCTGGGGCAGGCCGACTGCTTCGACTGGGTCGAAATAAAGAACACCGGGGAGGAAGCAATCGAGCTGTCGAAATATTTTTTGTCCGACAGCTTCAGGGACCTGCAGGCTTTTCGTCTTCCGGACGTCAGACTGGAGCCCGGCGGATTGTTCCTGGTGTTCTGCACCGGGACGGACGCCGTTTCAAACGACCGCCAGGCCGCCTTCGCGCTGAACGCACGGCGCGACCGCCTGTATTTGAGCGCGGAGGACGGCGCTCTCGTGGACTATGTCCCGCTGCGGCGCATTCCCCGCGGCGGCAGCTTCGGCCGGGTCGACGGCAGGGGAGGCTTCTTTTTCTTCGCATCTCCCACTCCCGGCGGCGCAAACGGCCGGGGGGCCCGCCGCGTGGCCGAAACGCCCGTCGCCCTGACGGCGGACGGCATTTACAACGACGTGGAAAGCGTATGCGTGGAGCTGGCCGCCGACGGCGAGATGCACTATACGACCGACGGCTCCGTTCCGACGTCCGATTCTCCGCTGTATGACGGCCCGCTGACGATCGGGGCCACTTCCGTCCTGCGGGCGGTGAGCTTTGAGGAAGACTGCCTCCCGAGCGAGCCGCTGGACCTGAGCTTTATCCTCAACGAAAACCACACGCTGCCGGTGGTGAGCGTGATGGGCGACCCAACGGAGCTGATGGGCCGCAGCGGCGTCTATTACGATCTTGAGCACGAGCGCGAGACGGCGGGCGCCGTGGAGTTTTTCGAGGAGGACGGCGGCTTTTCGATCGAATGCGGGATCAAGCTCCACGGCATGACCTCGAAAAGGGCCTCGGGCAAAAAGTCGCTGAAGCTTTGCTTCCGCTCGCGCTATGACGGGGAGCTGAACTACGACTTGTTCGGCAACGGCGTGACCGAGTTTTCGTCGATCCTGCTGCGCAGCGACATCGAAACGAATCTGCCGACGCTGATGCGCGACAATCTGATGCATCAGGCGGCGATCGACTGCTTCCCCGAAATGCCCTCGCTGGACCACCGTTATGCCGTACTGTATATCAACGGGCAGTACTGGGGCCTTTACAGCATCCGGGAAGCCCATTCCGCCGCGCATTACGCCAATCATTACGGCTATGACGTCGACAGCATCACCGTCTGGAAAGGGCTGTGGGACAGCAGAAGCGAGACCGCGAAGGTCTGCAATTTCGCGCTGTATAACGACCTGAAAAACGATGAAAATTACAACTATGTGGCCGAGCATATCAACATCGACAGCATCATCGGCTGGTGTGTGATCGAAGGCTGGTGCAGCAACTTTGACAGCAGTCCGGCGAATATCCGCTATTATTACTCCGCCGAGGACGATATGATGCGCTACGGCCTGTCCGACCTCGATCTGGGCATGTTCGCCTATCCGGCCTTTGAAGTGCCGCTCAACGGAGCGACGGACGGCGGCGTGCTGCATACGTACGCCTATAACGTCGTTCCCCGCAGGCTGATGTATAACCGTCAATTCCAGCTGAAAATGGCCGAACAGCTTTCCGACGCGCTGCACGGAAAAATGTCGGACGAGTCGATCCTCGCGCTCATTGACCGCTACCATGACGAGCTGCTTCCCGAGATGGGGCGCAACATGCTTCGATGGTTCAAGATAAAGGACGCCGAGGCGGGCATTTCCCTCTGGGAGAGGAATGTGGATGAGCTGCGGACCTATGTGACGCAATACGGGGGACGCTCGAAAACGGTGGTCGCCTCGTTCAGACGTTTCGCCGACGAGCTCAGCGACGAGGAATTCGCGCAGTTCTTCGGCGACCTGGCCTAGCCCCGGGCGCCTCGCGGCGCGATGGAAGCGAATGAGGTCTTCCCAACGCCCTCGCACTTTCCAGCCGGTTCAACGTCCGAAAAAAACACACATTTCAATAAACATCCCGCTCAGAAAAACACACAATTCAATAGCCCGCGAAAAAGAAAATCGGCTTGAATCGTTACGATTCAAGCCGATAGCTGGTACGAGTAGTGATAACGGATTTGATAAAGAAGCTTTAGCGGTAGCCGGCACACATTTTCCGTTTTTTCAAACGCACATTCGTTTTTCTCTTTCGTTTGGCCTACGATGGAATCAAAAGGGGGACAACACCATGAAAGAAAAAAAGATGCCTGTATTTGGCTGAAGAGAAGCGGCAAGTCCTGCTCCAGAAGGGAGAGGATGAAGCGTTGCATCTCCACGGCTTCCTGCCCGCGGTCGAAGATATCGCCCAGGATGATGAGCTTATGCGGCTCGGGATCGGTGAAATACGCCGTCTCCTCCAGCGCCTTATGAAATTCGGTATAAAAGCCGTGAATATCGGCGGTGATGTAGTATTTCATATCAAAACACAGAATCAGAGTTCTTTTAACTCTACTCCATCAGTAGCCATAATTGCAATGTCACCTGAAAGCTGTTAATGCCAGCAGCTCTCAGGTGACAATTTGTATATCAGCAGCAATCACCCGAAGGTATATTCGGGTTCAAATTCAATCCTTGCTTGTCTTGACAACAGAAAGGCTTGAACGTCACTCAACTCGAGTTCCGTCTTACTTCCGTGAATCTCGCTATGGAAAGGATTCTTTTCGCTTGGCAAATAGGCTAGTTCCGCTTGGACACTATCACACGCTTTAACAGTTATCGAAACTATGAACCCATTTAAGTGATTTTTTATATACTCTATTGAATCGTAGAGCGACCTGTTCCCTGTGCGGTCAACAGAAAGACCTTTTGAATCTTTGAGGGCAGCGCTTGTTAGATGACCATTATCCCAAAAGTCTGGCCGTTTCGTTTGGGGGTAAACGGCCCGAAGGAGTAGTTCTTCTTTTCCAAATTCTTCATTCATAGAACGCTCGAACAATCCCTTCAACGTCTTTATCTTCTATAAGCTCCGTTGAGAATTGCCCGCCACCCGAATATGAGAACTTCTTTAATCTTCCATCTTCAAACAGTTCAAATTCTAAGTACTCGCCGTCCTGCTTTTCATACTCAAACTGAATACTATACCGTGCAGTTGGGAAAATTCTTGGTTGAATTGGAAGAGAAGATATAATCGACCGCATTTTTGCGATTATCTCAGTTGAAAAATGTGGTGCTTGATTATTATTCCAATTATCAGGTAATGCAGCAATTTCATCAAGCTTATAATTATTCCTTTGCAATTCGGCATTCAATGAAGATTCACCCTCAAAGAAGAGATTAATACTTCCTTGATTATACCTTGCCCAATTCAAAGGGTATGTCGAAACTGTGCTTGTGCTGTAGACATTATCTATTGGAAGCGCAACAGCGTTCGGTGCAGTTGACGTTGATAATGACAGAATACAAAGGGTAATACAGCCATTCAAAATAGTCGTTTTCAGCGAAACTGATGGCTTGTATATATAATTTGTATCAACAGGTATAATACTAGAGCAATTAGTTTTCATTCTCTTTTTGCAGGAAAAATAGGAATATCCCGAGTTCCTATGCTCTCATCATTTATAATGAGCTCAAAAACGTATACTCCTTGTTCTTCTATAATCAGATTTCGTATGTCCAACGTCAACACAAATCCTTGATAGTCATTAGGGAGTGAATCATCTTCGGCAAGAGCAGGAAAAATCGATTCTCCGGAATCCTGAATAATGCTGCCTTCAGGATTTTTTATCAAAAAGCGAACAGCGTTTGACTTTTTTAAATCAACACCAATAACCCCCGCAGAAATACCAAACGAAAAACTACTAGGGATAAAATATGGTCTGAGCACAGCCTGTGGGCCGTTCAATTGAGGAATATTAACGTTTGGTTGGGGAGCAAAGTTCCCCACAGATTCGCAAACAGTAAACATTGTTAGCGTCGGCATAGAACAACCTTCTTTCTGTATTAGAATTCTTTTTATGTTTATTATATCATGTTTTTAACAGTTTTCAACTTATTTCGACAAGCCAGAGATCCGCTTGTGCTTTTCTATCCCTTTTCTGTCAACACTTAGCTTATGCGCGTCCTTATCTCAGAAAGGTATTGCTCATACTTTCGGGCAAACATAATCTTTCCGTACATTTCCATAAAGGTGTAATCCGGATCGCCCGCTTCCGTTACCGGAAGCATAATACTGGTATGAGCCATCCTCTCAGCGTTGAATTTATATAGATAACCGAACTTTTGCTTTTGCATGAGAATACAGGCTTTCATGAACAGCAGAACAAACTGGTTATCCTCATGATGTTTGAGATGGAAACGTTTCACATCATCGGAGAAAATGCATTCATACGGGTGATAGAAGCCAATAACCATACCGTTGCCGTTATAGTTCACGCCGAGGACGTTTTTGTCGATTGAGCTATTCCGATCATTCACAAAGCGTGCAACACCATTGTTGTTATCCAGCGCTCCGATAAATGGCCGTTGCCCTTCTGTTGTATCTGCTGCGACAAGTCGCTTTCCAGGCAAGATGGCAAATATATCCGAAATGACAAATGCGCCCCAGTTCTTTTTAATCAAGAGGTCATTCTGCCCCCCCTGGTTTACATAATCTTTTCCGAGAAAGGCGATGAGCATTTTATTGGCATAACTCGTATACTGCTTATACTTCCTGCCCATCAACTCACGAACATAATCCTCCATGAACTGATAATCTGGCTCTCCCTGTTCGTTGACAGGAAGTAACACTTTTAGCTTTTTCAGACGACCCAGTGTTGCGCCATTACCACCCCAATTGAACTTGCTTTTCATTTGTTGGCGCAATACTACCGTTAAGAATTGCGCTGAATAGAAATTGAGTTTTGGACTCCGAAGAATCTGGATATTTTGTCCAGTCACAAAACGCATCGGTTGCCAATATGCTGTTTGGGTGTCAAGACCGATGGTAATACAGTTACCCTCATCATAACCGAAATCCAAATTGCTTGAAGAAATAAACTTGGCAATCCCGTTATTCGTTTCCGTTCTTGTAACATAGGGAACGGTTTCTTCATTCCCGGATTTCAGTCTAATCCCATCAACTCCTGAGCCTGTTGCCTGTATTGGGAACAAGCCGTTTTCGCCAGTCAGGGAGAATACTTTCCATTCTCTATCACTTAGCATCATCATTCGTGATCTCCTTCAAACAGGTATTCCCGGTTTTGCATGATCATGGAAAACTCAAAACTCAGATAGTCACCGATCGACTTTTCAAAATCTACTTCTGTCGGGATTTCGTCATTGAAGTAATAAAAACTGTGGAGCCACTCGTCATCAACTTTTACTCTTGATTCCACGCAGAACTTTGACGGAGCCTCCGCACGATCAAACCAAACATCAAGAAGATGCTGCTTTTTATCCTTTGCGGAATCGCCTTCCACTAATCCAATATGAGCACGGGTTTCAAATCCATCGTCACGGAAATCAATGAATTTACAGAGCTTTTCATCAGGGTGAGGATCATGTGCAGTAAAAACGGCAATGACGGGATTTGTACCCACGCCGTAAAAGGTTTCAGTATTACAGGTAATTACACCCTCCAATGTATGGTGCTTCATGATGCTTTCTTTGAAGTTCTGCTCGTCCTTGGTCTTTCCTGTCATCGAAGACTGGGGAACAATCACAGCAGCCTTGGCACCTTCTACCAGAGAATCCAAAAGGTGTTCAACAAAAGAAAGCTCATATTGGCTGGGATCAGCTTTCGTTCCCTGAGAATAAGGGGGATTCATCATGCCGATCGTCGCGCCTTTTTGCTGAACGAGCGCAGGATTCTGCTTCAAAAAGTCTTGACACTGAATGTTGCTGTTGCCGTCCTCTCTGAGGATCATATTTGTACAGGCAATCGCAAACATATTGCTCTGTATTTCAAAGCCATGAAGTTGTTTCTTACGAATGCTTTTTCTTACAGTCTGGTCATCGCCCGCTGCATAATCCATCCTATGCATTGCAGCTACAAGGAAACCTGCTGTGCCGCAGCATGGGTCAAGCACGATATCTGTTGGCTGCACATTGAGAAGATCGCAGAAGAGTTCACAGATATGTGCCGGTGTCAAGATAATGCCCAAAGATTGTCCGTCTCCGCCGCTATAGCTCATGAATTCCCCGTAGAAACGGCCAATGAAATCCTCGGCAGAGGATTTATACTTTATACTGTCGAATACCCGCTCCTTTAAGAATTCGGTATAAAACTTCAGCGGCGTCTTTCCGAGCTTTTCGTCTATTTCATTCAGACGCGCGCTTGTGCGGATAACAGCGAATTCGCTCATGAGCTTATCTCGTTTAGCGTCCGGCCCAACATTGGATGATTTCAAGCGTCGCTGTATCGCATCGCAAATCAGTTGCCCGTCTGTTGTGGTCTCGTCGCCTTTAAGGCTGTCCACAGAAAAGAACTTGTCGTCCAATGCCAGCAGAATACCAGAGACAACCAGAGGCTTGTCTTGGTCCTTCAGCGATCCATATGTACGCAGGTATTCATGCAGCTCAGCAGCATCTTTGAGGATTTCTTCTGTTGTTTTTTCAACATCCGTCTTCTCTTCCAGCACATTCCGAACATAATACTCTTGAATGTTCTGCTCAGTGAACATGGCAAAAGATTCGACATCAGGCAGCCGTTTATAGCTCTCTCTGTCATCGACATATAATGGCGTGATCTTGTGATGCTTGGAATCACCAGAGACACCGATTGCAAATGCTTTTCTAAAATTGCTGTTCTGCGCAATGTGTTTAGCGTAGAAGTATGCGCCATTTACCGCGAAGTCAGTGACAGCTTTTGTTGCAACATCAATGATCCCGGTATCGGTAAGTTTGATATGCTGGCCTAAATCAGCCTTATCCTCTATCACAATGACGAAATCATTTACGACAGCAACATATTCAGGGAAACCGGCTTTACCGGTGCCCCTTTTTGATGCAGTAGAAAGAGCGTCATTGATTTCTTTCACATCACTCCCTTGGGGAGTGTATTTAATCTTGCACTTGTCGAGCTGACCGGCCACCCATAGATCTGTTTTAACTTCTTTCTTTGCCATGATAGTCACCAATCCTTATCAGTATTCAATCAGTCAAGCATCAGTTTAGTTGGAGAGTGTCACTTGAGAAAGCAGTCGCACCCAGGAACATCACATCATAGATCGGGATATACGTGATCTTGCCGTTTGTTGTGATCTCGCGGGTGTTGGACAGGACATAGGCCTTCTTTACATGATAATCTTCGTTCTTTACGAAGGCGCTCAGCGCGCTGTGGATGGTGTAGTCCTTGCCGGACTTGACCTCGATGGGGACGGCGGACAGACTGTCGAAATCGTCGATCAGGTAATCGACCTCGCTTTTGTTGTGCTCTTCGTAATGCCCTCTCACTTTTCAGCAGCTTTAACGCTCGGGAAAACACACATTTCAATATACATTCTACTCGGAAAATCGCACAAATCAATAGCTCTCGCAAAAGAAAATCGGCTTGAATCGTAACGATTCAAGCCGATATCTGGCAGCGGGAGAAGGATTCGAACCCTCACATACGGAGTCAGAGTC